>JBMOHF010000007.1:0-57900 GCA_049317985.1 Patescibacteria group bacterium
ACGGAAATACTCTGGAAAAAACTTTCCAAGGCGCTGAAAAAGCCGACGAAGCGGAAACAGAAGTGAAAAAAGCTAACTTCATGTACAAAGACAAGGAAGAAGCTTACTTCATGGATAATGCAGACTTCGAACAATTTAGTCTTTCTTTGGAATCAATTGGTGAAAAAGAAAACTATTTGAAAGAAGGCACTGACGTTAACGTTTTATATTTTAATGACAAACCAGTATCAATTGATTTGCCAATTAAAATGGATTTCAAAGTTGTTTCTGCTCCACCTAGTGTTCGCGGAAATTCTGCTGGTAATGTTAACAAACAAGTTGAACTAGAAACTGGCGCCCTCCTAAACGTTCCTTTGTTTATCAACGAAGGCGATATCGTCCGCATCAATACTGATTCTGGTGAATACGTTGAACGCGCTTAGTCTCGCAATACTTTCTGAAAAACCGGTGCAATCCGGTTTTTTAGCACCTATGCTATAATTATTAATATGAATTTGCTAATCATTAGCTTCACAGTCTTATTCATTATTTTGTCTTTTTTGAACCTTAAAAAAGCAATTATTTTGACATTGGTTTTCTTGCCGTCATACCTAATTCGCTTTGATTTATTAAAACTTCCCCTGACTATTTTAGAATTAATGGTTTTAATAATTTTCGGTGTTTGGTTGATAAAAAATTGGCAAAAAGTTAGCAAGCCAAAATCTTGGCAGGCACCACTTTTCTGGCGCGAAGCTTTATTGGTAATTATTGCAGCGGGGATCGGAGTTTTTGTTAATTTCGGCAGCGCCTCTCTTGGTGTTTGGAAAGCTTATTTCTTGGAACCAATTCTTTTCTTTTTTGTTATTGCTCAAACGTTCAAAGGAAAAGAGGGTGCTAAAACAATTATTGCCGCACTTAGCGTTTCCGCTTTTTTTACTGCCTTATTTGCGGTCTACCAAAAAATTAGCGGTGATTTTATTAGCAACCCTTTCTGGGCGGCCGAAGAAACTCGCCGAGTTGTTTCCTGGTTTTCCTATCCTAACGCTGTCGGTTTATTTCTTGCACCATTAACAATGCTAGCTGCTGGAAGATTTTTTACCTTTCCAATCAAAACAACATTCCGTGATTCGCTAAAAAAATTATTTTATTTAGCGGTTATTATTCTTTCGTTACTTGCCGCTTTGTTTGCTCATTCAGAAGGAGCTTCGATTGCAATAATGGGAAGCAGTTGGTTATTTTTGTTCTTTGCTGGCAAAAAACCTCGCTACTTAGCAATTACTTTGGCGGTGATTGGCCTGATCGGAATCTTTAGTCTTGCGCCAATCAAAAACTACACCACTGAGAAAGCAACCTTGATGGATTTATCTGGCCAAATTCGTCGTCAACAATGGACTGAAACCTGGAAGATGCTAAACGACGGAAAACTAATTACTGGCGCAGGATTAAGCGGTTACCAAAAGGCCGTAAAACCATTTCACCAGGCTGGGATATTTGTTAAGAATGATGATCCAAACTGGCTTCGCAAAGTGCTCTGGAATAAAGAATACCGCGATAGCGTTTGGCAGCCAGTTGAAATATATTTCTATCCTCATAATATAATTTTAAACTTCTGGAGCGAAATTGGTTTCTTTGGCTTATTAGTTTTTATTTGGTTAATAGCTAAGCAATTATTTTTATCATTCAAATCGGCAATTAAAAATAAAGAACGCGACCGCTTTTTGATTCTCGGGGTTGGTACAGCGATGACCGCAATTATTATTCACGGGTTAGTTGACGTTCCTTATTTCAAAAATGATCTGGCCCTAATTTTTTGGGTCATCATTGCGCTCACTGTCATCTTAATTAAACCAAACGAAAAAGAATAAATATATGAATGATTTTCCCCTCCAAAAAGTAATTGCCTCACGCAGTGGTTTGTCGCGTCGTGATGCTGAAGCCTTAGTAAAAGATGGTAAAGTTGAAGTTGACGGTATGATTGCCGAAGCTGGTTGCCGTGTTACCGAAGATGCAGAAATCCGAATCAAAGGACGTCGGTTGGCTCAAGCGCCAGCTAACTTTACCTATATCGCCCTCAACAAACCGGCTGGTTACACTTGCACCAGTGCTCAATTCGAAAATGAAAGAAATATATTTGAATTAATTCCTTTTAAAGAAAAATTATTTGCTATAGGTCGTCTTGATAAAGACAGCCGCGGTTTACTAATTCTCACTAACGATGGTGATTTTGCTCAACACTTGAGCCATCCTCGCTACGAACACGAAAAGACTTACCGAGTTAATCTTGCTAGCCCACGTGATGTTGAATGGAACCCGCGCGACATGTCGATGATTGAGAACGAGTTATTACAAGGAGTTAATGTTCCAGAAGAAGACCGACCGATGCGAGCAGTTAGAATTAAATATTTACAAAACGGGGTATTTATAATAACCTTAAACGAAGGTCGCAAGAGACAGATTCGTCGGATGTTTGATGCCCTGGGTTATGCCGTAAAAGATTTAATTCGTATTAATCTTGCGGGTATTGATCTTGGCTCACTTTCCGAAGGAAAGTGGCGGCCACTAACTGAAGAAGAAATCAAAAGACTAAAGAAATAAACGTCCGCAAGGACGATTGGAGAGATGGCTGAGTGGTCGAAAGCGCCGCACTCGAAATGCGGTATACCAGCAATGGTATCCAGGGTTCAAATCCCTGTCTCTCCGCCTTCGCCTCGCTGTAGCTCGGCTTCGGCGGACACAGTCCGCAGAAGATGAGCGTAAGCGGGATTCGCTCGCTGTAGCAAAGAGGAGGATACATTGCAAATAATAAAAGTGAAAAAATCTATGTATTACGTTTATACATTAAGATGTTATGATACAAAATTATATACTGGATGCACGGAAAACATTGAAGAAAGGTTGAAGCGACATAGCGCTGGCCACGTGCCAGCAACAAAAGGGAGATTACCAATAAAATTAATTACGTACACCATATTTTCCTTTAAACATAAAGCATTTGAGTTTGAAAAATATTTAAAATCTGGATCAGGTAGAGCATTTCTTAACAAACATTTAATTTAAAAAGATTAACGACCATGCCTACCGCAAGACGCATATGGCCCAATTCATTTCTTCCTATTGATTGTTGATAAGATTTTAACAACCTAAACGACATCTGCTATAAGAGATTCAGAGATGTCGCGTTAACTAAATGAAAGATCATAAATTACTTGAAAGGATACAATATAAGCGAATTTAGACAATATATTGAAAAATTTCATATAACGAATGACGAGATTTTTCAGCCAATTAGCATTGGCTTATTGTACTACGATTTTGCATACATTCAACTAAAAGGAATGATAAAAGCTAACTCATTGTATTACAAAAAAAATCCGTTAAAGCTCGCGGAGGCAGATAATTATCTAAATAGTTCATGGTCTTTTGCTTATGGAATGTATGGCCAATTAAGAGTTGTTATTGAGGCGGCGAGACAGATAACAAAAAAAGTTAATCCAAAATTTTACAAGAAAAAGGTTGATTTTAAAAAAATACAGGACATAGTAAATATCGCTAATGATATTGTTAAGCACCCATTCGAAGAAAAGGAAGAGTCAAGGAAAGACCAACATCTCTTCGCTGCTAAACCTATATATTTACTGGAGAATAACAGTATAGCAATTTACAGATACTCTAAACAGCTGAACAAAGAGGAAACAATAATTATTAATCCAAATAATGATTTTCTTGTAATCAGAGATTATTTAGAGGATCTGGCAAAAAATCTATAAAAAAATATTTGTTAAAATCATAAAAACAATTTTATGGAAAGACTAATTGGATCATTAAAAGAAGTATTTGAACAATTACAAGAAGATTGTAAATCTTTTGATGAAGGAAATACCAAAAAAGCAAAAGATATAGCCGGAAGAATAAGACTCTTAGTTAAAGATGGTCCAAGAAAAGATACTATTTCATTGTTAACACATCTAAATAAAAAAAATATACCATTTAAAGACAGCGCTGATGAATACAGGGCGGGACCTACCTTTAGCAATTTTGATATTTATATTCCATTTTCAAACTTAACAATTTCAATTTCGAGCGTATACATGGGATTGGTTTTTAAAAAAGTTCTTGCTGTAGATAAATATTATTTTTATCCATTTTGCTTGAGGGCGGGACAAAAACAACTCAAAGACAAGAGTTTTGAGGATTGGTGGGAACAAATTATATATGAGGATAAGGAGTCCGGATACAAATTAACAAGAAAATTATTAATATTATATAATACCGAAAAAGATGGGGTTGCTCATATTGATGAAAAATTACCTCAAGAATATAAACAATTTATTGAATCAGACTCTTTAAATCTAAGAATTAATGGACAAAAGGTTGTATTCGAAAATAGCCCAGCCAAAAACTCAATTCGTCAAATTGGATATGAAGTTATGAAGACATTAAAAAGCTCTTTGACCGATTTATTGGACTAATCTAATTATAAAAACGCTAAAAATCGTTTTTTACCGAACTAAAACCATCTCAACTATGTCTCAATTTCCGCCTTCTCTCGTCTAAGCGAGCTACGGCGGACAGAGTCTGCAA
This sequence comes from Patescibacteria group bacterium, assembly GCA_049317985.1. Lineage (GTDB taxonomy): Bacteria > Patescibacteriota > Patescibacteriia > Patescibacteriales > UBA12465 > CAINDR01. Next base: position 4,561 of record JBMOHF010000007.1, read on the forward strand.
ATTTGTGTTAAAATATGATTAATAATAATCAATAATTGATTTTAAATGAAAGTAAAATATTACAGTTTATAATTAAAAAATATGCCTCGTTTAGAAAAATTTTCGTTAGAAAACTTGCCAGAAAAAATTAAAGATAGTATTGATATAACAGAAAATAATGTTTATATCCCTACGATTAAGTTAAAGGAGAATGGCGATATATTGGGTGCTGGTGGTCAGCGTTTTGTAATATCAAATCCTGAAAATCCAGATAAAGAAGTACTGGCTTTCACATACCAGGGAGAACTTACCCCGGAGCATGCCAAGCAAATCTATTACAGCCAAAAGATTATGAGCACTATCTTCCCTCACAATTTTCCAAAGACTTACGCAGTTACTTCTGGGACATTTCTAGGTGAGAATATACCACTCGAAATTAGGCAAAAATAATAGGGGAGCAGCCGACCGACATAACAAAGATCACCAACACTAACAAGAACAAAATTTATTATTTATTTGATTCATTCAAAAAAATTCTAAAAGGTGAAACCCCTGTCAAATATCCTTACTCAAAAGTTTTTGATTTTTTTCAAAAAATGGGATTAAACTATTACACGGGGGATAATGAAAATAATTTTATTAACGGTGATGATGGAGGACAATATTTTGTCGACTCTTTTTTCGTATAAAAAAGATTACTTATCTTTATTGCAACTAGACAGAGATCAATTAGAGCAATATTTGACAGATAATAACTATAGCCGTCAAGACAAGACAATCATTTTAAATTCGCTTGAAAGACTAAAAAAAATCTCTCAATGATTAGGTATAATTAAACTGCTGACCTCCTCCACGAACTCAGCGGCGTGCAAATTGCCGCAGTGGAAAATCTCGCAGAGTTACCTGACCTATTAAAAAAGGCTGAGTCATTATTTGACGTCAGCCTTTTGTGATATAGTGCAATAATTACCAAGGAAGATATATGTGATAATCCAAGATAATGTTTGGAATAAAAAAGAATAATATTACAAAACCCTTAATCCCACCCACAAACATAAGAAGAATTGGCACAGCTAGCTCGCCGTATCTCAATTTTTTTTGGCCGGCGTAGGAAATGTAAACCGAGTTTTTATCGAAGAAATCGTCTTCAACACTTAAACGATATTCGACATTAATTAAGTTCCCATCTATCGTTTTAAGCGTGTAATTATAATTGATACCATCAAGAAATTTTGAGGTTTTATTGTATGATTTTTCTCTTTGCTCACGTATTTTTTTCCCTTTATTTCCAAGGTCGATTATATCGATAACCAGACCAAAGATTGGAACGAGGACGCAATAACAAGATATTGTCATAAGAACGCTTTCAATTACTCCAATGCCTGGCCCATATACCTTAAATACATGGATCTGACCAATACAATAAAAGAATAGTGCAGCAATAAAAACTACGGTAATCGCGATAGCAGCACCTAATCCAAGCGCCGCTTTCATGAAGATTCTTTTTTCCATGGCTTACTCCTTCTTATCTAGAACTTCTTGTTCGAGCTCATCCAACTTCAATCCGAGTTCATCAATGTCCTTTTGTTTGTTAAAGTGAATAAACACGACTATATAAGGAAAAATATCAAACATGATTGCGATGAGCAACCAGATCCAAGTCACATCAATATGACTAAAGCAAGCAACCATCGGATTGTAATATTCTTGAGAATACAATTTCAACCCCTGATTATCAGTTTCAGCCCTTTTGAGTTCATTGGAAATCTTTTTGAGATTCTCAACATAATTTTGCAAACCAGACTTAGTTTTTTCCATTGCGTTCCTCTGATTCTGGACAAGGTCGCCCGCCCCATTCGGTTGGACATTGAGTTCGGTTAAAATATAACCCTCAAAAGAACCTTCAATCATCACAATTTCTTCATTCGGATTATGAAAGTTTCTGACAGACTGATCGAGTGCAAGTAAAGAATTTTCAAAGCTATTCATATACTTTTTTAGTTCCGCTGAGTTGGCTGGCCTTTGGGTGAGTTTTTTTTCTGCTTCGAGCAAGATGCCAGCTGATTCTTCTACGGTACGCTTTGATTGTTTCATCTTATTTTCCAGAAAAAGCGCCTGATCACCAAATTTGAAAGAGATACCCTTAAGTCTTGACTCTAAAAAATTCATATTTCCATTAACGGAACTCTTGCTTCCGGAAAAAGCACCTTTACTTTCTTCGTTCGCATTAAATGCGTACTCTTTTTCTCCACTTCTTAAAAGTTGAGTAGCTTTATCGGTTAATTCAATTAACCTGTTATTTTGGTCAATTACCTGACGATAATTTCTTAATTCTTCTTGAGCTTCAGCAAGCAGTGCTGGGTTAGAGGCAATAAAGAAAAATGCAAAAGTTGAACTTAGTATTAGTGTCATAAGGATGCTAACTGCCATAAATATTGGCTTAGCATGATCCATTTTCACTAAGGTATTATTCAGAAAGAACACTACAAGGGTGCCAACCGTTGAAAGTACCAATCTAACCCAAATACTATCGAAAATATAGCCCGAGCCAAGGAAGATACTGAAGAATGAAATAATCGCAAGGACTATTACCATGCGCCCTGAAACTTTTTGAGATCCAGCAAGTTTAACTTTTTTTTCTTTAATCTCATTTTTGAGATTAATAATTCTCGAATTTTTAATTTCTGTATTCATGATTTTCTGTTTTAGTGCCCGTATCCTTTGGTTTTAGCGGATGTGAGCTGGTTAATACTGTCTTACTGATTTACTGAATTGCTTTGATTTTGCTTTGGAAATTCGTACGAAAGAATTAAAATGCAAAGATCTTGAAAAAATCCTCCATCACTTTTAACTATTTCATTTGAATAGAAGTTAAAATCCTTTTCCACCTTCTTTGGGAAACAGATGTTTATTTGATAAAACATATATCCCATCGGATCTTCGTCGGTCAGGCTTTTTATTACCTCTCCGAGAGATTTAAATGTCTGAAAAGGATACATTTTATTTTCGTGCAAAGCTCTTATTTGCTCAAAAATCACACGAAGCTGGGTGTTAGTTTCAACATCTCCAAGATTTATTTTTTCCTGAATAACATTATGCATCTCTTCAGGAACTCCGAGCTTGCAAATTTTTGAATAATCGATTGAAACCCCGCCAAAGTTGGCAAAGCCTTTCTTAAGGTTTAATGCAGAAAATACACTGCTTAGCGCTAAATTAACCACATGGTTAACTCCTAATAACCCAGTAAACTTTTGTTGGGTACAAAACCCAGATAAATCCTTAAGCCCGAAGACTTTAGATATCTTTGTCATCACTTCATAAGCGCAAGGCGCACTAGTTTTCTTTAAAATCTCCTCAAGAAGATTCTTTACCATTCCCTTTTCGTCATCGTTAAGAATCTTTGTTTGAACAGAGTCAAGCCAGTGATGTGTAAACCCGAAAGCTTTTTCGGCTTTTTTTCTCCATTCTTCTATCTCTAAGAAGCGGAGATAGATGTCACGAGGGCTAAGTCGAACCCATTGTCCTTTACTTTTTTCAGTCATTTTAACCTCCTTGTTTTAGTGCTCGTATCCTTTGGTTTTAGCGGATGTGAGCCTGGTTCATATTTAACTTTTAATTAACAAAACAGCAACTGCTATTTGTCTGGAAACTTATCATAGTTATGTTTATTTGTCAAGTGCGATAAAGTATTTAAAAAGGACGAATCTTCTTCGTCCTTATTTTTGGTTTTTTTACTCTATTATCGGAATTTTAGAGACGATATCCTTTATGTCTGCCATTCCACCAACTCCAACGTATCCACAAGCTAACATTTTTTCAACTGGCTGCACGATAGTAAACTTTTCATATCTAACATGCAGTGCTTTTAAATGTTGCGATGTAATCGGATTGTTGTACATGTCTGTATTCATCGCCGGAGCGATGACCAGTGGTTTGTTTAGAGGCCAGGCTCTGACAATGCAACTCAAGAAATTATCCGCTAAACCATTAGCCATTTTTGCTAATGTATTGGCAGACAAAGGCGCAATAAGTAAGATGTCAGCCCAATCTTTAAATTCGATGTGCCTAACTGGGGCATGTTTATGATAACCACCCGCTGGCCATTCAAACTTATCGATGTATAATTCAACCTTTTGATCAGTTAAATTAATTGTGAAACTTTCCAGATCCAAAGTATCTTCTTCAAGAAAATATAATGCTGGATTGGTAGCAACTACCTTTACTTCGTGACCAGCATTTATTAATTCCATTATTAACTTCGCCGTTAAAACCGTAGCGACGCTACCGGTGATTCCTAAAAGTACTCTCATGATAATTCCTCCATTACTTTTTTGTGAATCATCGCAGGCAACTGACTGCGTTTTACATTTTCTGAACTTGAATCAGTAATCACATAAGCTCTTTCTTTCGCCCACTCCAAACAGTTTCCGACAATCATATTCGCGCTACTAGTCTGACGACTTTTTAAAGCTATCTTAATTAATTCTTCATCGCTGATTCCAACTTGGAGTTTAAATTTTACTAAATAACCTTTAAACCCCCAGGGTTCGCGGATTAAATCAATTATTTTCTGCGTTTGTACTAAACGCAGATACAAATCCTGGTTGTCGGAAGAAACTTTTTTGCTTCGATCAATCGCAACTAATTTTTCATCTTCCATAATACAAACTTCACTCACCTGATAATCACTTACTGCAGCAGAATGTATTACTACGTCATAAGAACCGGTTTTAATTTCTTGTTCCATAATTTGCAAAAGCTCATCATAGGTTCGGTAAGCAATCAACTTGAGACGACCACTCACCATCAAATGATCCACTTCGTCAAAATTCTCTAACAAACTTCTTTCGTTAGAAGCTATCAGTGTCACCTGAGAAAATATATCTTTGGCTAAAGACAAGGCTATTTCCGCCCCCGTCCTTCCCTTAAAGATATTCGAAATGGCTCTTACTTGGTCTATCATGACCATCGTTGAACCAGCTGTAACTAAAATTTTCAACTTTTTTTTCATTCCAATTATTTTTTACAGATTTAAACTTTTTGCATTTTTGTAGAAGATATTTTCTTTTCTTTCATCTTCAATTTCAAGCATTTCAACTAACTCGATGGAGTCTAAATATGATTGAATCGGAAAATCCGTGCCAAACATTATTCTTTCATGAGCGTTTTTTATGAGAAAAAACTTTTCGATTTCCGCCTTTAATATCGAACGATATTCTGGCGAATCTTCATCCGTTCCAGATAAAAATTGTCCAGAAATATCTGTATAAACGTTGTCACACAATTCCATTACTTGGCGCAAATCTTCAAAATATGGATTTGCCAAATGGCAGGCTATGAATTTCACATTAGGAAATTTCTGCGCCACCAAACCCAATTCATACGGTTTAGCCAAATGGCCACGAAAATCGAGCTTGCAATGATTTTCGCCACATCGATATTTTGAATTAGCGTCTTTTTTGCGGGGGCAGCAATGATGCAGCTCACCAAGATGACAAGCCACCGGCAACTTATGTTCTTCGGCTAATTCAAAAAGTGGTGAAAAGATAGGATCTGACAAAACAATGTCCTGATACCCAGGATAAAGTTTTATCCCAGAGATTAATTTGGCTTCTGCGAGAGTAGATAACTCCTGCATACCAGTAGAAAAATTGTTTTCCATGTCCAAACTTCCGAAACATCCGAAGAGCGGATCATTTTTGATTGCCTCTAATAAAGTTGAGTTTGCTAGACCTGACTTTTTTAAGGGGAAATAGGTAGCCATTAGATATATTTTACTAATGCCATATTTTTGAGCCTGTACTCGGAGATAATCCAGGTCGGCTCGATCGGTGTGCAGCCCGTAGAGTGCGTGACTGGACGTGTGTGCATGAATATCTATCATAATTCATCTATTTTATTATTAATGTTCGAAATAATTAACCAATATAGTTAACAATAAAGTTTAACTAATTATTGAATATCTGTCAAGAGAGGAAAAAATCTCAGTTATTAGTCATTTTTACACAATGTTTAGTGATTTTAACCAATATGTTATACTTAATTAATAAATAAAAACTATGATTAAAGCTGTTTTGTTTGATGTCGATGGCGTTCTCCTTGATTCTTTCGAGGCAAATTTGAAATTTTTTCAGAATTTAATTTCCGGTCTTGGACATCGACCGCCAACACGAGAAGAATATAGCCAAATGTTTCATATTCCGATGCGTGAGGTGATCAAGAAGTTTACTAATATATCTTCCGAGGAAGAATTAAACAAAATATGCCAAATAAGAGCTGCCGGCCAGATTCAATATCCGATAGAATTGCTAGAATATCCTGATCAACTAGAAGAAGTGATTCAAGTATTAAAACAAGATTACATTCTTGGGATTGTTACCAGCAGAATTAGAGGCGGTATCTTTGAGGCTCCACGATTACTCAATCTAAAAGAGCACTTTTCAGTAGTCGTTGTTCACGAAGATACTGAGAAACACAAACCAGAACCAGAACCGTTGTTATTTGCTGCTAAAAAGCTAGGAGTTAAACCAGTAGAAACTGTCTATATTGGTGACCTACCCAGCGACCTTCAAGCAGCAAAATCTGCAGGAATGAAAGTGATAATTTATTCGAAAGACAAGTTTGTGGAGGCTGATGCTTGCACTGATGATTTTAAAACTCTACCAGAATTGATTAAAAAATTATGATTAACTGCAATAAAAAAAAGGGATAAAATCGAAAAATTGTTACCAAAAATCAGACTATAATTAATCCTTTATATATTATAAATACTAGAATTACTTAAATTTTCGCCTGGTATTACCAAATACCGGGCTTTTTATTTGAATTTATCTTTGTTATAATAAAATAAGCTAAATTTCTAATTATATGTTTAAACTAAAGCAAAATTTCCCCGACAGTAACTACGAAAAAGAGAATTCTTTTGAGATTACTATTGCCGCCCCAGCTAACGAAACCATTTACCCAGAAAGCCAAAATTCTTATTGGCCTGAAGCTATCAAAAATAATCCCGAGTTAATTGCTCAGTCAGTCAAACGTCAAGAATTATCAAAAAATCTTCAAATTTTATTCTCCTCATCTTCAGAAAATATTAAAAGTGAAGATATAATAAATATCTACCAAGAATTACAAGATTTCGTTGAGTCTGACGAATTCAACGCCCGAGTCTTACTGTATCTCCCCTTTGAAATGATCCCCGAACCAACAAATGATGATGCAAATGAAGAATTGGCAGCTGAAAGAGAAAAATTTCGCGATTTTTATCTTAAAAAGTGGCAAAGTTTATTATCACAGCATGACAACCGCAGCAACTTTGTTGACGGCGATGTCCCAGAAATGGAAATTCGGCGGACCCAATTACCGCAAGTTTCAAAAGCCGCCCATCTAATTCCTGTTCTTGCAGAAAAGGGTCTAATTTCCTTCGACCAAGTAATTTCTTTAGCAGAAAACAGTAAAGATAGTGTCCTTTGTGACAGCATCATGGACACTATTCCTGTTCTCTTTGATCTTAAGCTAATCTCCGAAAATGATCTAAATAAATTAACCGGATCAAAATTAGGGCTACTAAGAAACGTCGGGATAATCATGCAAAATGAATTAAAAAACATTAGTTCAAGCAAAAAAGATTTTTCTGAAACGAAAAAAGAAAATTTGTTAACAGAATTATTGCCACAAGTCAGAGAAAAATTGGCAATAATTGAAGAGCAGGCTACGACCAGACAAAATACTTATCCTGCCAGTCGAATAAAATGGGAAAGACAGCAGAGAATGAATAAAATTATTAATAGTTATGGCGCTCAATTGGCAGATGCTATCGCCAAGCATGAATTATCCTGGGGGGAGCTTCAAACTTTAGCAAATAATCATATTAAGGATCAAACGTGTTCACTAATTAGCATCACTACTGCAAAAATAGCTTTAGAAAACCTGGCGCTAGAAAATCACGGCAAGGCAAAAAGTTTAGCTCTCCAGCTTGAGTCATTATTCAAAGAAAATAATGACACTTCAAACGCAGCAGTTCGAGAGTTGACAGAGAGTACTCTCTCCCGACTTTTCTCAGCAAATATTATTGATCAAAATTATTTAAATAGATTTGATGTTCCCGTTACCGAACTGGGGGAGAAATTTTCTCCCGAAAACATTATTGGTAGCGAAGAGTTTCAGGAACTAACACGAGCTATCAAAGCAATAGAAAACGACCCCGAGCTAAGCCAATTGCTTTATCCATTATCTATTGTTTATGGATCTAAGGTTAAAGGTTATGGGGCAAAAGAGGCAGACTTAGACTTAGCTTTCTTTGTTAAGCCACACGCATCAGTTAATGATCAAGAAAAGATTCATACATCTTTAGGAAAAATATTGGAGCACGAAAAAATAAAAGACACTCCTTTAGAATTCTGGCTGGAAGACTCGTTTGGTAATCTAAAAATTAAAGATAATGAAAGCGAAGATAAAACCCTGGGTAATAGCAAGTGTACTCACGTTTTGTTCAACGGCGCTTGGTGTGGTAATAAAAAAGATATTCAAGAACTCTACGAAAAAGTAATGACCCCATACCTTAGTCGTGAAAACTCATCAGACGAGAGAAACATCTGGCTTTCTGAACTCGAAAGAGACACTCTGCAATATCGCTTAATGCATAAAGGCTATTCCCGCTTTCATCCAGAAAAAGGCGGTATTAATACCAAGCATTCAAAAGAAATTGATTCAGATAGTGCGTTCTGGGATTCTGGTTATCGGCAACTAGCAACCAGACTTTTTGTAGAAAAAGTCTTTATTCCAAAATTATAGTTTTAAAATATGAAAAAGCCGAACTTGTGGTTCGGCTTTTTTTTGAATAAATATTATTCGCGCAAATCTTTTCTGGTAATTCCTTTTCCACCCAGTTTGTCCCAGGGGATAGTATTTCCCAAACGTAACATGGCGACTAAATAAACAGGCTGCATTTCCAGTTCTACTTTTGGCAATGACATGATTGAGAGAGCATATTGCGTAGCACTTCTTTCCATTATCACTGCTTCACTTCCGATAGAAACACCCAAACCTTTGAGCATTTGGTCTTTAGTGGAATAACCTGCTTGAGTTAGAATTTTTGGATCATTGATGATATCAATAATCTTTGTTGCATCATAAGCCATTGCTCTGGCGACAGGAATTCCTGGACCGGCAAAAACTTTGTTAATTACATTAACCACCTCTTCGGCGGCAGCAATAACTGATGAAGGATCAGGAGGGTCAGCTAGCCCAGATACCCCACCTAAGTTACCTTGCGCCATTGCCATCACCATCACACCTGGGTTGGAAAATCCTTGAACCCAGTTGTCATACCAGGCTTTCAGTTGTTCATGAAAACTGGATAAGGCTGGCCAGAAATTTGTGTCCAGTTTAAGTAAAAATGTTTTTTTTCTTGCTTCTGAAATGAAAGATCCTTTCACCTTAATAACTGATAAAACCTCAGCGTAAGTGCGTTCAGAGAGTATTCTCTGTATTGTGAAAAATTCTTCGCCGCAGGGCTCTCCTTGATCTTCGGCGAATTCCTCCATTTTGTTGGAAAGCAATTTTGGAAACTCATAAAGTCCAAAACTTTTGGCTATCGCCGCTTTTATAGCAGATAATACTTCTGTTTCGCCAACTTTTAATACGCCGCCAACTTTTAGCATTTCAATAAATGATTCATTAGTTGGTATCACCGGTAACACGTTACCAATTTGACTCATTTTTTTTTCGGTAACTTCTTCAACTTTTAAGTCACCACGTAATTTTTGCAAGTGAGCGTTAAGTTTTCCACTTGGGATACTTAAGCCTTTAAATGCTTCTTTTAAGTCTGCGTCTGGCACTGCGTTTTTGTCGCCAAGAAGCAAAACGGCTTCATCGCTGGGTTCGCCAACGATGTTAACTAATGCTTCGGTTATTTCTTCAACTGGCTTGCCGATTGCTTCGGCGAATACGCCTACTGTTTTGTTCCATCCTTCTGGATAATCTTTTTTCTCCATTATTATTACATTTTAAGTGAATATATTTTTAATAAACATGTAAATATCCGGCTTCAGATATTCATATCTTTATATACTATTATTAAAGATTTGTCAACATACTGGCTGATGGATTTAAAAAAGCGGCATTTTAGCAATACCGCTTATCCTTAGAAACATATTTTGTCTTTTTCGGTTGGACCGAAAGAAATCATCGAAATTGGCATCTTTAGCTGATCTTTTATTAATTCTTTCCTAAAGTTAAACAATTCTTTCTGATTTTTAGTGCTAATATCATGAGTGATTATTTTGGGCTGAGTCTTAAAAAGTTCAGCACTTAATCTTTCCTGATATTTCGTCTTTTCATGACCAATTTTCTGATTCACATTTATCCGACCGTCTGAACTGAAAAATTCATTATTTAGTTCGCCTTGATAATTTTGACATAGATCCCATCTCCCCATTGTTTGAATTTGGTCAAACCAAGTGAGAGCGAGACCGGAAAATACTTGTGGGCCACCACATACCTCTAGAGCATACCTGAGCGAAACAAAATCCAATGGTCCAATACGAACCTTTCCCTGCCAGCGATTATCATTTTTACTGCTACCGGGAAGCAGGTTCTGCGACCACTCTGAATTCTCAGTCACCATTGGACCAGCGCCGTGACGGATCTGATAAGCACGCGTTACTGCAAGCTTAATTATTTCTCCATCATAGCCACATTCTTCTAGGAGTTTCCAGGAAAATTCTGGTACCGTTCTTAATCTACTGACATAGGGGCAAAAACCATAATAACGATCTGTGAGAATCCCGTGCGAACTTTCGATTACTACAACACCTTCGCGACCAAGAATTTTTTGACTCAAGTAATCTCGGTCAAAAACTTTTACCGACTGATTGAGCAGATTAAAAGCTTCAGCAATACTATCGATAAATTCGTTATCACCTAGAAGTTCCAATAATACTTGAGCCTGTTCTTGGTCTTCTTTCCAAAATTCTGGAACTAAGGAAATAATTTCCCGAAGATCTTCAGTCTTTTGCGCCCTAATCGCTGCCAATTTTTCTTTCAATCCAGGGCTTCCAAGATCTTTTGCTCTGATGGCTAATTCGGGATGTTTTTCAGCATCCAGAACCGCTTCACCTGCACCGATCCCAACCGTCCCTTTTTGTTGTTTCTTTCTGCTCATTTCGGTTAGCTGAGAAGTGATCAAATGAAAGGGCGTAATACACAGAGCCTGGGCGTCAATGGAAATATAATCAAAAATATTACCGATGCCAAAGTTGTATTTCAAGCGCTTTCCTTCATCAAGTAACAAAAATGGATCGATAACCATTAATTCCGACAAATATGTCTTGGCACCTTCAAAAGTACCGCAACCAAATTGTGAAAAATTGAAATTTTCGCCATAGCTAGTTCTTACTCCATGACTCCCCTGTGCTCCACCAACCTTAATAATTGTGTGAGCCTTATTTAGGGAACTAAGTTTGTGCACAACCGCTCCTTTGCCGCCGTCACCTCCGCCTAAATCAGTTACTGTGTACAGTTTTTTCATGATAATTAATTAAGAGGGGCAATTTGCATTGCCCCTTGGTTAAATAATTTTGTTCTTTTTGAAAAAAGCGAATTTTATTCCGTTTTTTCTTCATCTTTTATCGGCCAAAGATCTCTCTTATTCAAGAACTTATCTCCCTTCATTGGAATGCGATCAAAGTTTTCCTGCATCATCTGAGCCCCGATTGGAATACCGGCAACTGCCCTTTTAATTTTGGCGGCAACACTGGCTTCTAATCCTGCTTGTTTGACAAGAAACTCTTCTACCGTTTCCAGGGTTAAAGTTCCTTCAGTTAAGCCAATTATTGCGGCTTGCACCTCCGGTAACAGCTCAGTCTCCGGTAAAATAACGACGCGGTCCGGACCATAAATTCCTTCCCAATAATGAATAACGTGGTCCTCTGGTCCAACTAACAAGACAAAGGCGTGAGTGGTCTTCAAGAGATCTATGACAATTTCTTTTGTGCTTGGTAGTTGCTTGGCATCGATCGGCCAACCGTTTTCTGCGGTTTTACTTAAAACTTCTGAGCCAAAAACTCTTTCCAAATTAGCCATACTGACGTAATCTCTGCCTAAATCATCAGTGATTGTAAAGTCATAGCTCTTTAATCCCAATTCTTTAATCGTGGCAGCCGTCAAATAGGCAGCACCGAAAAGCCCAAATTGAGGATCTTCAGGCAGATCACCGCCGCCTCCTTCTGGAAAGAAGTGAGTCATTTGTTGAGCAATGCGCTCATCAAACTCTGCCTGAGAACGGCATAGAATAAAACGATCCTTTACATCTCCAAAGATTGCCGTGATAATATGAACATCATATCTGTCCAATACTGCCTTCGGCACTTCTTTCAGTAAGTTGATAGTCTGTGGCAAAACCTTCATGGCAATCTCAACGTTATTACCCATTGATCCCGTTGTGTCTAATCTGGTCTCTATCAACATGGCTGTTCCTCTGAAAAGATAAAAATTTCCATTTTCATCTGGCTCCAGCCAACTGATCGATCGCCTAATCACGCCATTCCCTTTAGGATCAACGTATTCATGTAGTCCTTTTCCGGATTCTACTCTTTGTTTGCCCGCTTTTGTGGCTGGCCCTTTACTTACTGTTTCACTATAAAACTCTTTGAGCTTTTTAGTGCTTCCTGGTTTTTCCCCCATTACTTAAAAATTTTAGTGATTAGTGATTAATGTGATAACTGGTAAATTTATGAAATGCACTCGGCCACAAAGACCTGATCAGTTCATAAAATTTTTGATGTGCCTCAACGGCATTTTTGATTTTTCCAGCTAAAAGCAGCTGAATAATTTCCTGGTATTGCTTGTCTGATAGTTGCTTGTCCGGCAAAAGTTCTCCGGTTTTCTGGTTTGCACCAAGACTAATTAATACTTCACGAACAACTGCTACTATTTCTTCAGCAGCCAACTCTTTTGACACTTCGCCGCTGCAAATTTTTGCATCAATCCAATTTAGAATAGCAACGTGATGTTTTTCTCGATTAATTAAAATATTGTCACCGTTTAAAGCCCCAATCAGAACATGCTGGTCGTGTGTAAAAGTTAACAATTTTAACAAACGCCCCAATATCCATGAGCTGGTTTTTGGGTCAACCCGAATGCTTTCTTCTAAAGTTAGAGAACTCATCCTACTTAGGTCTGATAAATTTTTGGCAATATGCCCAAAATTTAAAATACTAATTCTTGAATTTCCTTGCTCTGGTGAAATAAAAGTTTCCACCAATTCCGGAAAAAAGAAATGACAATTCAGTGGATACTTATTTTCTGGATTTTGCTGATGAAATTCTTCCAGGGTAAGCGCTGCTTTGTGCATTTCCTTAAGTAAAAATGCCTCTCTATCTAAAAGGCCATTAAAGGCAATCTTTTTAGCGATTTTTAAAATACACACCTCGTGGTCGCCAAAATGGCAACTATAAAGTTTGTATCTCCCGTCACCGCCAAAATCTTTACCGACAACATAAATTTGCCCACTCGGGCCAACGATTTCCATGGTGTTCCTCCTTATTTATAAATTATTAATGTTCATTCAATTAACTTAAATTTATAACAAAAACGTCAACAAATGTCAATAGTAAAGTTTGATATGTTAATATTCCTATTTTTTGCTAAAATATACTCATAATTATAAACATAAATATATGTCTCACGAAATTGAATCGGATTATAAAGAGGGTTGGTATGACGAAAAGTCTCAATGCCAAAATTGCACGAGCTTTCAACTAAACGGAGAGTCTGGCTTTTGCAGTGAAGCTCAAGCACCAGTGCCTTATGACGCTCATTGTGATTATTTTCAGTCGATAGATTAAACCTATGAAAAAAATATATCTCGCTCGACACGGCCAAGACGAAGATAATGTCCTGGGAATTCTTAATGGCCATCGCGATCAACCATTAAGCGCTCTGGGGGAACAACAAGTCCACAATTTCGCAAAACAACTGAAGGAATTAAATTTAGGAATCAAAAAAATCTATTGTTCTCCTCTTCAAAGAGCCTATACTACCGCCCTTGAAGTAACCAAAATTCTTGAGTTAGAAGATCCAGAAAAAAATGATTTACTAATCGAACGCGATTTTGGGATTTTAACCGGCCAACCGAGTTCAAATATTGATAAGTTCGATCGTTCTAATATTATTCAATCTGCCTCGATTGCTTATTTTTTAGAGGCTGAGGGAGCAGAAACATTCCCTCAATTAATTGAAAGAGCAAAAAAAATATTGCTCTGGTTAGAAAATACAGATAAACACGACACAATTCTTCTAGTCTGTCATGGCGATATTGGTAAAATGATTTATAGCGCATTTTATAAAATAGATTGGAAACAAGCTCTCACCGAATTCGATTTCAGTAACACTGAAGTAATTTTACTTGAAGATGGAGCAAGAAAAGATGAAAGAATTGTGTATCAGGCAGAAATAATCACAATTTAATATGCCAAAAACCGTGAACATCGAACCAGAATGGAAAGAAGCGCTAAACGATTTGCTTACTAGTGAAAAGTTTTTGAGTTTAGCAAATTTTGTGCGCAAAGAATATCTCATTAAAAGAGTTTTTCCAAAACCTGAAGATATATTTAAAGCTTTCTGGCTCACACCATTTTCAAAAGTTAAAGTTGTAATTCTCGGCCAAGACCCTTATCACGGTGAACATCAAGCGCATGGCCTTTGTTTCTCGGTCCAAGACGGCATTACTCCGCCGCCATCGCTAAAAAATATCTACAAAGAAATTGAAAGTGATTTAAAAATAAAAAAAGATTTCTCGAACGGAAATCTTGAGTCTTGGGGAAAGCAAGGAGTCTTTCTTCTTAATGCGATCCTAACTGTCGTCGCTCATCAACCGGCCTCTCATAGTAAAAAAGGCTGGGAAGAGTTTACTGACACTGTTATTAAAACCTTGTCTGACAAGCGAGAAAATCTAGTTTTTATTTTGTGGGGAAATTATGCGCGCAGTAAAAAAGTTTTGATTGATAATAAAAAACATTTAATTCTCGAAGCCCCACACCCATCACCATTCTCCGCTTACTCGGGATTTTTTGGTTGTCGACATTTTTCTAAAACTAATTCTTATCTAGAGAAACAACAGCTTGAGAAAATAGATTGGTGATCTAACTAAAGGGCAAACTATCCAACTTAGCAAAAAGAAAACAGGCACAGGCCTGTTTTCTTTTTTGTGTCTCTCCTTCGCGATCTACCTAGCGGACTGTGTCCGCGCGCCGTCGCCATAGCTTTGGCGGCGTGCGACTGTAGCTCGCTTTGGCGAGCGAAGGCGGAACGGACGGGACTCGGTCACGGTCGCTAAGCTTTTTGCCTCGCTTTACTCGGCGAAAAGCAAGCGCCCCGACCCGGCCTCGGCGGTTCGCCTGCTGGCGAACATCGCCTCCGGCTTCCGAGTCCCGCCGTCTGATTCACAACAAAAAATCAACTTGCCGCAGGGCAAGTTGATTTTTGTGCGGAACGGACGGGACTCGAACCCGCGACCTCTGCCGTGACAGGGCAGCGCTCTAACCAACTGAGCTACCGATCCAATAAAGACTCCAACCACTAGAAGTGGTCAATGGAATAATAGCAAATAGTTTTTCCCTTGTCAAAAGCTGGTTAAAACATTTAATTCATCCAAAATTATATTATCAATTTTCACTATTTGCGATCCTTTTAACTTCTTGCAGCGCGCTTGCTAAAAACCAAAAAATACGCTATTATTGTCATTAGGAGACCTTATTATTGGGTCATTATTTTTATCCAAAAAGTATGAAAGACCAAGTAGAAAACACCACTTTAATTGGTGCTGAAGAAATTTCTAAAATAGAAAAAGATTTAATTGCACAAAAGAAACAGATTCTTGATGATTTGCAAGATATTTCTGGCACCGATTCTCATGAAGCCGATAATGTTGGCGCCAAATTTCCTGAATATGGTGATAAAGCTGACGAAAATGCTCAGGAGATTTCTGATTACACAACCAATCTCGCTACTGAAAAGGTCCTAGAAAGTGCCCTAAAAGACATCACAAGTACTCTCGAACGAATCAAAAAGGGAACATACGGAATTTGCAAATATTGTGGAAAACCAATCGCTCCAAAAAGATTAATTGCCAGACCAACTGCTAGTTCTTGTGTTGAGTGCAAAACCGAACTGCAAGATAATGAATAAGACTTCTTTTTTTCAAAATCCAAAAAACATAGCGATCATAATGGCTATGTTTTTTGTTGCCGACCGAATAACTAAATATTTTGCAATTAATAATCTGCTACCAAAAATTAATATCGGTGGTTTTTTAAAATTATCCTTCACTCCAAATAGCTTTATTGCCTTTTCGTTGCCACTTTCCGGAACACCGCTGATGATAATTATTAGCTCAGTAATAATTGCCTTAGTTTTATTCATTATTTACCTAATAATAAACAAAAAGACCGAAACTCTTGAAGCTATCCTATTGACAACTATTTTATTTGGTGCTATAAGTAACTATACAGATCGTATTAATTACGGTTTTGTGATTGACTACATTGATATCAAAAACTTCACTGTATTCAATCTTGCCGACGTCATGATTGTATTAGGCGCGGCGGTAATTATCCTGATGAATTTCTTTACCAAAAAACATGAGAGATGAGTAAGATCACTAAACTAGCTCGGCTAGCCAAGCGGATTACATCAATAGCTTTCCGAATTCAAGTTAAAAAAATATTTCGTGAGGATGTAAAAATCCATACCGAAAACGAACTAGAAAGGCTACTGAATGCATTTAGAGAAAAGGCGGCGAAAAAAAACATTGAAGTGCCGCAAGAAAAAGAAAAGCTGTTTATATTTGTTAAACAGCTAAGCCTATCAACTATTAATAAAAAGACTACAACCTAGTCTTTTTTTTCTTTTTCCAAATCTTCGACTTCGTGTTGGATAACTGCTAAATCGTCAAAAACCTCAAAAGCCCATTCGGCAATATAAGTTCTTTCGCCACTAGGATCTTTTGGCATTTTAGAAAAATCAATTAAAATCCCATTGGTATTAAATTTCAAAAATTTCTTTTTACTATTCGCCAGTCGGATTTCTTCTTCGCTATAACCAGCTCGATCAGCATATTGTTTTTCAAATGCTAATCTGCTTTCCTCAGGAAAATCAGCATTAAAAAAAACATTAATTAACCGCACAGTCATTTTTAGATCAGAGATTAATTTATTATGAAGACTGCGACGGTCAGCATCAGAGCGACCAGCTTCATCCTGATAAGCTTTTAGATTTTCGGAGTCATAGTGATTATCACCTTTCTTTAATACATTGATCTGATTAACATAAGCATCAATATCCAACAGAACTCTTTTTAAAGAGTTTATTACCGTGGTCTTTCTATTTTTAATAATTATTTGCTCCTCATTGCTAACATTTTTTTCTTGGTAATCAAAAATTAAATCAACAACTTTTTTATAGTTTTTTCCTAAAATCCCTCCGGCTTCAGACCGAGCGTCTTTCTTTTCGAAATCAGGACCTTCAACCGGGTGGGAGTTATCCATCGCAAAAGCTTCCTCCATCTCTCTATTATCCCTAGGGTATTTATGAGGATTTTTGTATTGATCTCTAAAATAATTTATGTCCAACATATTTTTCTATTATTCTCATTAATTAAACTAATTTTAACAATTTTCGCTCGTCTTGGCAAAATATCTTTTGCCTTGTCACCCCATTCAATTATTGTGAGAGTTTCTGGATCATCAAAAAAATCCTGTGCGCCAATATTTAATAAATCTTGTGAATTATTTAAACGATAAGCATCAATATGACAAATGGTCTTTATTCCCTGATTATTTTTCGCGGAATATATATTCATCAAGGTGAATGTTGGACTCTTAACCCCTCTTCTAACACCTAAAAACCTACTAATCCCTCTAGTTAGCACAGTTTTACCAGCACCAAGATTGCCAACCAGCGATAAAATATCACCACCTCGCAAAGAAGCCCCGATTTTACAGGCAATTTCCAATGTCTCATCCTCAGTTTTACTCATTTCAATCATAAAACTATTTTAGTCTAGGATATAAAAAAAAGAAAGTCTTTTATTTTTAAGACTTTCTTTGCCACTTATCGAGCGACGGCCAATTCATCCTCATTTTGAATAAAGAATTTTATTATTTTGAGCACCCCACACTGATAACCAACCTTTTTATTAAAAATTTCTTTACCAATTGGACTCTCGATGGAACAAACTTTTTTATCATACGAATAACCATCAAGAGTTTTTTCTTTTATTTGACTGCCATTTTTCAAATGAACATGATAGCCGATTTGTAAAGTTTTTTCACCCTCTTTGACATCCACAACTTGAAATTTTTTTTCCAATAGTCCCATTTCTTCAATTTTCAGTGACAATCTTTGAATATCATCACCATATTCTTTTGGATTTTCTCTTGAAAGAATTCTTATCTCATCTAATTCAAGTCTTAGAGCCGATAAATCGATAATAAAACGTCCATAAGCATAACGAGATACTTTAATTTTCGCATCCATAGTTCCTCCCTTTTTTGTTTATATTTATTTTTAAAAAATACAAAATAAAAAAACCACATTAGGTTTTATAATGTGGGCGCACGAGGATTCGAACCCCGGACCCCTTCGGTGTAAACGAAGTGCTCTAACCAGCTGAGCTATACGCCCTCTTTAAAAAGCCCGAGGGCTTTTTATAAGGATGATATGAATATTTTTAATAATGACTGTGGAATGTGGGCGAAAGAGGACTCGAACCTCCACAGCCTTGCGGCCACAAGCCCCTCAAGCTTGCGTGTCTACCAGTTTCACCATTCGCCCAAAATGGGAAAAGCTTATTTAACAGCTTTTACCACGGTTTCTTTTAGACGCTTCTTGTACTTACCCTTCAAATAATTTAATTTGGCGCGGCGAACTTCAGCAACCTTTTTAATTTCAATCTTGGTAATTGTTGGCAAATTCATTGGGAAGATTTTTTCAACACCAATACCGTCAGAAACTTTTCTAACAGTGATTGTTGAACCTTTTTCTTTGCCGTGTTTATGGGCGATAATCATTCCTTCAAAATATTGAATTCTCTCCTTCTCTTCGCCTTTAGAATTTAATTCTTTGATTTTTTGGTGAATACGCACGGTCATACCTGGCTTCAATTCTGAATCCTGGGTGATGGTCTTGTCTCTCTTGGCGCCGGTTGAAACGGCGGTAGTTTTCTCAGCCATATTATTTCTAATTTATTTATTTAAACAATAAAACCACCAGCGAATACGTCTAGGGTCTTTAGTCTTGTCTAATATTATAATGAATAATATCGAATGTCAAGGACTTAAAAAATCGATAATTATCGACGTTCAGCAATAAAACCCCACAACTTCTCAAATACCTCATCAATTGTGCTATCGCTGGTGTCCAAATAATAGTCGTAATTTTTTGGATTATATACTTCAATATTAAAATATTTTCGGTAGCGCCTGACGTCACTAAGCTTTCTTTCTGCTAATATTCGCTTTATATCATGCAAACTATCCGACTCGCTCGCTTCTTCAGGGCGACTTTTTAAGTCATGAAATATTCGATTAGCCGCCTCATCTTCTCTGACGTCAAGATATATTTTAAGAGAATGGGGAATAAAATGCCAAGAAGTTCGCCCTTCAATTACAAAATTATCACTCGTTTCTCCTAATAATTTTTGGTATTCGTCAACCTCCAAATCTGTTTGCGGATCCTTTTCTCCTAATTTATTATATTCCGCCAGAGTTAAGCCACGTTTTTTAGCGGCTTCACGACGCAAACCGCCCATGTAGTATCTTGGCCACCCTAATTTTTCGGCCAATCTTTTGGCAAGAGTACTTTTTCCTGATCCATGCGCACCGCTAATTGAAATTATCATATATTATATTATAATGGTAAGATAAACAGACGGCAAATTTTTGCCTTTATTTTTTGACTATGTATTTAGAAAAACTAGAAATTCAAGGCTTTAAATCTTTTGCCACCAAAAACCATCTCCTTTTTCCGGGAATTATTAACGGAGAAAAAAGGGGAATAACCTCAATCGTCGGACCGAACGGTTCTGGAAAATCAAATGTTGCTGATGCGGTGCGTTGGGTTTTGGGTGAACAAAGTCTAAAAACTTTACGCGGGAAAAAAGGAGAAGATGTAATTTTTTCAGGCTCAGACCAAAAAAACAAACTTAGCATGGCTGAGGTATCTTTGATTTTAAACAACGAAGACAAGAGCGCCTTGAAAAAAGTCAAAGAAGATACAAGCGAGGAGGAGGTCCGCGACGAAAAAGGAACTTCTTTTTTAGAATACTCACAAATAATTATCACTAGACGTCTTTTTCGAAGTGGTGAAAGTGAGTATTTAATCAACGGACAAAGAGTTCGTCTTTCTGACATTCAATTACTTTTGGCAAAAGCCAATTTCGGACAACGCACCTATAGCGTTATTGGGCAGGGAATGGTTGAAGGGTTTTTAAATACTAACGCCTCGGAACGGAAAGATTTTTTTGACGAAGCGACCGGTGTTAAACAGTTCCAAATTAAGCGTGAGTCTGCTCTTAGCAAACTTCAGAGCAGTTACGAGAATCTTCAACAAGTTGACATGCTTCTCACAGAAATTAGACCTCGTCTGAAAATTCTTACCCGTCAAGTTGAAAAACTAAAAAAGCGAAGTGAATTAGAATCTGAATTAAAAAAATATCAGTTAGAATACTACAGTTTTATTTGGCAAGAAATTGATCATCGCTTAAATGATTTTAATCGACGGTTCTTAGAGTTAGAAAAAATTCAGATTGACAAGAACCAAAAATTAGAAAAACTAAACCAAGAATTGAATAAAATCAAAACCGATGACAGGTCCACAGATTTACGAGCAATTGAGTTAGAGCTGGAGGAACAAAGAAATGAAAGAAATAATTTAGTCGGTCAACTTGCTCGCCTTCAAGCCGAATTAGAAATAAATTTAGAAGCGCAAGGCCAGTTTGATCTTAGTTGGCTCAACAAAAAACAAGGAGAGTTGACCGAACAAAAAATTCAAATATCTTCTGAAATTTCTAGTCTTGAGATTGATTTAGAAAATCCAAATGAAAAAAATCTACAAAACAAGTTGATTGAGATTGACCAAGACATTAAAAGGTCTGGTGAATTAAAAAGAACAAATTACGGCAAAAAGGAAGAGCGCGAAAGATTAGTAAAACAGGCGAATAAGCTTGAAGCAGTTATTGAAGCTAATCTTGAAGCTCAGGGACAATTTGATGTCAGTTGGTTAAGTAACAAAAACGAAGAATTGCTCGCACAAAAAAAATTAATTGAAGCAGAAATCAATCAATTAAAATCCGTTACTTCTAATGATATTGAACGGGAATTAAACCAAAAATTATCCGCAATCGACCAAAAAATTAGCCACTTAAATAACTTGATTCGCGAAATTAGTCGTCTACTCGAGCAGAATAAGAATCGCGACAACAAAGAGGAAATCAGTCGAGTGATTAATGAATTTTTAGCTGGCTTAGAGAGACTGGAAAAAGAAAGTGACTTGGAAATTATCAAGAAGGAATTAAAAAATTTGAAAGATGACTTTGAAAAATCGATTACTGAATTAATTACCGGGCAAAACGCGGAAAAACTTTCCGAGATTAAAAACTACCAAGATGAAATAATTTCTCTCACCACCGAAAAACAAATTTTGAGCAATTCTTTAAGTGAAGAACGATTAAAAGCCTCTTCCACGCGCGAAAGATTGCGCCTACTTACTGAACAAGGCATTAACGTTGAAAGAGAGGTCACGGAAATCAGCATAAAAATTACAAAAAGCCAGGTGAAGTTTGACGCTGAACCACTTAATCAAGAGAAATCCAAGCTTCTCAAGCAAGCGGAATTAATCAACCAAGAAATCGTTCAGCTGGAAAAAAATATTCGCTCACTGGAAAGATATGGTGAGCGCCAAGATCTTATTAATTCTATTAATGAAACCCGTTTAAACTTATCTTCAAAAAGAGAAAGAGCAAAACTACTTAAGTCTCAAATTTCTAATATTGATCGAGAGCTGGAAGACATCTCGGAGAAAATTACTAAAAGCCAAATCAAGTTTGATGCAGGAAAAATTAATACTGACAAAGAATTGATCAATAATAAAATTACGGAAATTGATCATAATATTTCTGCGATTAAAGATCGGGCAAATATTTTAGAGAGCGCACGCCAAGGTGAAAAAGAAAAATTATTTGCTGCTCAAAGAAGTATTCAGGTTCTTCAGGGAGAAATTAATACTCTCGGCGCCGAACTAAACGAAATTAAAATTAATGCGACGAGGCAAGAAACTAGACTGGAAGATCTTGAAAACAATATTACTACCGACGAGCTTCAGTTATCTGAAATAAAGAAATATCAAACGCCAGAGAATTTAGATCGAGATAAAAATTCCAAAAAAATCATTGACTTAAAAAATCAATTAGAACAAATTGGTGGACTTGACCCGGAAACTGAAAAAGAATATACCGATACAAAAACAAGATATGATTTTTTAAGCGAACAAACTAATGATTTAAATGAAGCAATTAAATCTTTAGAAAAAATTATTAATGAACTAGATGTTAATATAAAAAATCGTTTTGAAGATGAGTTCAAAATGATCTCTCAAAAATTTAGTGAATACTTTAAAATTCTTTTCAGTGGCGGTGAGGCCAAAATCATGAAGGTAGATAATAGTGAAGAAGATAAAACTTCTGAAGAACTAGAAGATGTCGGACTTGTTGCCGAAAAGCTAAAAACCATTAAGTCACTGCGAAGACTGAATGCTACTGGTTCGAACGGAATCGAAATTCAAGCCATCCCTCCTGGAAAAAAAATTCAGAATGTTGCAATGCTTTCTGGTGGAGAGCGCGCCTTAACGGCCATCGCTCTGATCTGCGCTATCATCAGCGCTAACCCTTCGCCTTTTGTTGTTTTAGATGAGGTTGATGCCGCCCTGGACGAAGCAAACTCTGAACGCTTAGCCCAAATCCTAGATGACCTTTCTCATAAAACTCAGTTTATCACCATCACTCATAATCGCGCCCTCATGAAGAAGGCCAACATTCTTTATGGCGTAACCATGCAATCAGACGGGGTTAGCAAGCTTCTCAGTATTCGCCTTGAAGAAGTTGAAAACTCCAGATAAGCTCCGTTTATCAAAATTTTATTAGCAATGCGCTAAAATAAAACCGCCTTTTACAAGGTGGTTTTTATATTTATAAATATTATTATGGCACATCGAATATTTAGTGCGACAATCTCTGGCCTAGAAGCCATATTAGTGGAAATTGAGGCTGATCAAGGGGGTGGTGAATTCGGACAAATTAGTATTGTTGGCTTACCTGACGCTTTAGTCAAAGAATCTCAAGAGAGAGTTCGCAGTGCGATAAAAAATAGCGGATACGAATTTCCCAAAAGAAAAATTACTATTAATTTAGCGCCAACAAGCATTAGAAAAAAAGGGCCGCAATATGATTTACCAATTGCTTTAGCAATTCTTGGTCTAAAAAATGAAATTAGAATTTCGCCAAGAAAGATTTTTGTGGTCGGTGAGCTTTCACTTTCCGGAAAAACTAAGGGCATAAAAAGCATTCTTCCATTAATAATTTTGGCCGCTAAAGAAGGATTTAGTGAGGTTTTTGTTCCAGCCGAAAATATCCAAGAAGCTTCTATTTTAAACAACCTGAGAATTTTTCCAATTTCTTCATTAACCCAAATGGCTAATTTTATGTTTAAGGGATTAGCAATAACAAGCAAACAAATCGCGAAACCAACCCCACAAATAACCTTGAATAACCAGATTATTTGGCAAAAAATAGTCGGTCAGAACCAAGCAAAGAGAGCAGCCGAAATATCCCTTGCAGGTGGACATCACCTCCTGTTAATTGGTCCGCCAGGCGCAGGGAAAACAATGATCGCTAAAGCCATGGCCAAAACTATACCTGAAAATACTGAAAAGAATTCTCTAGAGGTGGCAAATATAAAAAGCATTTATGGTTTATCAACTAAAAATAGTAACTACTTTCAAGGCATGTTTCGCGCTGTTCATCATTCTTCTTCTAAGCTTTCTATTCTTGGCGGCGGAAAAACCATGTACCCCGGAGAAATATCTCTTAGTCATCACGGAATTTTATTTTTGGATGAATTTACCGAATTCTCTAAAGAAACGATTAACGCTCTACGGCAACCAATGGAAGAAGAAAAAATTTTAGTGTCACACGCCGAAGAGTCCTGCTATTTTCCATGTTCGTTTATCCTAGTTGCCACGATGAACCCTTGCCCTTGCGGCCATTATAGCGACGAAGAAATAATTTGCAATTGCCGACCAAAACAACTACTTAATTACCAACAAAAAATTCCTGGCCCAATTTTAGATCGCTTTGACCTACAAATACGAGTGAATCGTCCAAAAAATATGTTTTTAGAAAATTATTGCCCATCTGTAGAAAATATCAAAAATGCACGGATTATTCAGGAACAACGAGGCTTTTTAAATGGACGCTGCCCTGAACATTCTTTCGATTTAATAAGTGGGCTAGGAGAATCAGAAAAATTATTCCTTGAACGAGCGATAAGCCGATTTTCTTGTTCCGAACGAACAAAAACTAAAGTTATTAAAATTGCTAGAACAATTGCTGATCTAGCCGGAGAGCAAGAAATTAGCACTTCACACCTCGCAGAAGCTTTTAGTTTGCGGAGCAGCGACACAATTTGCTATAATTAGGTTAGTAATAATTATTCTTATTTTAATTAAGAATTATCTGAAAAACCGCTAACCATATGAATAAAAAAATAGTTGTTCTTTTTTTACTATTTGTTTTTATTATCACCTCTGGGTTTGGTTGTAAAACCGTGAGCACAGAAACCCAAAAAGCCATGGAGCCAATCACTCTTGAATATTGGAGGGTTTTTGATGATTCCGATGCTTTCCAGGAAATAATAACAAAATATAACGAGATTCATCCAAATATCACAATAAAATACCGAAAGCTTCGGGTTGAGGAATATGAAAAAGAATTAGTTGAAGCGATGGCTGAGGACAGAGGGCCAGACATGTTTGCTGTCCACAATACCTGGGTAAAAAAATACGAAAACAAAATATCACCAATGCCCGCAGAGATTACAATGGCCTACCAAACAAAAGTTAGCGGCTCCGACACTCCAACTATTTCCATGAAAACTACTAAAAGTCTAACTATTAACGATGTTCAAAGATTATTTCCTGACGTTGTAGCAAAAGATGCAATTTTTGATATTCTCGTAAAAGATGTTGTGGTAAAAAATCAAATCTTTGGACTACCTTTATCCGTTGATACATTGGCCTTATTTTATAACAAAGATTTATTTAATGGCGCCGGAATTGCGACTCCACCTCAATTCTGGGATCAAGTTTTTCAAGATGACGTTAAAAAATTAAGTAAACAAAACCCTAAAAGAGAAATAATAAAATCTGGCGTCGCACTGGGTGCTAGCAGTAATATCCAACGATTCAGCGATATTTTAATGCTCCTAATGATGCAAAATGGCAGCAAAATAATGGAAGGCAACCAGGTTATTTTTCATACTATCCCGGAAAGTTTAAGTGCCTCGGGGTATAACCCCGGGCTTGGTGCTTTGATTTTTTTCACCGATTTCAGCAACCCAACTAAGTACGTTTACTCTTGGAATGACACAATGCCAAATTCCCTTGAGATGTTTATTAGTGGTAATTTAGCAATGACCTTTGCTTATTCCTATGATTTGCCAACCATAAAGTCACGAGCACCAAAAATGAATTTTGCAGTTGCAAAGATTCCCCAAATAGCTGATAACCCCGAGGTAAACTTTGCCAATTACTGGCTAGAGACCGTCTCAAAAAAAAGTAAATACCCAAATGAATCTTGGGATTTTATCCAATTTGCCACAAAAGAAGAGCAAGCAAAACTTTACTTAGCAAAAACAAAAAAGCCAACCGCCCTTCGGTCACTAATCGGAGAACAAATAAATGACTTAGAATTATCCCCCTTTGCTCAACAAATTTTGACCGCTAAAAGTTGGTATCAAGGGAAAAATCCTCAAGCGGCAGAAACCGCCATTGGTGAAATGATCAACAACGCCACAAAAAATTATGAACAAATCCAAGAAGTTTTAAATTTTGGAGCTAATCAAGTCCAGCAAACTATCCAATAATATGAAAATTACAAATTTAGCTAAACTTCTTTTTTCTCTAGTTATTTTTATTGCAATACCTTTGAGTGTTCAAGCAGCAGATCTCACTCTTGTTGACACTTCAAATCCTCATTATACAAATGGCGATTACCAATTAACCGATGCCACATCGTTTATGGTCAGAATTGCCGGAATTATTTTACAAGTGGTGGGTATTTTGACTTTTGTGATGTTTATTTACGGCGGCTTTATGTTCCTAATTTCAGCTGGCAACCCCCAGACCGTCACTACTGCAAAAAAAATCATCATTGCCGCTATCATTGGATTAATTATTGTCTTTACTAGCTATACCTTGATTCAATTCTTTATCGGTGGCTTGACTGGAACCGCTAACCCGACGATTTAAATATCGATAAATACAATATTCCATGAACTATTCCATTCTCCGAGATTCTAAAATAGGAAACACAGGCCAAATATTGAAAGAAACTAGGGAGAATCTTGGTTTAAAATTAGAAGAGGTGGCAAGAAAAACTGGTATTAAAATATCTTATCTAAAATCATTAGAAGAAGAAAAATATCAACAAATACCTAGTGGTTTATACGCTAAAAAATATTTATCAAAATACGCAAAATTTTTAAAGATTTCACCAGAAAGACTTGGTTTACAAATTAACAATGAAGAGAATTTAACTGAAACTACTAACCCGTTTGAGAAAAAAATCTTGAGTCGTAAGCAATTATTATCATTTCCAAAAATACTGAGAAGAGCTACTCTGGCCTTAATAATTTTTCTTTGCCTACTATACCTATTTTTTTATTTTAAAAAGATGTTTCTTGCTCCAAACTTGGTTATTTATTACCCCGAGAAAAATCTAATTACAGAAGAGCAAACAATCACTATAACTGGTAAAGTTGCCGCGGAAGCTGATTTAAAGATAAACGACGAAACCATTCCAAAAGATAAACAGAATTATTTTTCAAAAAAAATTAGCTTAAAAAAAGGGATAAATTATCTCGTAATCAAAGCCAAGAAAAAATACAGTCAAGAAAAAATAATAATTCGCCAAATTTTGGTTAAATAATAATATGAGCAAAATGTTTGACATAAATCTTATTTTGAATAAAATAGGAATAACCGAGGGTTGGCAAATCCTTGAGGCTGGCTGCGGACAGTTCGGGCACTTAGTTTTTCCAAGCGCTCGGCTGGTTGGCAAAAGCGGGAAAGTCTTTGCTGTAGATATTATTAAAACTCATCTTGAGGAGATTGAAAGACAAAAAAAGATAGACAACCTACCTCAGATAATAACAATTTGGACAAATCTTGAGATTTGGCAGGGAACAAAAATTCCAGCAAACACAATCGACGCCGTTCTGTTAGTCAATACCTTAAATCAAACTGAAAAACGAAGTGATACCCTAAGGGAGTTAGTAAGGGTCTTAAAAAGAGACGGCAAACTATTAGTCGCCGAATGGAAAGAGCATGACTTGTTATTTGGCCCAAAAATAGAAAAAAGAGTCGATCGCGAAGATTTAAAAACTCTCGCACCTAAAATTGGCTTAAAATTAACTGAAGAATTTGAGGCTGGGGCAATGCACTATGCTTTAATTTTCAAAAAAATCTAAACATATGGAACGATTTATTTCTTGGCACTACTGGTTTAATCTTCGCCCAGAGCCACTCACCACATCAACTTTTAAAGTATTTATTGCTTTTATCGTTTTACTTATCATTATTAGCGCCTATTCTTTCTACTTAAAAACGAGAAGTGGTGTAAAGAACGGACTTTGGCTTAAAATATTCAATTTTTCCTTTACTAACAGCCTCCTTGGAATAATGCTAATATTTTTTAATTACGAAATAATCCCATTTTTTACTGCCCGCTTTTTCTTGTTTTTTTGGATAATTGGCTTACTGGTGTGGATTATGTTTATTGTTAAGGAGCTTAAAAAAATTCCTGGCAAACTTAAGGAAAATAAACACCAAAAAGAGTTCGAAAAATATTTGCCATAACACTCACAGTCTTTTAATATTTTAACTAAAAATAGGCAAATTTGCCTATTTTTTTTTATTTTATGAATAATAAAAAACTACTTGGCAATCAGGGAGAAATTGCAGCGGAGAGATGGTTACGTGAGAAAAATTATCAAATTATTGAAAAAAATATTCGTTTTGGTAATTATGAAATCGACCTGATTGCAAAAATAAATAACATCTTTGTTTTTGTTGAAATTAAAACTGGCCATTTCCTACCAGGAGACCTTCCTCTGAAGAAAAAACAGCAGAAATTTTTAAAAAGAGCTTGCGTCAAATACTGCGAAATGAATAATATTAAACCAGAAAATTCTCGATTTGACCTGATTATTATTACGCCAATTAAAACCTTTGCCAGAATAGAACATCTAATAAATTTATGGGGATAAAGGTTTGTCTTGTTTTTTGTGATATGCTACAATAAATACATATTAAAAATTCAAATCTAGAAAGGTGGTGAAATTATGAAAAAAATCTCAAAATTATTATTTTCTTTAATTGCTTTGTCTTTAATCGTTTTTCCAATGGCCGTTAGTGCTGCATCAACAACCTTAGATGACTTTGGTGTTGCTTCAACTTCCGACTTAAAGCTTTCCGATAAGGACCCAATTGCAATTGCCACAGGTTTAATTAACACTGCGATGTCTTTCTTAGGTTTGATTGCTGTTGTTATCTTCTTGGTTGGTGGTTTCAAATGGATGACTGCTATGGGTAATGAAGAAAACGTTAAAAAAGCAAAGGAATTAATGGCTGCCGGTGTTATCGGTTTAGTTATTATCTTATCCGCTTGGGGTATTACCACGTTTGTTCTTGGTAAACTTCTTTCTGCTGGCGCTTAATCAAAGCTCAAAATTAGTGATCCTCATCGGGTCGATGGGGATCGTTGCCCTGAAAACATTATTTGCTTTTAGGGCAACGATATTTGTAAAAAATCGTAACAAGAATTAAATCTAGAGAGGTGGTGAAATTATGAAAAAAATCTCAAAATTATTATTTTCGTTAATTGCTTTGTCTTTACTGATTTTACCAATGGCCGTTAGTGCAACGACTACTATTGATGCTGGTACCTACGGTGCTGCAACAACTAGCCTTAATCTCGGCTCATCTAGCGTTGACAAAGTCGCGACTAATCTAATCAACACCGTCTTGGGCTTCTTAGGTCTTCTTGCGGTCATCATCTTCTTAGTTGGTGGTTTCAAATGGATGACTGCTATGGGTAATGAAGAAAATATCAAAAAAGCGAAAGAATTGATGGTTGCCGGCGTTGTCGGTTTAGCGATCATCTTATCCGCTTGGGGTATTACTAAATTCGTTATCGCTCAACTCGTTACATCTGGTTCCTAATTAAAACTAAAAAATTAGTGATCCTCATTAGATTGATGGGGATCGTTGCCCTGAAAACATTATTTGCTTTTAGGGCAACGATATTTGTAAAAAATCGT
Source organism: Patescibacteria group bacterium (assembly GCA_049317985.1). Lineage (GTDB taxonomy): Bacteria > Patescibacteriota > Patescibacteriia > Patescibacteriales > UBA12465 > CAINDR01. The sequence continues at coordinate 34,188 of JBMOHF010000007.1, forward strand.
AACAAGAATTAAATCTAGAGAGGTGGTGAAATTATGAAAAAAATCTCAAAATTATTATTTTCGTTAATTGCTTTGTCTTTACTGATTTTACCAATGGCCGTTAGTGCCGCTCAGCTGACCAATGAAATGGTAGGACTTGAAGGGAGTAACAGCGTAGGGACCAACATCAATCTTTCATCCAAGGAACCAATCGTGGTTGCTACAAACTTGATTAATACTGCAATGATGTTTCTTGGTCTAATCGCCGTCGTCATCTTCTTAGTTGGTGGTTTCAAATGGATGACTGCTATGGGTAGCGATGATAACATCAAAAAAGCCAAAGAATTAATGAGCGCCGGTGTTATCGGTTTAGTTATTATCTTAGCTTCCTGGGGTGTTGCCAAATTCGTTCTCACAAAACTCATCAATACTATTTAGTTTTTCGATCCTCATCCTTGATGGGGATCGTTGTTTTGGAAGCAGAATTCTGTTTCCAAAACAACGATTAACACTATGAAATTCAAAAACTTATTTTTTATTTGTATTATTAGCCTTTCTTTGGTTGCCTTTTTTGGTATGTTGCCAGCCCAAGCAGCAGACACTTCAGCACTTCAAGGGCTAAACGCCACCGTTGATAGCACGGGCGTCAACAAGGCTGCTCTAACCAGTGGCGGAGATATCGAAAATAAAGCGGCCAATATTATTGCCGGGATTCTTTCATTCGTTGGTGTTGCTTTTTTAATTCTCATGATTTATGGTGGTATTCTTTGGATGGTTTCTCAGGGAGATACTGCTCAAATTAAAAAAGCCAAAGATATTATTATTAATGGCATAATCGGTTTAGCAATTGTTATTTTTGCCTATGCCATCACTTCATACCTCGGAAAAACGATCACCACTAACACATCCGCACCCATTTAAATATGAATAGTTTTTTTATTAAAGCTGCCAATGCCTACAGTTTTGAAGCAGATAGCGGAATAAAAAACATCGGCGGAAAGCTTGGTTATTCTACCGGCAGCACTACCAACCTTAACACTTCTATCTCTAACGGAATCTCCTTTGCCTTGTCTTTCGTCGGAGTTCTTTTTCTTTTACTGGCAATTTATGCTGGATTCAGATGGATGTATTCCCAAGGTAATGACGCCGAAGTCAAAAAAGCAAAAGATATTTTGATAAATTGTGTAATTGGACTCATTATTGTCGCTCTTGCTTACGCGATTAGTGCTTTCCTATTTTCAAGTTTTTTCCAAGATTTTGTAAAATAATTTTATGGCTGGAATTGGTAGCGCCTTTACTAAAACTCAAGAATTTGCTGATAAAAGCGGCTATGTCACTAATGCCAGCACCACCCCCGAGCTTATCATTGGTAATACTATCCAGCTCGTTCTTTCTTTTTTGGGAATCTTCTTTATCTTATTAGTTATTTATGGTGGAATAACTTGGATGATGGCCGCTGGTGAGCAAGATAAGGTTAAATCCGCAAAAAGTATTCTACTGAACGCTACTATCGGATTAATTATTGTTGTCCTGGCCTATGCTATCACCGCCTTCGTTTTACAAGGTATTTTAGAAAAAACCATTATTCTATAAATATGAAAAAAAGCGTTAAACAATTATTATTATTGATCTCGATGATCCTTTTACTAAGTCTGCCGTACTTTGTTTTTGCTGCCACACCGAAACCCTTGGATAAAATGAAAGCGGTCGCAGGAAATTCCTATAAAACTGATACTCCATTATTAACCTTTGTTGGTAATTTTATTGCCATTTTATTAAGCCTTCTTGGAGTAATCTTCGTTATTTTAATGATTTATGCTGGCTTCAAATGGATGATGGCCGCTGGCGACGCTGATGATGTCAAAAAAGCCAAGGGAACCATTAGAATGGCAATTATCGGCTTAATCGTCACCGTCTCGGCCTATGCGATGTGGGCTTTTATTTCAACTTATCTCCTATCTTAATAATATGAAAAAAATCCTTTTTTTATTGCTATTTCTTCCTTTTCTACTTATTGGTACCACTGCCCAGGCAGGACCACTTACGAACGGAACTGTAATGAAAAATAACGCCGATCAAGTCGGTAATGCAGCCGGTTTTGATAACACAACTAGTCTTATTGATGTTATTCAGATTGTTATTGTGACCTTGCTTGGTCTCTTGGCAATAATTTTTATCGGCTTGATGATTTATTCAGGATTTAAATGGATGACGGCGGCTGGTGATGCTGACGACATTAAAAAGGCAAAATCAACAATTATCTCATCGATTATCGGGCTAATCCTGGTTCTAAGTTCCTACGCGATCACTTTCTTTATTTTTAATAACCTGCCTTTCACTGGTACTGCTCCTCAGGGTGGTAGCAACACATTGCCAAATAGTGGCGGAGGAATTTAACCTCATTAATTTTCCCAAAAAATATTTTAAAAGGCTATCTTTCTTAAGATAGCTTTTTTGTCAAAAAAAAGAGCCTTACTGAAAGTAAGGCCCCGGTGAATTGTTTCTCACGAATGTTTATTTTATAATTGGCGGTGTGACACTACCGTTTGGTAGATATTCTTCCGCTATAAAATAGTTGCTACATTTTTTGCCATCAATTTGGCTTGTTTGTAAACTGACTTCCGCATAATTACCTCTTTTGATATTTCCAGTTTCAATATCTCTGATGTCACAGAAATATAATTGAGGTAAAGCAGAAATTAGAATTGATTTTCCTGGCAGAACTTCATAAGAGCGTTTTCCTTCTTTTCCGGAAACAGAAAAGATTCTTTTCGCGTACTTTGAGTAATTTACCAGTAAAATCGTGAATGCTCCAAGTGAATCATTGGTGGTCACCGAAGTGTTCGAAGTTAAACGTTTTAGCGCTTCTTCTTGCACTTTGATTTCAAATTCGGTCTTATGAACTGTTTTGTTCACAAAGTCCGATCTCAATCGGCGGTTAGCTTCTCTAACTCCAACTTCAGTTGGAACCTCTTTATTCAAAGTCACTTCATCAATTATTACTCTTTTTCTGTTAATCAAAGCGGTAAGCCTATTGCTTTCGGCTTCTAAATTTGAATAGAGATTCTGATCTTTTAGATCAAAAGTTGCAAGTTTTGCTTCGGCCTTTTTTAAATCACTTTGTAATGATTTTCTTAAACGATACTCAGCTGGAGTTAATCCAGTAGCATTGTTAATCGAATCCCAGAGAACTACATTGCTTTTAAGTCTCTCAACAGTTAGTGTTTGCTTATTAATCTCCAAGACTTTATCTTGAAGTTTATTAACTAATACTCTTTGTTGGTAAATCTGACGATCCAGGATTGTGATCTGTTCATTAGTCTGCATGGTTGTCTGACTAATTAATTGAGTGGAGGCAGAAGTGATTATCATCACTAAAAGTGCCAAAAAAACGTTCTTTTTCATTATCTCGGTTGTTTTTATTTTTAAATTACATTGATATTAGCCAAATTTTGTCATTTATTTATAAGACTCGATTTAACTACTAATAGTATAGCATATTAATAATACTTTGTCAATAGTTATCCCCAGCTTACCCTTGACCTAATTTTATAGATGTGATACTATATAGGGTCAATAAAAATTCCTGCTGTTTTATATGATTTGGTAGGAATTTTTTATTTGAACAAACTATAACTATATGAAAAATATCATCAGCAACACTGAGGGTTCCATCCCTCTCCCTAGAGTGAAAAACCTTGGTAAAAAATTCTTGACCTTTCTATTGGTCGCCTTGGTTTTTCAATTCATTTTATTCCCAATGCCTGCCTTAGCCGATGAAGCGGTTAAAGAAGCCGAAGCGGCTCAGAGCAATCAAGACCAGACAGTTATTCTTACGGATATCACGATTGAAAGTGAACCAGTAGTAGTAGCTCCTGAAAACATTGCTCCAACCTATAAGGTGGTTCGTACCAGTACTCATACAATGACTGCCTATAACTCTGAAGTTGGGCAAACAGATGATTCGCCTTGTATTACTGCTAATGGCTTCAACGTCTGTAAACACGGCGTCGAAGATACTATTGCCGCCAACTTCTTAAAAATGGGCACGAAGGTCCGCATTCCTGAATTATTTGGTGATCGAGTTTTTACTGTTCGCGATCGTATGAACGCTCGTCACACAGCAAGAGTAGATGTTTGGTTTAAAGATCGCTCTGCAGCTATGAAATTCGGAGTCAAAGTTGCCAAAATTGAAGTATTAGAATAACAATCATTTTAAATATTCATCGTTAAAAAATACCTGCAACAACATTGGTGGGTATTTTTTTGATTAAAAAAAATAAAGATGATATTATAATACATGAACATATGCGGACGTGGCGAAATTGGTAGACGCACTAGCCTTAGGAGCTAGCGGGGCAACTCTTGAGAGTTCGAGTCTCTCCGTCCGCACAATAATATATGCTCAGTTTTTTTCATCATTTTGAGCCTCAAGCTCTATTTTTTTCCCTTGGCTGGTTAAATTTCTATTGGTACGGCCTAATTTTGGTATTGGGAATTATCTCGGCAATTGCTATTTCACGATGTTTTTGGAAAAAAGAGAAATTACCAATTGCCATCTTTGATGATTTGTCTTTTTGGCTAATTATTGGTGGTCTAGCCGGCGCAAGAATTTATGAGTGGTTTTTGAATTATCGCTATTATTCAACTCATCTTAGCGAATTATTAAAAATATGGCATGGCGGATTAGCAATCCATGGAGCGATTCTTGGCGCTTTTTTCGTCTTATTGTTCTTTTCCCGGAAATACCACCTCAAACCTCGGAAAATAGCTGCTACTGTCATTCCAGGGCTTGCTATTGGGCAAGCGATTGGCCGTTGGGGTAATTACTTTAATCAGGAGCTTTTTGGCTTACCGAGCAATGTCCCTTGGAGTATATTCATCTCACCGCAAAATCGGCCTTTCGCATATATCTCGTTTGAGTATTTTCACCCAACTTTTCTTTATGAAAGTCTTGCTTGTTTATTGTTGTTCTTCTTGCTCTTATCTCTTAAGAGAAGCCATAAAAATGAAGACGAAATCATTATCGCAGTGTACTTAATTGGCTATGCTTTAATCAGATTTTTCTTGGAATATCTGCGAATTGATCAAACCCCAGAATTGTTTGGACTCCGCTGGCCGCAAATCGCAAGTTTATTTATGTTCTTTATTGGTGGATTGTTATTATATCAAAACAACTATAAAAAATATCATGAAAAAGCAAATTGAAGCTCCTAAAAAGAACCGAAAAAAATTAATCATCCTTTATTTTCTTGGCTTTATTATTTCAGCTGCTTCTGCTATCCCCGCCTACAGCCAATCAAGTTTCTTAACCGCTACAGTAGGGATATCGTTAGTTAGTACTTTCTTTTTACTGGCTAACATTTTGACATTCGCCGCCATCCTGCTTTTTCCAAGAATGATCAAAAAAATCAAGAACTTTCGCAGCACACGACGGGTTATTTTTGTTTATGGTTTATCCTTAATTGGTATGAGCTTGGCACCAACCAACCCCTGGTTAATGTTTGCCTCTTTTAGTGCCATGAATATTTGTGTCAGTTTAATCGCGATAAACATGGATATTTTTGTCGAAAGTTTTTCCTCAAAACATTCTGCAGGCACAACGCATTCAACATATTTTACCGCAATAAATCTTGGCTGGATTATTTCACCATTTATTGCCGGGGAACTCATAAAAATTGGCGGCTTTCCCATCACTTACGCCGCCTCGTTGGTTTGTTTGATGGTTTTTGCTTTCTTTTTTATGTTTCAAGGAAAGAATCTAGAAGATAAAACCATCTATAAAGATCAAAGTTTTTTAAAAACCGCAAAAAATATTTCTAAGATTGGGAAATTACGTTCTATTTTCTTTCTAGCCTTTTTATTAAGCGTTTTTTATAGCTTTGCCGTGGTTTTTTTGCCAGTTTATCTAAGTAAAACTATCGGTTTTAGTTGGGAAACGCTGGGAATCCTTTTTTCAATCATGCTCATTCCTTTTATTCTTGTTGAGATACCAGTGGGGATTATTGCTGATCGTTACTTAAATGAAAAAGAGATAATGACTTTGGGTTTTATTATTTTATCTCTTTCCTTGATGATGTTTTCAACAATTAAAGGCCAAAGTTTTTGGCTTTGGGCTGCGGTTTTAGTTTTTAGTCGTCTTGGCGCAGCAATTGTCGAAGCGATGAGAGAATCTTATTTTTTCAAGGTTATTAAATCGACAGATGTCGATTATATTGATTTCTTTCGGGCAACTGGCCCCTTGGGTTATGTTTTTGGATCATCTCTTGGCGCTATACTATTACTAGCATTGTCTCTCGATCGACTTTTCTTAGTCGGTGCTTTTATAATGTGTCTTTCTTTTCCGGTGCTTTTTTTATTAAAAGATATTAAGCCTGAAAAATAGTTTTAACTATTAAGAAGTGAACAAAATCTCTAAATTAATAAATAAAATAAATTATATCCATTTTTTTTGGATTTTTTTCTATTTATTACTATTTAGCATTCTTATTAATAATGGCTTTTCCTATTTAGATCCTGATTTTGGTTGGCATCTAAAAGTTGGGCAAGAAATTAGCCTAAGTCATTTAGTACCTCAGATTAATACTTATAACTACACTTACACTGGTAATTGGGTGGATCATGAGTGGTTAAGTAATGCAATCTTATTTAATATTTATTCGAATTTTGGTTATCCGACTCTTATTATAATTTTTGCATTATTGATTATATTGCCACTAATTGCTCTTAATTTGATCGCCGCTAGAGCTTCTCCTCACAAAAACATTTCCTTTCTTATCGCATTTTTCCAATTATTTGGTGTTCTCGCTTCTTTGCCTCATTTTGGGATTAGGATCCAAGAGCTTGCCCTTATTTTTGTCTTGATATTATTGATACTAATTTCATATTTTGATAAGACAAAACATTGGCTGATTCTCTTTGCTCTCCCGCCCTTATTTTATTTATGGGCTAATTTACATGCCAGTTTTCTTATTGGTTTTTTTATTTTAATTTCTTGGATATGTATCAAGCTACTCGAAAAGATTTTAAGTAAGCACCGAAATTTTCATTGGCTCGATTTTTCAAATATTATTAAAACCAAACAGCTAGTTTATCTTTCCATCGCATCTTTTGTTTCACTGTTTGTAACTTTTTTAACACCTTATGGTGTGGGTTTATATCATTTTTTGATTGATTATCAGAATAGCGCCTACTTATCTATTATTACTGAGTGGTTGCCTCAATCTTCTCTCCCTTTGTATTTTTACCAAATTTACTATTTGGCCTTTGGGGCCTCCGCTTTATTAATATATTTTTATTACTACTGCCGAAAAGAAAACACGGGTTTGAATATTTGGAAAGTTTTTCTGACTGTTATTTTTTTGATTTTAAGCTTCAAATCACGTCGTCATTTTCCGATATTTTTCATCGTTTCGTTTGGCTTTATCATTCAGACTTTTAGTTTTTTCTTCGAAAAAATTCGGATTCCCTATGAAAAATTCATAAAATTCTTACTTATTTTATGCTTTTTATTGGTAATCACGGCACAAATTTTAACCACAAAATGGACCAAAGATCCTTTTACTTCTTTTTCAAACGACTACCCCCGTGATGCAGTAATTTTCTTGAAGGATCATCCTCAATACCTTAATGGTAATATTTTAAATAATTACGGCTGGGGTGGTTTTTTGATCTGGACTTTACCTGAAAAAAAACTTTTTATTGATGGTCGACTCCCGCAAATAAAATTTAAGAACTGGACATTTATCCAAGAATATCTTAATTTTTTTACTATTGGAACACCTTTAAGCGAAAAATTTGATAAATACCAGGTTAATCTAGTATTACTACCCCTTACCAACAAAAGATACCTCCCGAAAAGATGGGAATCATTTGTCTTCGACCTTAAAGATGAGGACTTAAAAAAATCAAACTATCTCAGAGATTATCTTAATCAATCAAAAAACTGGAAAGTTATCTACCAAGATCAGACTTCGCTACTATATTTTTATTCCCGATAAAACGTTGACTAACTTCAAAAAATTGGCTAAAATATTTCAACATGCGGGTGTCGTATAGTGGTTATTATATCAGCCTTCCAAGCTGAGGAGAGGGGTTCGATTCCCCTTACCCGCTCAATACTATGAAATTTACTTTCTTTGTCCAAGGAGAAGGTCGTGGACATCTCATTCAAGCAATCACTTTAAAAGAACAATTGGAAAAGCGCGGTCATCTGATTAGCGCTGTTTTTGTAAGTTCGAGCCCAGCCCGAAAATTACCTGATTTTTTCGCGCAAAGAATGGGTATCACACCAAAATTAATCGGCGGGCCAGTTTTTATCGCCGATAAAAACGGTAAAGGGGTTAGTTTTTGGCGAAGTCTTTTTGCTACTTTAAAAAATAGTTTAAAATGGCCAAAATACTTCAAAGAAATAGCAATAACCCTAAACGAAGAAAATCCAGACGTGATTGTAAGTTTTTACGAACCTCTTTCCGGTCTTTATCGACTCATCTCGAATAAGCGTCGCCCATTTTTTTTAATTGGACATCAGTTTTTTGTAGAACATCCGAGTTTTATTTTTCCGAAAAAACGTTTTTTAGAAAAAAAATTCTTTATTTTCTACAATCGCCTTTTATCACTTGGGGGCGCAAAAAAAATTGCCTTATCATTTTGCGATGCTCCTAATTTAATTGAAAAAAATCTTTTTGTTTGCCCCCCACTAATTAGAGGTGAAATTAAAAATTTCCTTTCAGAGCACCATAATTATATTATGGCTTATTTACTAAACCATGGTTATAGTGAAGAAATAGAAAACTGGTGTAAAAAAAATCCTGGTTCTCAAGTGGAAGCATTCTCTGACCAACAAAAAAATTCTTCATTGGAAAATCTTCACTTTAATCCGATAAACGACGTGACTTTCGCTGAATGCCTTAGAAATTGTTCAATTTATCTCAGCACTGCTGGCTTTGAATCAATTTGCGAAGCAGCCTATCTTGATAAAAATATTATAATGGTTCCAACTAAAAACCATTACGAGCAGCTTTGTAACGCTCATGATGCTGAAAGAGTAGGGGTTGCTATTATGAGCGACACTTTTAATCCCGATATACTGCTAGATGAGAAAAAAGCCCAATTAAGTAAAAATCGTGAGACTTTTAAAAATTGGGCTGATCTAAATAGCAATAAAATAATTAGTATTTTAGAAAACGTAAAATAAATTTAATCAAAAATAGAAGCGGCAATCTGCCAATACTCAGGATTGCCGTATTTTTTTTGCCAATACCACCATTCAACTCCCCAAAGATATGTTTTATTAAAATCTAAATTGATAGAATACTGCAAGTTAGCTTTAAATTGGTCGATACTCATCGACTTATCTATTTCTTTCTGATTTAGGTAAACCATATTTCCTTTAGCCACCCAAGGTTCTGTTTGCAACTCCATCACAATCAGTTTTTCTTTTGGTATCCCTAAAATCTTTGCTTTTAGGTTATAAAATACTTCGGGCGAAAATGGATAACGCACAAAACCAAACCATGAATTGTAAACAACGCGATAGAGAGTTGTTCCAAAGTAATCTCCAATCAGCGATTCTTTTTTCCATCCACCTAATTCACCGGAACCGGTAATAATTATTTTTCGGCTATCCAGCTTTCTCACTAAATCGACTTCTTGCCTCAATAATCCATCATCAAAAACCGGACAGACACCAAAGCTTCCAAGAAATGGCTCATTTTCTACCTGCCATTGAACTACATTTTTATTATTTTTAAAATGGTTAGTAACCGCTTCGATCATTTTTAAAGTAGACACGCGTTGAGCAATTTCACTTTTTGTATTTAGCCAAGCCGGACTATGACATTCCGGCCACCGAGGTACTCGCCTTCCCATACTTATAACAAAATTGGCCTTATTTTTTGCGCCCTCTGAAATTAAATAATCAAAATCAGAAAAATCATAAACTCCTTCTTCTTTTTCAAGATCATCCCAATAAATGGGGATTCTAATTTCCTTTACTTTCAACTCCTTGAGCATCGCTAAGTAGGTTTCTTTCCAGTCGAGACCCAACTCGGCGCAAAACTTTTTTGAAAATGTTACCCCAAAAAAATCTTTTTTATGATCAAGAGTAATTTTGCTTGGGTAGTGACGGGCAATTTTCAAAGAATAGACGACCAAAATCAAAATAATAAAGATAAGTACCAAAATTATTTTAGTAATTTTTTTCATATTAAATAATAAAATATAATCCAAGACTTATAATTACAATTGCTAAAACTTTATAAGAAAAAATCTTTAATGAAAACTTTTCCCTCATATTTTTCGGCATAACTCCACCGAAAACCAAGCCGAAAAATAGAAGTGCTCCGTATTGAACTCCCTGTAAAGCGTTTACCATCGCGACGGAACCCAAAAATATTGCATAGTTTTGTAAAACAAAACTTATCGATCCTAACCCCTGATTAAAAAGAAATAACAAAGTAATTTTCCAATTATGATGCCCACTTAATTTTCTCTTTTTATGAAATAGTGAAAAAATATCGGCTCGCCAAACAGGAATAAACAAAAGTAAAATAACAATAATTAAAGCGCAAAGGCGCACCCAAATGAAAGCGCTCCAAAAACTTTGAAGACTATAAACAAATTTTGTTAGAGTAAAAAACAGAGAATAGAAAAACGACGCCAAAAAAATATATTTCAAGTTATTTCTCACGTCATTGTCGGTTCTAAATTTAAGAAGTATTTTTTCCCAAAAATGTTTTTTAGTTGGTAAAAATGCCATCAAGAATATACCGAACAAAAGATATGCTCCACCAATTACCTGAATCGCCGAGAAATGTTCTTCAAGGAAAGCTACGGAAAATAAAAATGTAAAAACTGGAATCGAACCACCAATTAAAATAAGGGATTTTGAAGCTGATCCGGAACGCAAAGATTCATAAAGAAAGTACTGAGCAACAACAAAAAGGATGCCTGCAATAAAATTTAGAGAAACAATAGTCCAACCAGGCCAAACTAACAACCAAGGGGACAAGAAGACAATCAGCGCACCCAAAGAACAAACTAAAAAAACATATAACTTGCTACTCTTAATAATGTTATCAACCATGAACTTGTCCGTGAGATTTACAATGGCTAACAACAAGTAAGAGATTGAGGCGATGAGAATCCAACTCATAATTTATTTCGAAAAAATATTTTCAATATTATAGGTGCCCAGTTGTTCTGCGTTAACGTATGCGTCCATCGCGGCTCTCGCTAATCGGCCAGAAGCCAACATTTCTGGTAACCACTGATCGACAGAATCTGGCTCGAGACTATCAACCCCACCACCAATTGATATTAACCAATCGTGATTAAAATCTTCTTGTGAACCCACTGGTGAAGAAATTATTATTGGTAAACCAAGGGCACAATAAAAGGAAAGCTCTGATGGTTTTGTCCATAAAACATCTGTTGTTCTGAGACATTGATTAAACTTCTTAAAATACTCAATTTTATCTGGTGCAAAAATAATATTTACGCCGTCGGTAAGTTGTCGCTTGTTTATTTCATCCTTAAAATAGTCATTTATTTCTTTTCGATTACCGGCTACTAAATTAATAATTATTTCTTTCTTTAAAATAGAGTCCGCAAGCTTGTCGATAATTGTAATACCAAGTTCTTTTTGTGCGCCTGCTCCGCCAACAGCAAAGGTGATTGTTAAGGGGTGAGTTTTGCTCGCTTCTATCGATTCTAATTCATCCTTAATTAAAGTTCCATATTCGGAACGATATTTATTATTTGGATCCAAATTTGATATTCGTGATAACAAATCCGATTTTAAGATTTCTTTTTCTTCACCAATATTTTCCTTTGGCAACGGAAATCCTGTAATTATAAGATTCTCTTTCTTTAAACCATACATTAAAAATCTTTCTCTTACCTTTTCGCTTGGGACAAAATATTTTATTTTACTTGTTTGTGGTTCAAGAGGCGCCCACGCTCTGGATGCATCGGTATCACATATCACACAATAAATATCACCTAAAAAACCATGAAACTCGGCGGCTTGCGCTGCAACAAAAAAAGTTGTAACGAAGGGAAGTTTATTTTTGTTCAATTTTACGACAAGATTTTTGCCTAAACCTTTTTTAATAAATTGGTAAAAATAGCGCTGTTGAATTGTGGGTTCAGATAAATCTCTAACCGGATAAAATGGGGAAATTTTTTGAAAATAATCCATTGCCGCAAATACCAAATGACCAATCAGGGGTACTTTTTTAAATCGAGAAACTTTTTCGTATGATGATAAACTGTCAACCCAATATTTTTTTTCCCAAACCGGAATACCCTCGTAATTATTTAAAGTAATTATTTCCCCTCCAGCTAAATCAAGTAAAGGATAGGCGGCACGTTGATGACCGTATCCCATATCTGCGGAGATAAGATTGATTTTTTTGTTTGTCATAATATTATAATTATAATTTCATTATACAGTTTTTTTAGTAATAAAAAAACAATTTAAAAAAGATGTCCAAATGACATCTTTTTTTGTATAATCAATATTCCTTAAAAAATTATGATTGCAAATATTGATAAGCGCTTAAAGCCGCAATAGTTGCTTGGCCATTAGCAATTGAAATCTGTTTAAACTCACTAAGACTACTAACATCGCCGGCAGCAAACATCCCTGGAGTCTTTGTTTCACAACGGGCATTTGTGATAATCTGTCCATTTTCTGTTCTTTCTACAAATTCAGCCACTAAGTCAGTGTGAGCGATCCTGCCAATCTCAACAAAAATTCCATCCAATTCAATTTCAAATGATTTATTTTCTTTAATATTAGCGCAAATAATCTTACTCACTTTTGATTCTCCAATAATTTCCTTTATTTCCGAATTTAGCAACACTGTTATGTTTTCACGACTATTTACTTCCTTAACTAAAGCATCAAAAGCTTTTATACTATTTTCGCTTCGTACCAATAGATATACTTCGCTAGCAATTTTTGATAGAACCTCAGCTGCATCAAAAGCGGAATTGCCACTACCTACAACAGCAACTTTCTTTCCTTTAAAAAAAGGCCCATCACAATTTGCACAATATGAAACACCTTTCCCAACCAACTCTTCTTCCCCTTGAATTGCTAAACGCCGAGGAGAAAGACCCATAGCAATAATAATAGTCCTTCCTTCTACTACTTCAGACCCAAAGTACACTAAAAAAGTATTTTTTTCGGTTTTTTCAATTTTTTTAACTTCTGCATCCTTCATTTCGACGCCAAAGGATAAAACTTGATCTTTAAAACTTTGGATTAGATCAAAAGCATTAATTTTTTTGAATCCAGGGTAATTTTCTACTTCATGCGCCCAGACTAATTGTCCACCGACTTCTTTTCCGATGATTAATGCTTTCATCTCTCTTCTAGCAGCATAAATTCCTGAAGTCATACCAGTTGGTCCTGAACCTATAATAATTGTGTCATACATATCTTTAAGATAAGTCCACACCACAGTGGACTATTAATACAATTCTTTTTTAGAAAAGAGGCATTCTTGCCGATGCCTCTTTGTTATGTGGACCATAAGGGACTCGGACCCTTTACCTCTTCCATGCCATGGAAGCGCTCTACCAGATGAGCTAATGGCCCAAAAAGTTCTACAAAGAACAATGTTTGTCAACTTGACAAATATACATTTCTGTTGTGTCCCTACCAGGAATCGAACCTGGATCTAGAACTTAGGAGGCTCTTGTTTTATCCATTAAACTACGGGGACTCCTTAGGTTTTTAAGAATTTCTAAAAACAAATAAAAAACTACAAGCTATATTTTACCGTATCTATTTTCCTTTGGCAAGATTAGCCCTTTACCAATGGGCAAATTTAGCCTAAAATAGAAGAGAAACTAGGAGGATAATAAAATAATTCAAACTATATGTTCAACAAAGACAATCGTGCCGAAAAATTCAAAGACGCAGAAACCATTATTGGTGGATCCGTTAAAGTCAAAGGAAATTTCCACGGCCAAGGAAATATTGTTATTGAAGGAAAGTTAGAGGGCTCCTTAAAGACAAATGCCAGCTTATTTGTTGGTGAAAAAGCAAAAATTGTTGCAGACATTGAAGCACAAGATGCAATTATTAACGGTGAGGTTTACGGTCAAATAAAAATTAAAAAATTTTTATCGCTTGGATCAACCGCTAAAATATTTGGTGATATTCAATACTCGGAAATTTCCGTCGAACATGGAGCAATCATCAATGGCCAATTAACCGCCAAACCTGAACCAGAAGATGGTCGAAGAAACGAAAAAATAAATAAGGAAGAAAAAATAGAAGAACCTGTCGTAGAACGTGAATAAAAACCCTTATTGAGATTTTATGAATGTCTATATTTACGACGATTTTTTAAATAAATCAAAATACAACCGAACCATAAACAGATTGGAAATTAAATTAACCGACCTCGGCCTTAATGGTAAAATCGTTCGGCTTGGTGCTATCAAAAATATTCACGATGCCGTGGAAAGCGAAATTAAAAATGGAGCTAAGACAATTGTGGCGGTTGGCAACAATGAAACTGTATTTAAAGTTGCTGCGGCTGTTATTGAGCATCAAGCATTAAGTTTTATTCCTCAAAAGACCTTATTTTTTATTATCCCAGTAGGAAAAGAAGATAATTCGATCGCTAATTCATTAGGAATAAAGAGAGAAGAAGAAGCTTGTAACACTTTACTAGCGAGAAGAATTAAAAAAATAGACATCGGCGTCGCGGGAAGAAATTATTTTATTGAAAAAGCAGAAATGGAATCAGAAGGGGTAATTCTTGAAATAGATGGTTTTACTCTCGAAATTCAGGAAAAGGGAATCGTTTCAATTATTAATCTTTCAGAAAAAAGTAATATTATCGGAGGAAAAATACCAAAACCGAATGACGGTAAACTGGATATTCACATCAAAACAAAATCAAGGGATGAATCATTTCTGTCCATAAAATCACTTAAAATTATTAGTAAGGGACAAAGTTTATTTCTTGACGATTCGGTTGAAGTAAAAACCCCGATTGAACTAGGGGTTATCCCTAGTGGCCTAGAAATAGTTGTTGGTAAAGAAAGATCATTTGAATAGAAAAACCCTCCATGAAAATGGAGGGTTTTATATTTTGATAATCTATTATTTCACGGCTGTGACCACCACTGCTGCTTCCTTTTTTCTAAACATTAACCATTGTTGAACTGCGGTTAAGAGGGTTAAAACAAACCAATACAATGTTAGACCACCTGGCAAACTAATTCCAATAAATACGGTTAAAGCTGGCATTAAATAAAGCATTTGTTTGTTCATCATTGCTGAAATGTCGACTTCCTTTGATGGATTTACATCTTCATTCTTTGGTGTTTTAGCCATCATTGTTTTAGCTTGCCAGAACTGCGCTGCTCCAGCTAAGACTGCTAACACAATATTTGGCTTTGAAAGATCGAGAAAGCCAAAAGAAAAAGCATTAATTGATTCCGGTTTGTAGATAAAAGGATAAACTAACTCCAGGCGACTCGCGAGACCATCTCTAAAAACCCGATAAACAGCGATTAAAAATGGTAACTGAATCAAAAGCGGCAAACAAGAGGAAAAAGGATTGATTTTGTTCTCCTTATATAGTTCCATTGTAGCCTTCGCAAGACCTTGTTTATCATCCTTATATTGGTCTTTAAGCTTATTAATCTTTGGTTGGATATCCTGAAGAGCTTTCTGAGATTTTAATGATTGAAGAGAAAAGGGATGAAGAACTAGTTTAATAACAATTGTTAATAAAATAATTGCAATTCCCAGGTCGTGTCCGGGAATATAGTTATAAAGAAAAACCAAAAGATTAAGAATTGGACGATAAAAGATTTCTTGAAACAAATACATCATAATAAATTAAATTAATGGGTCATTACCACCTTTATTAAAAGGATTGCAGCGCAAAACACGCCAGCAGGCTATTGCTCCTCCTTTAAATATACCATATTTTTCAATTGCTTGGATACTATATTCAGAGCAAGAAGGATTAAACCGGCAAAAACCACGTGGATAAAGGGCTTTTAGAGAACTATGATCGAAAGATAAATTTCTTTGATAAAATCTAATAATTAAAATTACTAAATGCCGCGGATAAAAACGAAAAGTTTTAAACATAAAGTTTTAGCTTATTAAAACCTTTTTCTAATTCTTCTTTTATCTCCTGATAGTTTTGATCAATAATTTCCGATTTCGTTAACACGACAATGTTGTACCCTTGGCGCAGATTCTTGTTTTCATTTACTAATACGCTTTTAATTCTTCTTTTAATTAGATTTCTTTTTACGGCAGATTTACTAACCTTTAGGCCAACTAAAACCCCAAAATTATTCTTTTCTTTTTGGTTCTCAGTGACCTTAATCCCCAAAAAAACGCCAAAAAAAGAATGGCCAACCTTAAAGATTTGGTCAAACTCTTTGTTTTTCGTTAATCGAAGGCTTTTTTTGAGCATTCGCTAGTATTTATTTAGATAAAACTTTTCTTCCTTTATCTCGGCGACTTTTCAATACATTGCGGCCATCTTCAGTTTCCATCCTTTTCATAAAGCCATGCTTTTTCTGGGCGCGGCGCTTATTCGGCTGGTAGGTTCTTTTGGTGGACATACATCTCAAATATTATAAATAAAAATTAAGCAATTTTTTTGCCTGGTTTAACATTAGCATCTTTATTGAAGGAGGTCAAGGTTATCCACAGCAAGACTTATTAACTGTTTATTAACAGTTTTTAAACAGTTTTATTAATTTTTAGCTTGTGGAAAAGTAGTGAATTGAATATAATAGTTTTATATAATATCCAAGTAAAATATGACCAACGAACAAATTTGGCAAGCAGTTCTAGGAGAAATGGAAATTAGCCTCTCAAAGGCTAACTTTGTCACCTGGTTTAAGGACACATTTATCTCTCTTTTTTCTAAAGAGCTGGTTGTTGTTGGAGTGCCAAATGCTTTTGTAAAAAAATGGTTAGAAGAAAAGTATCATAAAAATATTTTAAACGCACTAGAAAAAGTTACCCAACAACAGATCACAAAAATTGAATATCATTTAGAGAACAAGAAACAGGCTAACAACCAGGTAAGTACCCAAGTGATAAATACTCCAACCCCAACAAATACAAACCAAATAGAAGAAAGTCCGAGAGAAAATACGGCCACAAAAAATGTTTATAATCGATTTGGCTTAAACCCAAAATATGTTTTTGAAAATTTTGTTGTCGGAAAAAACAATGAACTTGCTTACGCTGCTTGCCAAGCAGTAGTTAGAAATCTTGGAAAGGCCTATAACCCTTTATTTATTTATGGCGGTGTTGGTTTAGGAAAAACTCACTTACTTCAAGCGATTGGTAATGAGGCATCAAAATTTACTGACAAAATTCTTTATACTACTAGTGAAAAATTTACTAATAATTATATTCAAGCGGTCCAAACCGGAAAGGGTAAAGATTTTAAAAATCTTTACCGAAATGTCGACTTGTTATTAGTTGATGATGTTCAATTTATGGGTGGAAAAGATGGAACTCAAGAAGAGTTTTTTCACACCTTTAATGAACTCCAACAAGGAAATAAACAAATTATTCTCACCTCTGATCGTCCACCTAAATCAATCCCGGCAATCGAAAAACGTTTAATTTCACGCTTCGAATCAGGAATGGTTGCTGACGTTGGAAAACCAGATATCGAAACAAAATTAGCGATTTTAGAGAGAAAATCTGAAGAAAAAAACTTCCCCTTAGATAAAGAGGTTCTCCTTTTTATTGCCAATCATATTCAAAACAACATCAGAGAACTTGAGGGTGCTTTAAATAGAGTTATTGTTCATCATCAATTAAAAAATGCTATTCCAACTATCAGAAGTGTTAAAGAAATTTTAAGTGACTTAATTGCCAACATCCAATTAAAATCCTTGACACCAAAAGAAATAATTGAAACGGTCGCTAAATTTTACGACATATCTTATAAAGATATCGCCGGCAGCAGCCGAAAGAAAGAATTAGTATGGCCAAGACAGATTGCTATTTATCTAATAAGAGAGGAGCTTAACACTTCTTACCCAACTATCGGTCAAGAACTTGGAGGAAGAGATCACACTACCGCAATGCATGCTTATAACAAAATTAATTTAGAATTAAAGGAAAGAGAAAACGAAAGAGTTAAACAAGAAATTGAATCAATTAAGCAATTACTTGCCGGATCTGTCTATTAATTATTGTTGAAAACCTGTTAATTCGTTGTTGTTATCCTGTTAATCAAAAATGATAACTTGTTAATAACTAGACTTACTCAAAAGTTTTAAACATCTTATCATTTTTTTATCACTACTAAATCACATAGGTATCAACAAGTGTTTTTAGCTAATATATCAAAATAAAAAGCCAAATAAAATCTTATCCACCCCCTTATTGTTATTATTAGTTTAAATTATATAAATTATCAATATAATATGAAATTCATTATTCGGAGAGAAAATTTAAAAAAAGGATTATCAATAGTTGGCCACATAACAACTAAAAATATCAATCTACCAATTCTAAATAATGTTTTAATTAAAGCTAATAGCAGTGGAGTTGAGTTAGTGAGTACAAATTTAGAAATTGGCATAGTTCATAGATTGAGGGGAAAAGTTGAAGAGGATGGAGAATTTACAGTTGATTCAAAAACAATCTCAGAGTATGTAAATTTTTTAGCTGGTGATAATGTTGATATTTCAGAAAGTAACGAAGAATTAAAAATTGAATGTGATAACTATAAAACAAAAATAAAAGGAGAGAATGCGAAGGAATTTCCACTTATTCCAACATTATCAGGAGAAAATTATTGTATTTGTGAAATTGAAGATCTAAAAAGAGCTTTATCAAGAGTTATTTTTGCAGTTTCAAATAATGAAAATAGAATTGAATTATCTGGTGTATTATTTAGTTTTTTTGGTTCACGTTTGGTTCTTGCATCAACAGACAGTTATCGTTTAGCGGAGAAAGAAATTGGTATTGACTGGAAAGGAGAGCCAATTGAAGATCAAAAATTTATTGTACCAGCAAAAACAATTCAGGAATTTTTAAGAATGATCTCTAATTTTTCAGATAATGATTCATCAGAGGAAAATACTAGCCAGGTTAAAATATTTATTTCTGATAATCAAATTATGTTTTCCGTTGGTTCAACGGATTTAGTGTCAAGACTAATAAATGGAAACTTTCCAGACTATCGTCAGATTGTGCCAGAGAAATTTAATACCAGTGTAATTTTAAATCGGGTGGAGTTTTCAAGAGCAATAAAGGCGGCCTCAATTTTTTCTAAAAGCGGAATTAATGATGTTGGTCTAGATTTTAAAGGTGGAAAACTTGTGGTTTACTCTTCTTCTGGTCAAAGTGGGGAAAGTAGAATTGAGCTTGCCTGTCAACAAAATGGTAATGATAATGAGATAACGGTGAATTTTAGATATTTATTAGATGGTTTGAATAATATTGTTGATGAAGAAATAAATTTGAAAGTTATTAGTGATAATTCGCCGTGTATGCTCTCACCGATGAAAGAAGAAAATTATTTTTATATAGTAATGCCAATTAGACAATAAGCAAAAAATAAAAAAACTACCGTGTGAACGGTAGTTTTTTTATTTATAAATTTTTATTTTGAGAGATTAAAGTCGATTGTATTTATTGAGCAATTTAATACATCATCACAAGCTTTAAAATTAATTTTATGATATCCATTTGTTAGAACTGATAAATCGACAATGAAACTTTGGTTTTTGTCAGTAGAAATAAATAGGGAGTTATCAATTGAGTATTCAATAACAGAAATTCCTCTGAGCGCACTAGCACTAATTGTCGCGCTCATTTGGGTTGTCGTGATACTTTGACCGTTAGTTGGGCTTACGACGCTAAGAACCGGCTTATTTGCCTCTGTGTGGACGTTGTCATACTCAGTCGGAGCAACATCAATTGTGCTTGTTGCTTTGGTTTGTTTTTTAAACCACGACTGGACAGCTTGTTCCCAATTATTAAATTGAGGATCATTTTCTGGATGGTCAGGCTTTGGACCAAGTGGATTATCTTTATCAACATAGTAAAGAATACAGTGAGGTGAGCCATATGCTTTTTCCTCAATTAATTCTGGTGGTGTTGAACTGCTGGCTAATAGTCCGGAAAATTTATCAATTCGGATAATGTTTGCGCTGGCAACATCGCCGTCGATTATTGCTTTTCCTGTTTTTACATTGTCGTATGGAGAAAAGTTTTCAACAGAATAATCTTTAAGAGCTAGCTTCATGAAATCATGCCAGATTGGTGCTGCTAAAATACTGCCATCAGAACCGAGTTTCATTTTTGTGTTGTCATTATTTCCAACCCAGACGCCAGTGACAAGTGAGGGTGTATAGCCGATTGTCCAAGCGTCACGATAGTCGTTTGTGGTACCGGTTTTTGCCGCGACCGGTCTTTCTCCAAGATTTAAGTAGTTGTTTACTGTAAAAATAAAAGAACGAGCTTGATTATCAGATAAAATACTGTTTATCATTTGCGTGGTTTTTTTTGAGATCAAAGAATCTTTAATTTTAGTTTTATTTTCTTCTAATACTTTTCCATCCTTATCTTCAATCTTTAAGATAGTAGAAATTTCTGCTATTTGACCTTCATTTGCAAAAACACTAAAAGCGTTGGTGTGTTCCAGTAATTTTACTTCACCTCCACCAAGCACTAACGCTAATCCATAGCGATCTGGGTCGATAAGCGTTGTGTATCCGAGGTTGTTAGCATTTTTAATTACGGTTTTGACATCAGCTAAATACAGAGCTTTAACTGCTGGGATATTTAAGGAGCCAGCGAGGGCTTTTCTGATACTAACTGGACCATTTTCATTGAGGCTGTAATTTCTTGGTTCGTATGGGTTGGCTGGGTCAGTTGAAAAATTAGTATTAACGTCATAAAGAATCGTGTCCGGGGTATAACCTTTTTCGAATAAGGTTGCATAAACAAGAGGTTTCATTGATGAACCAGGTTGTCGTGGGCTAGTTGCAATATTTACTTGGCCATCGATTGAATCATCGAAATAATCACGTGAGCCAACCATTACTAAAACTTCGCCAGTTTTTGGGTTAATCGAAACTAATGAGGCATTGTGAGCGTTATATTTTTCAGGATAGTTTTTTGTTTTTTCGGTAATAATTTCTTCAGCCGCTTTTTGTTTGTCATAATCAAGGGTGGTATATACTTTTAATCCTCCCTGTTCCATGACTTTTTCACCGTATTTTGACGCCAAAATATCTTTTACATACATCACAAAATGAGGAGCCGTGATATTTGCTTCTGGCTTCTGAAATTTAATTTCTTCTTTTTTTGCAACGTCTCTTTGATCATTAGTGATATATCCCTGTTCGGCCATTACATCAAGAACGTAATCTTTTCGTCCAAGAAGAAGATCTTTGTGTGTTCCGTATGGTGAATAACGACTTGGCGCTTGCGGTAGAGCGGCAAGAATAGCGGCTTCAGCTAAACTAACATTACCAACTTTCTTCCCAAAATATCTTTGGCTAGCCGCTTCAACACCATAAGAACTTGATCCATAAGGAATTTCATTGAGATACATTTGAAGTATTTCGTCTTTAGAAAATTTCTTTTCAATTCTTTGGGCAAGAATTATTTCTTTAATTTTTCTGGGTAAACTTTTTTCATTCGTCAGAATTGCATTTTTTACTAATTGTTGAGTCAGGGTCGATCCACCAGCGCTTCTCTGGTAAATCACATTAGTGATAACTGTTCGGACCATCGCCCAAACACTAATCCCACCGTGATTGTAAAAATTTTTATCTTCGATGGCGACTGTCGCGTGTTTTACGTTGTCCGGAATTTCATTTAACGAAACAAGAGTTCTTTTTTGTTCACCGTGGATTTCATATAAAATATGTTCACCGCTTCGGTCATAAATTTTTGTACTCTGCACCACCTCTCTATTAATTAATTGATTTGGATTTGGTAAACCGCGAGAAAACCAAACAACCATTAAAGCCAAGGAGACAAAGCCAAGTAAAAAAAGATAGATAAATATTTTGAAAATTTTCTTTAGTGAAAATTTTGAGTTTAAATCATTTCTTGTTTTGTGAATATTATCTATCTCGTCATCTTCTCGCTCTCGCCATTTGGGGCGAATACTTTTCAAGCTTTTAATTGGCATATTTTTTGAATTTTAATAGTCTTATTATATATCAGAATAGCTTTATTGTGAATTTAGTATAAAAAAAGGGAACAATTGTGTCCCCTTTCCGGGTCTAACCCGTAATTTTTTTACCACTTAAACTGTTTTCCCTTGCGCTATACAGTTCAATGTTCTTATTTTTCAAAATATCTCTCGCCTCTTTATCTAAGTCGTTAAGTTTTTGAATTTTTTCTGGACCTTTTTGATTGGCTAGGTCGTTAATCTCTTTCAAAATTTCTTCGAATCTTTCCATTTCTTTCTCCTTTTTATTAAATTATTAAAATATTTTTATAAAACATGAAAAAACTATTTTAAGACAGTTTATATTTTTTGTCAAACTTAGATTTTATCGCTATAATAGTTTTATGGAAAATATTACAAGTACGACGAACCCAAGAATTAAACTAATAAATACCCTGCGAAGCAAGAGTTCTAAGCGAAAAGAAGAGGGCTTATTTTTGATTGATGGATTAAGGGAAATTAAAGAAGCCCTGAAAAATAAAGTAAAAATTCAGCAGTTATTCTATTGTGAACAACTTGTTAATAACTTTAAAGAAGTTGAAAATCTTGGCCAAGAATTAACAAAATTAAGCAAGGAAGCTTTTCTTAGGGCCTGTTATAAAGATTCGCCAGATGGGGTGATGGCCCTAGCAAAAATAGAGAAGAAATCTCTAAAAGATCTTAAAATAACGAAAAATTCTTTATTTTTAGTATTAGAGGCGGTGGAAAAGCCAGGAAATCTTGGGGCGATATTGCGCACCGCTCAGGCAAGTGGGGTTAGCGGAATGATTTTAAATAATCAACAAACCGATATATATAACCCCAATGTAATTCGTGCTAGCCAGGGATTTGTTTTTGGAATTCCAGTTGTTGAGGCAAGTTTTACTGAAACATTAGAATTTTTTAAGAAAAACAAGATTAAAACTTTTGCTACCAGTTTATTGGCCAAGAAATCTTACGTAAAAGCCGATTATTCTGGTGCTAGTGCTTTTGTTTTTGGAACTGAAGCGGATGGCTTGAGCGATGATTGGCAGAAAAAAGCCGACGAACTCATTAAAATACCAATGATGAGGCCAATGGACTCGTTAAATGTCTCGGTTAGTGCTGCTTTAGTGCTTTTTGAGGCTTTGAGACAAAGAGACAAACTTTAATTGACTAAAGATACTAGATTGTGTAATATCAAAATTGCCTGTGAGGTGAAAATACGCGCCCATAGTTCAATGGATAGAACACCAGCCTTCTAAGCTGGTCATGAGGGTTCGATTCCCCCTGGGCGTACGTTTTGTTATAAATTAATTTTAAATTTATGGAAGAAAACAAAGATGGAGTAGAAGGAACTGAAGAAGAAATGGATGGAGGTTGTGATTGCAGCCATTGCCATCATCATTGTGGTTCCGAAGAGGAAGAAGCTGGCGAAGAAGGTGATCGTGAATAATTAACTGTTCGGTAGAATTCAGATATTGGTGCCCATGGTGTAGTGGTAACACAGCAGGTTGTGGTCCTGTTATTTCGGGTCCGATTCCCGATGGGCACCC
>JBMOHF010000008.1:0-48444 GCA_049317985.1 Patescibacteria group bacterium
ACTGCAGCCTCCCGTAGGAGTCTGGGCAGTGTCTCAGTCCCAGTGAGTGGGGTCACGCTCTCGCGCCCCATACCCGTCGTAGCCTTGGTGAGCTTTTACCTCACCAACAAGCTGATAGGCCATAGACCCCTCCCGAAGCGTCGAAGCTTTAATTAACAAGCTTATGCTCGTTAATACCATCGTGTATTATTCTCGCTTTCGCAAGGTTATTCACGTCTTCGGGGTAGGTTATCAATGTGTTACGCTCCCGTTTGCCATGCCTAGTAAACTAGACATTCGACTTGCATGCCTTAGACACGCCGCCAGCGTTCATCCTGAGCCAGGATCAAACTCTCTTGTAAAAAGAAAGCTGATAGCTCTCGATATGAAAATCCGTTTTAAATAACGGAAAAAAATTTTTGTTATCCGAATTGGTGCCTGTTCGCACCAAAATAAGAAATAAACGATTATGATCGTTATAACTTCACCAATTTCAATTTTCAAAGAACCGCATTAAGCAGTGAAAAAAACAGCGATATGAAACATACCCTGTTTTCTTTATCTAGTTGTAATGCGATGTTATAAATATAGACGATTTTAATTTCTGTGTCAAGGGTTTTTTCATGAGTCAAAAAACACCGTTTTTATTGGATTTCTAGGCATATTTTTAACCTTGCCGTTTTTTTGCGAGAAGGATATAATGGAAGTAATCATTTATTTTTTATGTTAACAGAAGATCCACAAGCAATTGACGAGTCTTCATCTTTAGATTTGTCTGGTGATTTTGAGCAAGCCTTGTTAGAGATTGATGCGTCTTTCGAGTCGACGATGATCGAACTGCAAAGACTCCATCAGAAAAAAATCGATCTCATTACATTATATAAAGAGGCAAAAGAATCTGAACAATTATTAAAAATTAGAGATGATCTAAAGAAAACCGCCTAAGGAGGGGCGGTTTTTATATTTATATGGCTACAAAAAATGGGCAATTTGCAAAAAATTCAACTAAAACCAATAAATTTGGTTCTGGCCCAAGTGTTGAGAACCGCTCTACCTTGAGCAAGCAAGAAATTGCTAAACAAAAAATAAGCGATTCTTTGGAAGCAAAAAGACTTTTAAAAGAAGCCGCGGATATATTGACCACAAAACTTGACTCGCAGATGAGCAATGATTTATCTCTTGAAAATTCCTCAGGACAATTAGACGGTGAAGCCGCAGTGGCCGCCGAAAAGATTAACCAAGAAAGAGAAACTATTTTGGATGCGGGGAAACAAAAAATTACTGGAGCAATCAAGGGGTGGGGTTCGGTTTTTGATAAAGTTGCTGCGCTATATAAGAAAGGAGTTTCAAAAATTATTGGAGCAGGAAGAGCAACAGTCGCTTACGGCGATAATGGTTTTGAAAAACCAGAAGACAAAAATGAAGGTAAAAAAAATGTGCCATTTGTCAAAGAGAAGACCAATAACATTGTCGAGCCATTAAAAGTTAAGCCTGCTAAGAATCTGAAAGAGAAACCAAAAAAAATAAACGCCGATACTCAGACGGAAACTTTTAAAAACGAAGAAACAGTAAATAGCGAAGAAGAAGTTATTAATCAAGAAAGCATTTCTGATAACTTACCTGAGACAGTAGTTAACGAAGAGCAAATGTTAACTTCAGTGGAAGAACTTTCGGTTAGTGAAGACTTCAACGAAGCAACGATGAATTTGATTGCTGAGCAATTAGAAGAAGATTCAGCAGCGGAAGAGATGCAGCAAATAATTTTTGATCAACAGTTAGTAAATCAAATCATGAAAGCCCCGCTCGATAGTGAAAAAATATATCCTAGCAATCCGGAAGATAACGCGTTGGCTGATTCGTCAACCGAAGAGTTAGGCGCAGTAGAAAATAATTTTGAAGAAGAAACGGCAGTAATAGTGTCTGCTATTGAGAGTCCTGAAGAGGCGGCAATTGTAAAAAATGAACTCGAAGAGGAAATCGACACTCTTACTCTGAAGAAAAATCTTCGAAAGGTTAATAGTTTTATTAAGCAATGCCGCGCGAAAATAAAAATTGCTGAGACGAAGGATGCTAATGGAAATTATGACGAAAAATCTATCTCCGAAAATGAGGAGTTGTTGAAGCAGTTAGAAGTTAAAAAGTTAGATTTGACGGCCTCTATTAACGTGGCGGCACAAAAAGAGTTGCAAACAACAAAATTACTTAAAAAAGAGCAAAAGCTGCTGAATGAAATAGAAATTTGTAAAGAAAATATTAAAAAGGGAGAAACGAAAAATGAATACGGTGTATATAATGAAAAGATGGTTCTTGAAAATGAAGCAATTTTGCATCAGAAAGAAAGCGAGTTGCAGGAAGTTAGAGACGTGATGTCTGGTAAAAATAAACCAGAAGTTGTTGAAACCGCAGAAATTAAAAATACAGAAGTAGACAAAGTTGAGGAAACGGAGAGTATGCTAAAAGATTTGGAAATTGAAAATAATCTTCTCGAAACCTCCAAACAAGAGGCACAAGACCTAGAAGACGAAAATGAAAAAATTGATTTTACGATTGATAATGAATCGCAAATATTTTTGAATTCCCCAGAAGAGGTTGTGGCAAAAAAACTCGAAGCTCTATCAGCTGGGCAATTAAAATTTGTTGAAGAAGGTTTAGCCCAGTTATATTTAGAAGAAATCCGTAGTAAAGCGAAAGAACAATTTGAACAAGAAAATAGCGGAAGCACGGTCATCGGTCGTTTTTTTCGCGATAAGGTTAATAATTATAAACGCGCTCAACTTGAAAAGCAAAAAACTCAGCTTGGCGAGGAAAATGGAGAAAATGTTTATGACTTGGCAAGAGTAAATAAGGAAATTGAGCGGTTAAGCCAAGCGCCTGAGGAGAAGAAAGATGGCCCAGGTTGGTTTAAACGAATGCGCCGGCAGATGACGAAAGGTTATCAGATCGCTCTTCTGGAAAAGCAAAATGCTGAAGAGCACCCTTTTGATTCCAATAAAAGTCTGTCTCACACAGAATTTTTAATTGATGCAGTTAAAGGGATGGGGAAAGACATTGTCACAAAAGATGGAAAATTAATGATCGATTTTAATACTTTTGATGGCCTCAGTGAGAATTGTCGGTCGGTCTTTGATAAATTTAACGAGAAAGCTAGTGCCTTTAGTGCTTTACCAAAAGAATATGCATTTGAAAGTGCAAGAAAAGGCGATAAAAATAATTACGAGAAAAAAGAGGAGGAATATAGTTCATTGAGAGCAGATTTATTTCATTACCTTACCGCGGAAAAAGGAGAGGCAGCCGCCCTCGCCGCAATTAGTAATATTGATAGCCAAGTTGAATTGAGACAATTTTTAACCAATAACCCAGACGCTCTAAAAACGATTGGGAAAATAGGAGATAAAAAATATGCCATTGGACGAATGCTCAGTTCAGTTTGGACGGAAAACACTGCTGCATTTGCCCTTGGTATGGGCTCTCGAATTGTGACTAAGGCTGGATTTTCTTCAGCTGGCGTCGTTGGTGGATCAATTCTCCAGGCCGGGAGTATGACTGCTGGTTGTTTAGCTCTTACCGTTTCAATGCCAGTATTAGCCACGGGTTTTGGTGCTTGGCGTGGCCGCATTAGAGCAGCTAAAGAAATCAGAGAAGCAGATATTGAAGCACGTCATCAGGGAGCTGAAAAAGGACAGCTAGAAAAAGAGCGAGGCGACTTATTAAAAAAAATTCAAACCCTCGTTCCTTCTGAATTTTCACTAGATCCCGAAAAATGGTTTGATGAAATTGCCACACAAGAAGAGGGGATGGAATACATGAGGTTGAGGGGGGAATTTGATTCTTTAAATAAGGTCTTTGAAAAAAATAAATTTGGGATTTCTCGCGACCAAGAAGGAAATATTACTGAAATAGATAAAAATATTAAAGCAAACATTTCTCAAGCTGATAGCCTCACTCTGAAACTTAATAATCTATTAGACCGTCTTGATCAAGCAAGATATGAAGGAGACGAAATGAAGGTTAAAGAATTAGAAGATTCACTTCAGCTTCGTTGGAGCTTTACCACAAGAAAATTGCAAGAGGGACTAATTAACTTTGGCGCAAAAGAAGACCGGGCCTTAAAATACTTGGAACTCAATCAAGCCTTGGACAAGGCAGAAATCGGCAGATATTATTCTGAACATGCGGCGAAGGTTGATAAAAAGCTTGGAACTTTTCTTGACCACCTGAAAGGAAAACTTGCCGATGAGAGAACGGCTTATAAAAATATTGCAATGGTTAAGGGAGCTTGTCTCTCCACTGCTTTCTACGTTGCCGGTGCCGAAACAATGAGAAAGTTAAGCGGTTTATATTCCGGATCAGTGCTTGAACATGCCGTGGATCAGTCATGGGGGGATATTAAAGAAGTGGTTAAGAGTGCATTGCCAGGTTCTGATAATGTATTACATGCCACTCCGGTAATGGCCGCTAACGGATTAAAACTTTCAGAAGTTTCCAATCTTTATCCAGAGTCTGGCATTAAACCCGTCGGAATTCCTTTTTCTGATCCAGAAGTACCAGCTCCAGCGCTGGCGACTCCTGCGGCAGAAACTATTGCCGCTCCAGAGAATAATTTGAAAGAAATTATTAAGCCAAAAGTTGGTGCGGTGGTTAAAGAAGTTAAGTTGCCCGATACTTACGATGTAAACGGAAATAAGATTGCTTTCTATGATGAAAAAGGGAACGCCATTTTGTCAGATGGTCGTCAGATCAGCAAAGAGGTTCTAGATGGCGTGAATTTGCCAGATGATGGCGGCAGCGTTGAAGCTTTACCAGATGATCCTGCTCCAAGTAATCTACAGAAAGTAACTCTTGTAGATGGAGTCTCTGGTTTCAAAAATATTCCAGTTGATTTACCAGATGATGGTGGCAGTGTTGAAGCAGTTAATGTTGATGATGGACTTCCACAAACAATGAACAATGATGGTATTGTAAAAGTTGGCGGAAGTTTGCTGGAAGGCGAGGGCTCGGTCACGGCAATACCTGACGCAGCAAACGCTTCAGTCGTCGCACCAAAAGGCTTACCAGCCGAATCTAATCTAAGCTTTAAAGATTACGGGATCAAGTTATCTGAAGGTACTGGAGATGTCACGGCTATTGAAAATGAAATTACTACTCCGTCCGTAAATCCAGTTAAGCCAGAAATAATCCTTCCAAGTACTAGCGCTGCAGAGTTGCCGGAAACTGGAGATGTTAATGCTGTAGAAACTTTGTCATCGAATATTTCCAGCGACAACGCCGGCGAGGTATTAGCAATCAAGCCGGAAATAATTCTTCCGAGTGATAGCTCAGTAGAGTTGCCAGAAACCGGCGATGTTAATACAGTAGAAGCTTTGTCGTCTAATATTTCCAGCGACAACGCCGGGGAGGTATTAGCAATCAAGCCAGAGATTATCCAGCCCGCCGCTAATCTACAAGACCTACCTAGCAGTAGTGAAGCTACAGTATTTGATTCGAATGCAGATCTTCCTAAAATTATTAGTAGCGACGGAGTTCAGGTCGAGGCGGGGTTGCCTTTAGAGAGTGCTCCAGGCCTCGTTCCAAATGGCTTGCCAGCCGAGCCCGGTGCTAACTTTAAAGATTATGGTATAAAATTATCTGAAGGAACTGGTGAAATTATTCTTCCTAATAGTGAAACTCCAGTTGCGACGGTTACTCCAGCAAATCAAGAAGTGATTCTCCCGAGCGCTAATACTACAGCACCAGCAGAAAATTTGCCATCAGCCAGTTCTGTCGAAAATGATGACGACTATTATTCTGCTGATCAAGAAATTCCTAGCAATGAAGTTGTGAAAAGGGTAACTGAAATTACTAATTTCGATGACATCAGCAAAAACGTTGCTGCGGCAAATATCAAAGATCAGGTTACAAACGGACTTTTTACCAATAGCAAAGAATTCAGAAGCGCCGACTCTTTTATGGAACAATTTAAGTCATTGAATAAGGGGGCGGAATTATCTGAAGCACATCAGAAAGCGGCTCAAGATATTTGGGCGCAATGGCAGAGCGTAAAAGGCCTGTCGCCTGTCTATCGAAATATTATTAGCCAGAAGTTAAATTTATTGGAAAAACAAATTTTGTATAATCCTCTGAATAAAGGAAAGTAAGATTATTGGAGTAAAAATGTGAAAAATAGGCTATTATTAGCCTATTTTTTATTAATGGTAGTGGTATGCAGAAATAGTATTGACAAAATTATATAACTATGATATTATAAAGAGTCAAATTGTTATTTAAAATAATAATAAATTCAAAAGTATTGCTGCCGATATTAATTATTTATTTTAGCTATGAAGGGTGATAGATAAATGTCGTTTTTTAAGAGTAAAGACGGCATTTATCTATCACATTTGGTAGTATCAAAAAGAAAATAATTAATAATCATAAAAATTTTTGGAGGCAAGAAAATGAAAAAAATCCTAGTAGTATTAGTTGCAATGTCGTTTGCTTTAATTTTAAAAGCTCAGACAACAGTGGTAGCTTTCGAGAACACTTCTCGCAGTGAGACCGTTAAGGTAAAAATCGCCGATCTATTTGATGGCGAGTATGTACTTGTCCAAGGCGGGCAAACACTCATAAAAATCCAAAACAGTAATATCATTCCCGACAAGGAATATGACACTGAATTATTTTTTTCAGAGTGTGGCGGATACACACAGATGGCAAAAATAAAAATAGCCAAAACTGTCAGAATCTCTGATCTTCGTAGCCCCTGCACAGCAGACGGCGGCAAAGGGAAAATAATCCCTAAAGAGTGTAAAACCTGCGGACAAGACTCAGTTTGGGGAATTATTTCCAATGAATCAAACAGCGAGTTTGAGGTCATCTCTGATATATTCAAGGGGCTTACCTTAGCTCCAGGCCAAACCGCATTAAGAATGAAAATAGGTTTAGGTAATTTAAATATTACTCTAAAAACCTACAAAGACACTACTACACGTAAGGTTGAAATCCAGTCAGTAATTTCACGATTTATCGTGAAAGATAGCACCTGTATTTATTATCTTAAGGTTAAAACATCCGAATTGAGTGCTGGAGAAGACTTACAAGCTCCTCGCATGAGATACCCACAAAATCAGTCATCGATAAAGGTGTCATTTGTCGATGAAAACTTTATTGGGGCCACACTATCTTCTGGTGAAACCGCCAAAAGGAAATATTGTAAAGAACTTCCATCAGGTTTCATTCCAGCCACCGTTGAATTTCTAAAGGACGGGGTTAGAACCAGAGTAAATCTTTATAAGCACCTGGGTCCAAAAGATCGTTATTATCCAGTAACGGACGAAGACTTGGGAATCATCAAAGCAGTTCCCGAAAGCAATAAAAATCGCCGGGTAAGAAGATAAAAAATCTTCACCCAATAACATTCTCAAGACTCAAGTTACCAACCGTAACCTGAGTCTTTTTTATTTAAATTTTCAAGATTATTTATATTATCCTGCTTTTTTATGGTTGACCGAGGGCTTTTCTTTTGCTATACTGGAGCTAGGGTTTAAGCCCATTTTTATTGTAAATTAGTTAATGTTACTATGATTATTACCTGGCTCGGACACTCCTGTTTCAAACTTCAAGACAAAACTGGCGCCGACGGTGTCACCTTAATTACCGATCCATATTCCAAAGATACTGGTTTTAAAATGCCCTCTTTCGAGGCAGATTTAATGACGATTAGTCATGACCATAAAGACCACAATAATGTTGCCGCAGTTAAAGGCAATCCTTTTGTAATTAACTGTGCTGGTGAGTATGATGTTAAAGGAATATTTGTTGAAGGAATTGATTCTTTTCACGATCAAGTGAAGGGAAAAGAACGTGGAAGTAATGTGATTTATCGAATGGAAATCGAAGATATTAGTATCGCTCATTTGGGTGATTTGGCCCATGCACTTGACGATGTGGAGTTGGAAAAGCTGGTTGGCACCGATATTTTACTGATTCCAGTTGGTGGAGTCTATACTCTGGATGCCAAACGGGCCGTGGAAGTTATTTCACAAATCGAACCACGAATAGTAATCCCAATGCATTATCGCCATCCTGATTTAAAATTTGAATTGGATGATCTTGATAAATTTATCAAAGAGTTGGGCCTCACACCAACATACGAAGAAAAACTAAAGATTTCTAAAAAAGATTTGCCAGCCGAAGAAATGGAGTTGGTCGTGCTCAGCTTTTAAATTTAATTGAAAATATTTATGACACACCCAAAGAAAGAAAGAACTCTTGTTATTTTGAAACCAGATGCTGTTCAGCGTGGTTTGATTGGTGACTTGTTAAAGCGTTTTGAAAACACTGGCTTGAAACTAATTGCCATGAAAATGATCGTGCCAAAGGAAGAATTAATTTGGCAGCACTATAATAAAGATGACGCTTGGTTTCAAGCAAAGGGAGAAAAATTAGTAGAAAATTTGAAAGCCGCTGGTCGTCCAATCGAAAAGGAAGCAATTGAATATGGCCGTGATATAATTGGTGCTTTAGTAAAATTCATGATTGCCAGCCCAGTTGTTCCAATGATTTGGGAAGGCAATCAATCTGTGGCAATCATCAAAAAATTAGTTGGCAGCACTGAACCAGCAACTTCCGATGTTGGAACCATTCGCGGTGACTATACGGTTGATTCCTATGAAATTTCCAATCTTGATAATCGTGCGGTCAGAAACTTAGTTCATTGCACTGACAATCCATCGGAATCAGAAAGAGAAATTTCTTTATGGTTTAATCCAGAAGAAGTTATTAACTATCGCTTGATTGCTGAACAAATGTTGTACGATGTAAATATTGATGGTTTACTCGAATAATTATGGAAAACAACCAGAAGGAGCAAACAAAAGAAGAAATTAGTCGAAAAAATCGCAACTTTTTTGTAAAAGCGGGCGCTACTTTCCTCGCGATATTCATCGGTATTTTGTGGTTGCTTAATCTGTCTAACGTTTTTCAAAGTAGTCTAAAAGATATTAAAAATGTGCCACAGGAAAAAACTGACTTCACCCAAGTCCGAAGTGATTTGGATAAAATAATGACCGATGTTGGTGTAAAGTTTGAAAAGATTAAAGAAAATCAAGCGGAGGCGCAAGAAGCAGAAGTACTATTGAATAAAATTAGTGACAACGCTTCTTCTTCGCTCCTGGCTTCTAGCAGTCTGATTTCCAGTAGTAGTTCTCCAGAGTTAAGCTCCAGCACAATAGCCACGACAAGTATTAAAATTTTAAAGAAATAGTTTATTGATTTGTATGTTAGAAGAAAACACAGAAGATAACTTAGAAGAAATCCCATTGGAAGATGACGAGGAAGAAATGCGTCCTTCAACTAATGGTAATGAACGAACTAAAACGGAATTTGGCTGGATTGAGAATCAACCTCTGGTCGATGAAATGAGCCGTTCATATCTTGATTACGCGATGAGCGTGATTGTTTCTCGTGCTTTGCCAGATGTTCGCGACGGAATGAAACCAGTCCATCGCCGTATTCTTTATGCAATGTGGAGTATCGGGTTGAGAGCAAGTGCTAGATTTAGGAAATCGGCGACTGTCGTCGGTGAAGTGCTTGGTAAATACCATCCTCATGGCGATACTGCAGTTTATGATTCAATGGCTCGTATGGCGCAGGATTTCTCTTTGCGCTATATGCTAGTTAAAGGCCAAGGTAACTTCGGTTCCGTCGATGGTGACAGACAGGCCGCGATGCGTTACACCGAAGCCAAACTTTCCGCTATTGCCGAAGAAATGCTTTTTGATATCGACAAGGATACCATCGATTTTATTCCAAACTTCGACGGTTCACACAAAGAACCAAAAGTTTTGCCTTCTAAATTGCCGAACCTTTTAATGAATGGAACGATGGGGATCGCAGTTGGTATGGCGACAAATATCCCACCTCATAACCTCACCGAACTTCTCGCGGCAATTTCTCACCTCATTGATCACTCAGAGGCAACAGTTGAAGATTTAATGCAGTTTGTCACTGGCCCAGATTTTCCAACTGGCGGTATTATTTATAATCAAAAAGACATTTTACAAGCCTATGCCACTGGTAAAGGTGGAATCGTGATGCGTGGTGTTGCCGAAATTGAAGAAACAAAGAGCGGTTTTCAAATTATTATTTCCGAAATTCCTTATCAGGTCAACAAGGCCACTTTGGTAGAAAAAATCGCTGATTTAGTTAAAGAAAAGAAGATTGATGGTATTAGAAATCTTCGCGATGAATCTGATAAAGACGGAATTCGCGTGGTGGTTGAATTAAAAAAAGAGGCTTATCCAAAAAAAGTTCTCAATGCCCTCTACAAACACACCCAACTTCAAGATACTTTCCATGTGAACATGTTGGCTCTTGTCGATGGTATTCAGCCAAAAATTTTAACCCTCAAGATGATTCTTGAGGAATATATCAAACACCGCAAAGAAGTGGTTCGTCGCCGCACCCAATTTGAATTAAACAAAGCAAAAGATCGCGCGCATATTTTAGAGGGTCTAATGATTGCTCTAAAAAATATCGATGACGTCATTGCCACAATCAAAGCCTCAAAAGACAAGGAGGCAGCAAAAGTTAGTTTGATCAAAAAATTCAAGCTTTCCGAAAGACAAGCGATAGCAATTTTGGAAATGCGCCTGCAGAGTCTGGCAAACCTTGAGCAAAAGAAAATTGAAGATGAGCTTAAGGAGAAGATGTTGATTATCAAAGACTTGGAAACAATTTTGAGTTCCGATAAAAAGATTTTAGCAGTTGTTAAAGAAGAAATAGCTGCCCTCGGAGATAAATTTGGCGACGAAAGAAGAACAAAAGTTATCGCTAGTGGCGTAAAGGACTTCAATATGGAGGATCTTGTGCCAAATGAAGAGACTGTGGTTTTGATGACCAGGGATGGTTATATCAAGCGCATCGAACCAGATACTTTTAAAGTTCAGGCGAGAGGCGGAAAGGGAGTTATTGGCTTGACCACCAAGGCAGAGGATATGGTTGAATTTATGTTCACCACCTTTACTCATAGTAATGTTCTTTTCTTCACTACTAAAGGACGAGTATTCCAGCTGAAGGCTTTTGAAATTCCTCAAACTTCCCGCATTGCCAAGGGGACACCAATTGTGAACTTCTTGCAATTGACTGGGGAAGAAAAAGTTAGTTCAATTTTACCACTCGACAAAATGTTTGGTAGCAAATACTTATTCTTCGCGACCGAAAGAGGTTTGGTTAAGAAAGTCGTTTTGGAAGATTTTTCTAATGTTCGTCGCTCA
Source organism: Patescibacteria group bacterium (assembly GCA_049317985.1). Classification (GTDB taxonomy): domain Bacteria; phylum Patescibacteriota; class Patescibacteriia; order Patescibacteriales; family UBA12465; genus CAINDR01. The sequence continues at coordinate 11,232 of JBMOHF010000008.1, forward strand.
GGGTTGATTGCGATTAAAATCAAAGAAGATGACCGTCTGATCTGGGTCAAACCAACATCAGGTTCTGATCATATCCAACTCGTTTCCGCTAATGGTCAAGCTATTCGCTTCAAGGAAACTGATGTCCGAGATATGGGCCGAAATGCCGCCGGTGTTGCTGGTATTCGCTTGAAGAGCAGTGACCGAGTAATCGGCATGGGGGTTGCAAAAACTGATAAAGATAAAGTGAGAAAATATCAAATATTAACAATCATGGGCCATGGTTACGGCAAGAGAACTGATTTTGGTCTGTATAAATTACAGGGTCGTGGTGGAAGCGGAATTAAAACAGCAAAAATTACCGATAAGACTGGTGAATTAACTAATGCTTTCTTGCTGAATTCAATTTCCATGGAAGACCGTGATTTAGTTATTATTTCTGAACATGGACAGGTAATTCGTCTGCCATACAACTCAGTTAGCGTTTTGGGTCGAGATACCCAGGGCGTAAGAATTATGAGATTTAAAGACCCGAACGATAAAGTTGCTAGTGTTACTTGGGCATAAAAACTAAAAGCAAAAAAACGACTCAATCCCGAGTCGTTTTTTGTATAATTTCTTAAGACTCCCTTCTTATTGAAAAAAGCGCTATAATTAAACAGTAAAATTCTAGTTAAATTATATATGAATAATTATTTATTACTATTACTAATATTAGTCGGTTTCGTGGTTATTATTTTCTTATTATTAAAGAAAAAAGACCCAAAGAGTGATGCTCAGTCACTGGCACTTTTAGAAAGCATGACTAGGCAATCTGAAAAATTAGCCCAGCTTTCCCTGCAAAACAGCGAATTACGCCAAGAGCTGGATCGCAAGCTTTCAGAGACTCACCGTAGTAACCAGGAGCAATTCGGTCAAACTACGAGGATTATGCAAAATATTAATTCTCAATCTTCGAAGCTAATTGCTGATGTCACCGAAAAACTCGCAAAATTAGACGAAACGAATCGTCAAGTTGTTAATTTTTCTTCCCAGCTCCAAAGTTTGCAAGATATTTTGAAAAATCCGAAACAAAGGGGAATTTTGGGTGAATATTTTTTAGAGGAAACTTTAAAAAATGTCTTGCCCCCAAATTCTTATCAAATGCAGTATCAGCTCGGGAAAAATAAAGATAAAGATTTGATTGTTGATGCCGTTGTTTTTGTTAAAGAAAAAATTATTCCGGTTGATGCAAAATTTTCCTTGGAAAACTATGAACGTTTGATGATCGTGAAAGATCCGGAGACCCGAAAAAAAATTGAGGCCCAATTTAAACAGGATTTGAAAAATCGGATTGATGAAACGTCAAAATATGTTCGGCCAGAACTTGGTACAATGGAATTTGCCTTCATGTTTATTCCTTCAGAAGCAATTTACTATGATTTATTAGTAAACAAAGTTGGGGCCGCGCAAGTAAATACTCGTGATTTAATTGAGTATGCTTTTCGAGACAAAAAAGTTATCATTGTTTCGCCGACTTCTTTCCTGGCCTATCTGCAGACCGTTTTGCAGGGACTTCGGGCAATGCAAATCGAAGAGAGCGCAAAGGATATTAAAGTAAATGTCGAAAAGTTAGGAAAACATTTATTGAGCTATGATGATTTTATGCGCAAGCTGGGTCTTAGTATGTCGGCCTCAGTCAATCATTATAATAGTGCATATAAGGAATTTAAAAAGGTGGATAAGGATGTGATTAAAATAACTGGCGTTGAAAGTGAGCTAGAGATTTTGCAAATAGATGGTCCAACGAAATAAAACACATTTATGACCACTGATTTACAAGCAGAAAACTTGGCGGAAGCGGTTTTAAAAACTTTCGCCTTTTTTGATACCTTTAACTATCCATTAACAGTTTTTGAGGCTTGGCGCTTATGCGAAGTGAAGACCGAGTTTTTAGAAATTTCCAAAGTATTAAACGAAAATTATTTAGCTTCTCGTTTAACGCAAAAAAATGGTTTTTATTTTTTGATCGGTCGAGAAAATTTAGTGGAAGAGAGAAGAAAATTTGCTCTTCTTTCGGAGCAAAAGATGCAGCGGGCTCGCCTAGCCGTTCGTTTGTGGCGCTTTGTTCCGGGCTTGAAAGGCGTGGCTCTCTGTAACAATTTTTATTATCGTCCTGAAAGTGATATCGATTTGCTCGTTATCACGGCCAAAAACTCTTTGTGGTTAACAAGATTTTTGACAATTGCCATCACACAGTTGATAGGGTTAAGAATCAATAACAAAAAAACGGCAGATCAAATTTGTTTAAGTTTCTTTGTTTCCGAGGATGGATTAGATTTGTCACCTTTAATGATGCCAGATAGCGACCCATACTTCATTTATTGGTTTGCTTTTCTCGATCCTCTATTTGATGATGGTGTCTTTACCAAATTTTGGAATGAAAATTTAAATATTCGAAGAAAGTTGCCAAACGCGAACCTCCCTACCGAAGCGCCTTTTCGTGTTTTAGCAAGGAAGAGTCATTGGTTGGCACCAGTATTTTTTGATAATTGTGTACGTCCCTGGCAAAAGAAAGTAATTTCTCGGAAAAAGATTAATCCGGACAATGAGCCAACTGGCGTGGTGAGTTCTGAGACAGTGTTGAAATCTCACGAACAAGACCGGCGGCGAGAATTTCGTCATCGTTTTGAAGAAAATTTAAAAAAACATTTATGAAGAATAATTGGTTTTCTATTTGTCTAGCATTTTTTGCTGCAGTTCTTCCTTGGCAAATAAAATATATTTTACATCCAGGGCAAGTTAATGCGGGGCAAAACAACTTTCTTGAAATAGCCATTTATGGTTATTTTCTGATACTAATATTATTTATTGTTTCAGCGATATATCAAACGATAGTGAAAAAATGTTGGCCAAAAAAAATATCTAGACTAGACTGGGCTTTATTAGCCTTTATGGTCTTCATATTTACATCAACATTTTTCAGTCCAGACTATGGATTAGCATTTAGTCATTTTCTGTATTTTTTTGGTGGGGCAGCCTTGTTATTCTTTTCACGACTTTTTAAAAGAGAGATAAATTCTCGGTTAGTGGTAAATGCTTTCTTGGTTTCTTGCATTTTATCGGCAATTCTTGGAATTTTTCAATTTTCAATTCAGCGAGTGCCAGAAATAAAATACTTTGTTGCCTCTCATCAAGTCGCTAATTTTTCCGGTGAATCAGTCCTTGAAAATGGTGGTAGTCGCCTACTTCGAGCTTATGGCAGTTTTGATCACCCAAATATTTTTGGTGGTGTGATGGCTATCGCTTTGTTGATTGTGATTAATCGTATTTTTCAAGTGAAAAATCAAAAAGAGTGGCAGGTTTTGATTATTGCGTTTATTCTATTTTTCCTCGCCCTGTTGATGTCTTTTTCACGCGCCGCATGGCTGACCTTTGCGGTCGCGTTGGCTGTTCGCTTAGTAATTAATCGTCGCCAAGAGTTATTTAAAACACTGATGATTTTGGGTTTAAGTGCCGCAATTTCATTAGTGTTTTTTAGTTCCTATTCAGGCTGGTTAATGGCCAGAGTTTCCGCTTCAGGACGGCTGGAGAATATTTCTTTGGAAGAGAGGTGGACTGGTGTTAAAATTGTGACCGAACAAATTTTGCATAATCCATTTCAATCAGTCGGTCTTGGTTCATATATTATTTTTTTGGAGAAAAAAGTGCCGAATCTTTCCGCTTGGGTTTATCAGCCAGTGCATAATGCGTGGTTACTATTAACTGTGGAGGCTGGTTTTTGGGTTACAATTACTTTTTTGGTTATTTGGTTGCTAGTTATTCTTGAAAATAAAAAAAGGCAAGCTTTCACGGCTTCTTTAGTTGCTGCCTTGTTTGTTCTTTCTTTTTTCGATCACTGGTTGATTAGCTTACCTTTCGGAATTCTATTCTGTTTTTTCATTTTTTCGCTTTCAGGTGAAGAAACAATAGTGTAATCTTTTTGAAGAATCATTAAATCTTTTTTTACTTCCGCCAGAGCTGGATGACCGATCAGTTCTGGTTTTTGTTCTAGTAAATTAATAATTGCCGCGAGGGTGCCAAAATAATCATTGGCATCAACATGGAATTGGACACTTTTTTGGTCACGCACCAGCCAATTGGGCCAGGCAATTTGATATTGATTAGACATATGAAAAATTATAGCGGGGAGAGAGTAAAAATAGGATAAATTGGAAATAAACAAAATATATTAGCCAATATTAAATAAAATAATAATATTTCTGATGTCTAGGTTGACAAAACTTAACTCTTGTGATGCAATTAAGTCACAGTAAACATATTATTTAACAATCAAAAAAATTAGTCATGGCAGTAAAATTTAATGTCACCGGCGAACAGTATTTCAGTATCGATGGACAGATATTAAAAATAAAACGTCAGCTCCGTTTAAAAAGCGGCAGCTCAATTGATCCCGAACTTGTTAAACTTGCTTTGCAGGATATAGTAGAAGGAAAATTTCATCACGAGTCCAAAATTGTTTCCGTTCCCTCAATCACCCGTCTCATCGAAAGCGGTGTGATGATTGAAGCTTGCGACGGGAAAACCTATATCAGCGAAGCCAAAAATACTTTTAAATCAGGTATTGATGGAGATTTCAAAAATTGGAGTTTAAACAACAAAGGTAATGCTACCAAAGAAACTTTAGTAGACATCCACGAAATAGTGGAAGACGCAAAGTTCTCTCAAATTTTCCCATCGTTGAACTCTAATTTAGACAAGTTGGTGATGACCCAGAATCAGATAATCAGGTTTTGCGAAAAACATCCAACCCTGCTTCGCCAAGAGGGCTACGCCACCTTTTTCCTGATAAAGGAAAACAACGAATACTTTGTGGTTCGCGTGATCGTGTATTCTGGTGGTCTGGGCGCCGATGTTCGCCGCCTTGAGTATGGCATTGTCTGGGATGGCGAGTATCGTCATCGCTTGGTCGTTCCGCAACTTGTCGCTTAGGAACTTAGTTCCCTTGGCTCTTAGAAACTTTGCCCCTTGGGTCCTTAGAAATAAAATTCTTTGGACTTGAGGGGCTCTTTTTATTATAATAAAAATATCACCTTGAATAGTTTGCCGGCCAAGGCTTGTAAACCAAGGTGCCTTGAAAGTATTTTTGAGAATTTCTTTTGGTCAAGGCTGAAAGAAGAGGGGAAATATTTTTAATTAAAAAAATATAATAAGTTGGTGCAAGATGCTGGCGGACTTTCAAGTCCCGAATAATAATCAGCTGTTTCTTTTTTAGAAATCAGGGCAGCGGTGTTTCGGCGGGCACTTTGCACATTTTTCGTGGTTAACGTGAACGTGAATTCTGATGGTCTGAACGCCAATGTTAACCGCCTTGAGAATGACAATGTCTGGAATGGCGAGTATCGTCATCGCTTGGTCGTTCCGCAACTCCTTATATTTCTCTCGTTCTTGGGGCGGGAGTTTTATTTTCTAAACCCTTTTTCCAGCCGCCAAGCATTCGGCCGATTTCATCCAGGCCGATTGAAAGTTCGGTGTATCTTTCGTTAGAAAGACATTTGTTTTCCCAAGCCAGTTGGAGAAAAAACTTCAGATTATCCAGTTTTAATATCGCTATTGATAGCTGTGCCGCTTTTCTTTCTCCCGAAAGGTAGGCGGTAATAAAAATATTTTCCAAAACTGATAAAAAATATCCTTCAATTTTCCCGCCCAGGTTATAACGATAAATTTTTGGAAAGTCAGCTAGCGCTTTGAACCAGGCGCTATATGAACTTTTTGCTTTCCCGAGGACGGTTGGTGTTTGAAGAAAATTACTCATAATTTTAAAATGGAAAAATTTACTAAAAGTTATGATGAAATTATTTCTCTTCCCAAATTGCTCAATGCTTGGGAAGAATTTTTAGTTGGCAAAAGAAAACGGCGGGATGTGATTATTTTTCAAAGTCAACTAATGAACAATATTTTTGAACTCCACTACGCATTAAAAGAAAAAACTTATCAGCATGGGGGGCTACCAAGCTTTTAAAGTTTCCGATCCTAAACCTCGAGACATTCATAAAGCTACCGTTTCTGACCGAATTCTTCATCACCTATTATATTCCGAGACTTATGCTTATTTTGATCAAAAATTTATTTATGACTCCTATTCTTGTCGTTTAGAAAAAGGTACTCATCGCGCCCTCCGTCGCCTAGCGAAATTTTCCGATGAAGTCTCTGTTAATAATCATCAAACCGTTTGGATTTTAAAATGTGATATTAGAAAATTTTTTGCCAGTATTGACCACTTGATTTTGAAAAGTATCTTGGTAAAATATCTTGAAGATCAAAATCTGTTGTGGCTGTTTGGCCAAGTTATTGATAGTTTTCACACTTCTGGAAAAACTGGCGTTGGTTTACCGCTAGGGAATCTCACCTCGCAGTTATTGGTCAATATTTATATGAATGAGTTTGATCAATTTGTGAAACGCGATTTAAAAGTTATTCATTATCTTCGTTATGCCGATGATTTTTTGTTTTTTAGTAACGATAAAAAATATCTAGAAAATTTGCGTCCGAAATTAGATGATTTTTTGGAGCAGCGCTTAAAATTATCAATGCATCCCAAGAAAGTATTTTTAACCACCTTGGCAAGCGGTGTGGATTTTCTCGGCTGGGTCCATTTTCCTGAGCATTTGGTCTTGCGGACGGTCACAAAAAAGCGAATGTTTAGGCGCTGAGATAAAAATAAAAATGCGCTCTCACGCAATTCTTATTTGGGGTTGCTTAGACATGGCAATGCTCATAAGTTGGAGGAAAAAGTGCTTTTGACTTAACTTGAGATTATAACACTTTTTGACTAGTTAAGCAATAGTTGTTGGAATTTCTAAAACAAAAATCTCCCCGAAGAGGGAGATTTTTGAGAGTATTTTCTTGTCTTGCGTGGCTGCGTTTATATACTTGAACTTGACCACTAAATTGTATCACTTTAACCAAGAAAGTCAAAGTACTAAATCTTGTGTTCAACTTCGTGGACCCGCGGGGAATCGAACCCCGAAGACTCAAGTGTCAAATTCAAGTTTGCGGCCACGCCGGGCCCATAAGAGTAAGTATTACATAGTGTTAATAAATTATATTTACCCCATCGTTAAATAAAATAAAAACTGGTTTTTGAGCCAGTTTTCAATAATGTATTTTTTCAGTTATATCTTAAACGGAATACTCACAAATTTATTTTTGCCAATTACTAAATGATCTAAGAAATCAATTCCAAGAATTTGTCCTGCTTCCGCTAATTTCTGAGTTACTTCCAAGTCTGCCTCAGTGATTTTTAGAGCACCGGACGGATGATTGTGAGCAACGATGATTGCCACTGCGGAATACTCTAGGGCTGGTTTAAAAACTTCGCGCGGGTGGACAATGCTGGCGGTCAGACTGCCGATTGAAATTACTTCGTCATGAACAATTTTATATTGGCTATTTAAATAAAGTCCTCGGAAATGCTCTTTCGGCAAAGTGCTCATGTCTTTCAAATATTCAAAAGCTTGTTTCGCGCTCTTAACAACTATTGAGCCATTACTCTTTTTTTCATAAAAACGACGACCGAGTTCAAAGCAAGCAACAATTTGGCAAGCCTTAACAATCGGAATATCTAATTCTTTGCTAATTACTTTTGGGTCGCGTTGATTGACGAGGGTTTTTTCGCCGTATTCTTTGAGTAATCTAGCGCTCATCACGGAGACCTCTTCCTTTTTAGTCCCAACACTGAGAACTATTGATAATAACTCTGGTACCGAGAGCTCTTCTGGTCCAGATGCCATCATCTTTTCTCTTGGTCGGTCTTTTGTCTCCAGTTCTTTGACCTTCAGAACATATTTTTTATCCGAGTTTAGGACGAAATCATGGTCCTTAAGGGTATAATTTGACATATGTAAGTAAATTAATTGCTTTGTTTCAATTATAGCAGGGATGTGGTAAATTTAGAAGAGATTAATTAACTTTTTTACCGCTATGAAAATAAAAGATCAAAAATTATCCAATGGTTTACGCTTTATTTCTGCGCCTTTACCAGGGACTAGAACCGCAACCGTTCTAGTGATTTATAAGACTGGGTCAAAGTATGAAAATCGGCAAACCAGTGGCCTTTCTCATTTTGTGGAGCATATGATGTTCAAGAGCACGGACAAAAGACCTAATGCGTCCGTCATTGCAAGCGAACTAGACAGTATCGGAGGCGAATATAATGCTTTTACCTCTAAAGAGTTCACTGGTTACTATATTAAAGCAGACTGTGCCAAGTTCAATCGCGCCCTCGACATCATTAGCGATATGGTTTTGAATTCAAAATTTGATAACGAAGAAATAAACAAAGAGCGCGGGGTAATCATTGAAGAATCGAACATGTACGATGCCAATCCAATGATGAAGATTGAAGATATTTTTGAACAAGTGTTATATGGTGATACACCCGCTGGCTGGGACACAATTGGTTTTAAAGAGAATATTAAGCGGTGGAAAAATGAAGATTTTATTAATTATTTCAAATCACAATACGGCACAAATTCCGCAACCTTAGTCTTTGCTGGCAACTTGCCAAAAGACGCCAAAAAAATTGCCGAGAAATACTTTTCTCCTTTGCCAAAGAATAAATGGCAAAATAAAGTAGCAGTAAAAGAAAAACAGAGTGCGCCACAAATTGCTGTCGTAAACAAAAAAATTGAGCAGACCGTTTTTTCTCTTGGTGTTAGAGCTTGTAAATCTGGATCCAAAGAAGAAGCGGCGGTAAAATTGCTAGGAGTTATTCTCGGCGGTTCAATGAGTTCTCGTCTATTTTCGGAGGTAAGAGAAAAACGTGGCTTGGCTTATTCCGTTCGCGCCACAGTTGAGTTTTATTCTGATTCTGGCTATTTAACAGCGGTTGCCGGTGTAAAAAATGAGAAATTGGAAGAAGCTTTAATGGCCGTGTTGGAAGAATTTAGAAAAATAAAAGAGGAAACAGTGCCCGCTAAAGAAATTAAAAAATCCCTTGATTTGATTGCCGGCAGATTAGCTATTCAACTAGAAGCCAGTGATGACGTGGCAAATTGGTACGGCTTTCAAACAATTTTACGTGAAAAAATCGCAAGCCCAGAAGAATTTTTGAAAAAAATGCGCGCCGTCACGGCAGGTGATTTGCAAAAAGTAGCTCAACAAATATTCCGTCCAGAACGGCTGAATTTGGCATTAATTGGTCCAATGAAAGATCAGAAAAAATTAAGCGCCATCTTAAAGAAATTTAAATAAATCATTATGGATTTTTCTTTGGAAAAACTGAATGCGGAACAGAGGAAAGCGGTCGTTCATAACGCTGGCCCGCTCTTGATTGTTGCTGGTGCTGGTACCGGCAAGACCACGGTTTTGATTAATCGCTTGGCCTATTTAATCATGGAGAAAAAAGTTTCGACAGAGAATATTTTACTTATCACTTTTACGGAGAAAGCAGCCAGTGAATTAGAAGAAAGAGCTGATCAGATTTTACCATATGGTTATGTTGATTTGTGGATCCACACTTTTCACGGCTTTGCCGAAAGGTTGTTACGTGAGCACGCCCTAGATATTGGCTTGCCCGCTGATTTCAAGTTGATGTCTTCAACTGAGCAGTGGATTCTTTTAAAGAAAAATCTCAATGCCTTCAAGCTTGATTATTACCGTCCGCTGGGCAATCCAACCAAGTTTATTTCTGAATTACTGCGACACTTTTCTCGCCTCAAAGACGAGAATGTGAGCGCTGAAGAATATTTAGCTTACGTCGAACATTTAGAAAAAATTGATTCGGATGAGGTTATTGATGAAATCGAGTTGAAGCGCTTGAGAGAATTAGCTACTGCTTATGCGGTCTATAATAATTTGTTGCTTCAAGAGAGCGCTCTCGATTTTGGCGATTTGATTGTTTATTGTCTCAAGTTATTGAAAGAGAGACCAAAAATTTTAGCATTTTACCGTCAGCAATTTGAATATGTGATGGTTGATGAATTCCAAGATACCAATTGGGCACAGTATGAATTAGTGAAATTACTTTCTGCTCCAACAAATAATTTAGTGGTCGTTGGCGATGATGATCAGTCGGTCTATAAATTCCGTGGTGCTAGCATTAGTAATATTTTGCAATTTAAGGATGATTTCCCAAAAGCCGAAGAAGTTGTTTTGACCGAGAATTACCGTTCCCGCCAAGAAATTTTAGATTATGCCTATCGCTTTATCCAAAACAATAATCCAAATCGGTTAGAAGAAAAATTAAAGATTGATAAAAGTTTGAAATCAATGGTTGCGAGCAACCCAGATGAAACTTCGGTCCGCTTTTTGCAATTTCAAAGACAGGAAGAAGAGTTGTCTTTTGTCGCGGAAGAAATTTTTAGTCGCTACACTGATTCCTGGAAAGACTTCGCAATTTTAGTTCGGGCCAACGACACAGCTGATGTATTTGTGAAAGAATTAAATCGCCGCGGCATTCCCAACCAATTTGTTTCCTTACGCGGTTTGTATTATAAGCCCTTAATTATTGATTGTCTTTCTTATTTAAAACTCTTAGATAACTACCATGAATCTGGCGCTCTGTTTCGGGTTTTGAATATGGATATTTTTCGAGTTTGCCAATCTGATTTAATAACCATTAATAAATTTGCCCACAAAAAAGTTTATTCGCTTTTTGAGGCGCTAGGGACTTCCAGTGATATTCCTGGACTTGCCGATTCGTCTAGAGAGAATATCGGGAAGTTATTAGCTTTACTTAATGAGCATTCGGAGTTGGCAGCAAATAAAAAACCAAGCCGGGTGTTTGTGCAATTTGTTTATGATTCCGGTTTGCTAAAAGATCTCGACCACGATCGCGATCAAGAGTCTTTTTCATATCTCAATCAAATTTATCGCAAGATAAAAACTTTTGAAGAAAATTTGCCCGATGCGAGGCTAAAAGATTTTTTAGAAATCCTGGAACTTGAATTAGAAGCAGGGGAAACGGGTGCTCTGAAATTAGATTTTGCTGATGACGATTCTGTAAAAATTATGACGGTCCATGCCGCAAAAGGTTTGGAATTTAAAAATGTTTTTGTGGTTAATGCCGTTGATAAAAAATTCCCCACCATCAGCCGAAGTGAAAAAATTTCTGTGCCTGACGCGTTAGTGAAAGAAAAAGTGATTGCAAGCAAAGATGCCCACATCGAAGAAGAACGTCGTTTATTCTACGTCGCTTTGACTCGCGCCAAAGAAAATCTCTTTATTACTGGTGCGAAAGACTACGGCGGTTTACGCGAAAAAAAGCCTTCACGTTTTATTTCTGAAATGAATCTATCAATAACAGAAGTAAATTTTGATGATTCTTTTTCAAAAAAATTGGAATTACTTCGCGATCTTGAAGTTTTAGGAAAACCGGAAGATATTGTTGAAGAGCCATTAGTTCTTCCAGAACAATTTTCTTTTTCACAACTCGCTGCTTTTTCAAGCTGCCCGCTCCAATACAAGTTCGCATTTATTTTAAAAATACCCGCCCCAGAAGACAAACCAAGTTTGATTTTTGGTCGGGTGATGCATTCGGTTCTTTTTGATTTTTTATCACCGCTAATTTCTGGTAAAGTTGCCATGCAAAATTCTTTGTTTGGCGCAGAGAAACCGGTGTTGCTCACCGAAAAAAGATTAATGGAAATTTTTGAAGAACGCTGGCAACCCGATGGTTATAATAGTAAGGAAGAAAGGGAATTATATTTAGCCAAGGGAAAAGCCGCTCTCCATTCTTTTTGGGATTATTGGCAAGAACTTGGTGGTCGCGAAATTTTGTTTTTAGAAAAACGTTTTTGTTTCAAAATTGCTGGTGAAATTATGAAGGGGGCAATCGATCGGGTTGATATTTTGCCCGATGGCCGTTTGGAAATTGTTGATTACAAAACTGGCAATCCGAAAGAAAAACTTGATTATGAAGCACGTCGTCAGTTAATTCTCTACCAATTATTTTTAGAGGAATTTCTAGGGAAGCCTGTCGCTAAACTTTCTTATTACTATTTAGAAAATGGCAGTATTATGAGTTTTGAAGCGACCGAAAAAGAAAAAGAAAAGTTACGTCGGGAAATTGAAGAAGAAATTGAAGCAATCAAGAAAGGACAATTTCCACCAAAGCCAAGTGAAATGTGTAAGTTCTGCGATTTCAAAGGCATCTGCGAATTCGCTAAGATTTAATTTATGTCTATTACTGAAGAATTAGTAAACGCGCTAGACGATGAGGAAAGAGTAATTTCGCCAGCCGTTAAAAAAGAAGAAGAAGCTTTTGACCGTTCACTCCGGCCGAAGACTTTTGATGATTATGTTGGTCAGGAGAAAATAAAATCCAGTCTGAAGATCACTCTTGGCGCAGCAAAAAATCGTGGCGAATCAATTGAGCACATTCTTTTTTACGGTGCACCTGGCCTGGGAAAAACTACCTTGGCTCATGTTATTGCGAAAGAAGCTGGTGCCACTTTGCGCATTACCTCTGGCCCAGCAATTGAAAAGAGTGGCGACTTGGCGGCGATTCTTAGTAACCTTGAAGAAGGTGATTTTCTTTTTATTGATGAGATTCATCGCTTAAATAAAAATATTGAAGAAGTGCTTTATCCAGCGATGGAAGATTTTGCTTTGGATATTGTGATGGGTAAGGGGCCGAGTGCCCGCACTCTACGCCTTGATTTACCACGTTTTACCATTATTGGTGCAACCACCTTGGCAAGCTTATTGTCGGCACCGTTGCGCGATCGTTTTGGCCTGATTCATCATTTGGACTTTTATGAAAGCGATGATCTGGCGAGAATTATTAAAAGAAGCGCCGGTCTGTTGAAGGTTGATATTTCCCCAGAAGCAATTTTAGAAATTTCTTCTCGTTCAAGAAGGACGCCAAGAATCGCTAACCGACTGCTTAGACGAGTTCGAGATTTTTGTGATTTTCATGGCGGCGGAAAAGTTGACCAAGAAAAGTGTCTTGAAGCTTTTGCTTTGATGGAGGTGGATAGTCTAGGGCTCGACGCCGTCGATCGTAAATTACTAACAACTATTTTAGAAAAATTTTCCGGTGGTCCAGTTGGATTGAATACTCTGGCTGCCAGTACTGGTGAAGAAATCGATACGATTGAAAACGTCTATGAACCATACCTGCTTCAATTAGGATTTTTAGACCGCACACCGCGCGGCCGCATGGCGACCGAATTAGCTAGAAAACATTTGGGTTTATGAAAGAATATCAGTTAAGTGACTTTGATTACAATTTGCCGCCAGAATTAATTGCTCAAGAAGCGATGTCGCCGCGTGATAACTCGCGGCTTTTGGTTTTAGATTCAGTTAGTGGGAAAATTGCCCACCAGCATTTTTTTGATTTACCAAAATTTTTGAAAGCCGGCGACTTATTAGTAGTTAACGACTCAAAAGTTTTTCCCGCTCGCTTGCTCGGCAAGAAAAAAATAACTGGTGGTGGGGTGGAAGTGTTTCTCCATCAAAAAATATCGGAAGATACTTGGGAGTGTTTGGTTGGTGGAAAAGTAAAAACGCAAATGGAGATTGAATTTTCTGTCAATTTTTTTGCAACAATTATTTCCAATCAAGAAAACACTTGGCAAGTTAAATTTAATCTAAGCGGGGAAGCTTTGATGAAAGAAATTTTTCATTACGGTCTAACGCCACTCCCGCCTTATATCAAGAGTAGTCATGGCGAAGAGTATGAGAGGGAACGATATCAGACGGTATATGCGGATAATAATAAAATTGGTTCCGTCGCCGCTCCGACAGCCGGTTTACATTTCACGCCGGATCTTTTAAAGGAAATTAATTCTCTTGGCGTAGAAGTAGTTACCGTTACTCTTCACGTCGGTCTGGGTACTTTTTTACCAGTAAAGACGGAGAATCTCGCTGATCATAAAATGCATAGTGAATACGGTGCTATTTCTTTGGTGGTTGCCAAAAAAATATCCAATGTCAAGAAAAAAGGAGGTCGAATTTTTGCGGTTGGGACCACAGCATGTCGGACTCTCGAATCTTGGGCTAACGACCAAGATCTATCAGGCGACAATAAAGTCAGGAGCTTTAGCCGCTTTACGGATATTTTTATTCGCCCTGGCTATGAATTTAAGGTAGTTGATGGTTTAATTACCAATTTTCACTTACCAAAATCAACTTTATTAATGTTAATCTCCGCTTTTGCTGGGAAAGATAAAATAGACCAGGCTTACCAATCAGCCGTGCAAAACGAATATCGATTTTTTAGTTATGGAGACGCGATGATTATTGCCCCAAACCTTCTTCCGTGATACACTAAAAAAAGTTAGTCAAAAATTATTTTTTTAATCTATTTTTATGTTTAAACGCGCCATTTTATACATCTGGGAACTATTAAAAGTGGCGATTATCACAATTGCGATTATTGTACCAATTCGTTATTTTTTAATCATCCCTTTTTATGTTAAAGGGGAGTCAATGGTGCCAAATTTTCATGATCGAGAATATCTGATTGTGGACGAAATATCTTATCGTTTTCGAGAACCACAACGAGGAGAAATAATTGTTTTCCGATATCCAAAAAATCCTCAGGAGTATTTTATTAAGCGCGTTATTGGTCTCCCCGGCGAGTCGGTCTCATTTAAGGAGGATGGGGTTTATATTTATAATAATGAAAAACCCGAAGGCTTTAAAATAAATGAGTCTTATTTACCAACTGGGATTGAAACGCTGCCAAATAGTTACTCGGCTGATGAAAAAGTTAAGATTGGTGATAAACAATACATTGTTTTGGGAGATAATCGGATGTTTTCAATGGACTCTCGTGCTTTTGGTCCAATTGACAAAAGCTTTGTAGTCGGTAAAGTGTTATTACGTGGTCTACCGCTTAATAAGATTGCCTTATTCAATCAAGTGCCTAAATATTAAAAATATGCCAAAAACCAAAGAAAACGCTAGTGCATCGTCCGCCTCTCATCATGCGGCGACGAAGCCAGAAATGCTAAAAAAGCCCGAAAGAAGAAGTGTAAAGAGCTATGTTCGGATGTTTGGGATGAAGGATTGTTCGATTTCTGATAGTCAGTATTTTGATATTGCTCGCTTGAAAGCCGAGGAACTTTGCGCTTGCTATGGTTTTGATCATTTAGAAACGCCAATCTTAGAAAATATCGATTTATACAAAAAAAATAGCAGAAAAGCCAACGAAAAAGAAATATACGCATTAACTGGCGAAAAAAATGAGCGAATGTGTTTGCGCCCAGAATTAACTCAGGGAATGATTCGTCATTATGTCGAACAAAAGCTAGATGAGGTTGAATCACCCCTGAGAATATTTTCGATTGGTCAGGTCTTTCGAAATGAAAAGCTCCAAAATAATTCTCAACGTCAATTCACTCAATTTGATTTAGAAATTATCAAAGACAAAAAACCGATTGCTGAAGCAATGGTTATTAGTTTGGCTTATCATTTTTTTAAAGACTTAGGAATTGATATTCAGGTGCAGATTAATAGCTTGGGCGGAGCAGAATGTCGCAAAGAATATGGGCATAAGCTAGCCACTTTTTATCGGGAAAGAGGTAGGAGATCAAAAGTGTGTCATCACTGTAAACAGAATTTATTAAAAAATATTTTGAGTCTTCTCGACTGCAAAGAAGAGTCTTGTGTGAAATTAAGGGAAGAGGCTCCGCAAATTGCCGATTTTTGGTCCAACGAGAGTCGTGATCACTTCAAGAAAATTTGCGAATATTTAGATGAACTTGATATTCCATATAATTTTAATCCATTTTTAGTTCGCGGCTTGAACTACTACAACGATGCTGTTTTTGAATTTTGGCCTGTTAATGATGCCGGAATTGCTCAAAGTAAGTATTCATTAGCTGGTGGTGGTCGTTGTGATGAATTAGTTGAGAATATGGGAGGTAAACCGTCTTCCGTTGTTGGTTTGGCAATTGGGCTTGAGAGGACCGCAACAAAAATGAGGGATAGACATTACCAACTGCCAGGAGCGGAAGATAATTTGGTGTTTATTGCTCAACTCAGTGATTTGGCGAAATTAAAATCACTGCAATTGTTTGACGAATTACGTCAGGCAGGTTTCAAGATCCGCCAATCTTTCTCAACGGATAGCCTTAAAACCCAAATGGAGGAAGCAGTCCGTGTTAAAGCAAAAATATCGTTAATTATGGGAAAAAAGGAAGTAATGGATGAAACTATTCTGATGCGAGATATGGACTCAACGGTTCAAGAAATCGTGCCAGTTAAGAAAATTAAGGAAAAACTTGCAAAAAAAATCGATTTAAGCAATAATGAGAGTAAGTTGATAAACATTATTAAACACATTTAGAAAGGGAGGTGGATTTTATGGCTGATTTTAAACGAAAACCTGGTGAAAGTTTTGAAAGTTTTTTGAGAAAA
Organism: Patescibacteria group bacterium; assembly: GCA_049317985.1. Lineage (GTDB taxonomy): Bacteria > Patescibacteriota > Patescibacteriia > Patescibacteriales > UBA12465 > CAINDR01. The sequence goes on from JBMOHF010000008.1 coordinate 27,561, forward strand.
TTCAAAAAAGGCTTGAAAAATAGCAAACGGCTCGAAAAAGCTCGTTCTATTCAACACTTAAAACCGAAAAAAAATAAGCGCCAGTTAAAAATTTCCGCTTTGACAAGCATGAAGCTTAGCAAAGAAAAACAATTTTTACGTAAGACTGGTAAATTACCTGAAGACCAGATGAACAACAATCGTTAGTATTAGTATACAAAATTTTAAAAAAACACCTCGAAAGGGGTGTTTTTTTGTTTTCATTATATTAAGGCCTAATTATTTGTTTCTCATCCCTGGGATAAACTTTTTTATATTTTCGAAAGGAGACTTCTTGGCATATTGCTTGATTGAATCGCGAGCTTTTTTAGTTTTAGCAAACTTTAGCCAATCTTTATTTGGGTAAACTTTATTTTTTTCAGTAATTATTTCAACGACGTCGCTATTTTTTAATTCATGATCAAGGCGAGAAATCTTTTCATTAACGATTGCTCTAACTGCGCTATTGCCAATTTTAGTATGGATAGCATAAGCATAATCAATTGGCGTTGAACCCTCTGGCAGCTCAATCGCGTCGCCTTTTGGGGAAAGAACAAATATTCGATTATGAAAAACATCCAATTGTATTTTGTGAACAAAATCGTTAGTGTCACTAAATTCTTTTTGAATATCAATAATTTCTTTAATCCAAGCTGGTTGTTTGTTGTTTGACTCCTGTCTCTGCGCTTTATAATGCCAATGGGCTGCTAGTCCATAAATTGATTCTTCGTGCATTTCTCTCGTTCGGATCTGGAATTCAACCGGTTTCCCTTCTGGGCCAAAAACTGTTGTGTGAAGACTCCGATAGCCGTTTGGTTTTGGGACAGCAATATAATCTTTAAAACGGTTTGGTTTTGGTCGCCAAATAGTATGGATAATTCCCAGGACCTTGTAGCAGTCATTAATATCTTGAACAATTAGGCGCAAGGCAAAAACGTCATATATTTCATCAAAACGCCTTTCTTTGCTTTTCATTTTTTGATAGATACTATAAAGGTGCTTGAATCTCACTTCAATTTCATTGACGATTTTTTCTTCTTTGAGATGCGGGGTTATTTCTCTCTTTATTCGATTGAAAAAATCGTTTCGTTCGGCTTTTTGCTCTACCTCGTATTCATACTCCAATTTATGAAACTCTTCAGGGTAGAGATATTTGAAACACAAATCCTCTAATTGCCATTTTAGTCGCCAGATTCCAAGAATACCAGCAATTGGTGCGTATATTTCGAGAGTCTCTTTGGCGATTCGTTGTTGCTTTTCGTCTGGTAAGTAATCCAGAGTTCTCATATTATGCAAGCGATCACAAAATTTTATAAAAATTACTCTAATATCAGTTGCCATCGCCAAAAACATTTTCTTTAAATTCTCTCGGTATCTTTCCAGTCCGCGATATTTTATCTTACCAAGCTTTGTTATTCCGCGCACAAGGCCAGCTACCTCGGTCCCAAAATCCTTTTTTATATCTTCTAAAGTTCTTTCGGTATCCTCTGGGACATCATGTAAAATTCCGGCGGTCACGGTTGCTAAGTCAGCCTTCATTTCAGCGAGAAGATAGGCCACATAAAGAGGGTGGATAATGTACGGTTCGCCACTTTTTCTGATCTGACCACGGTGGGCTTCTTCGGCAAAATCATAAGCTAGCCCGAGGATTTCCGTATCCACTCCTGGGTTGTTGTCGGAGAATTTTTTTATCACTCGATCAATGGTCATTTTTATTTCACGATTTTAGTTTTTTATGTTAAAATAAATTAAACAAGTAGCTTTTATTTTTTTATAATTTTTTTACCACATTTCTTAAAGAATTATAACTCAAAAGCGCCTCGTCGTCAAAATAAAAAAACCATATTTTATTATCTCGATTTCATTTATTTCGAGATTTATTTCCCATGAAAAAAAACTTCAAACCACTAATTAGTTTTTTAATCGGAATAATTTTTTTGTTTGTTCCAATGTTTGCTTTTGCGGCAGTTGATGCAGGAGTTAATAGTGTGGGATCAAATATAAACTTAAGCGCCACCAATCCAATTGTGATGGCGGTCAAAATTATTAATTTAATTTTGATGTTTCTCAGTATTATCGCTGTTTGCCTGATTATATACGGAGGATTTGTTTGGATGACAAGTAATGGCAAGGAAGATCGCATTGCTACTGCTAAAAATATTTTGAAAAATGCCCTCATTGGCTTGGTGGTCGTTTTATCATCTTGGGCGATTGCCGCTTTTGTTTTGAGCAAGCTGACCAATGGGATGACAAACCAATCAAACACCAAGAGTCAAGTTGCTGTTCAGAATTATCAACTCGGTTTAGGGGCTCTGGGTGCTTGTGTCGTGGAAAATTTTTATCCAAAAGCTGATCGAGAAGATGTTCCAAGAAATACCTCTATCATGGTCACTTTCAAAGAGGAAGTAGCGCCCAACTCTGTTTGCGTCGATGCGGGTAACGCTCCTTGCGTCTGCGATAATAACACTTGTAACAAACTCAACCCAGCAGCAATCCAAATCTACCAAACCGCACCAAAAGGTCCTGGGAATATCGCAAGTTCAAATTTTACCAATGCGAAAGTCGGCTTGTCATATGACAAAAAAACAATTGTTATCATTCCTCAAGAATATTTAGGAGAAGCAAATAAACCGACCCCCTTTGGTGTCACTTTCACTAATGAAATAAAAAACTTGCGAGGAGATGGCATCTTTAGTGCGTGTAACCCAAAATATTTAGAATGGAAGTTTGTGGTGAATGGTTTGATTGACCTGACCCCGCCGAAAGTTAATATTGGTGGTACCTTCCCGCCTGTTGATAACGAAATAGATGTTACGTCCTTGAAAACTGGTGAATCAGCTACTGCAAAAATCACAGTTAAACGTTCACTGGGACCTGAAAAAAAACTATCCTTTGTTGTTAACAAGGATGATGGCACAACCGTTCCTTTAACCGGTTTGACTCTTAGCAATAATTACCAGGAAGTTTCAAGTGATCCAGTTGATATTTATTATATCGTCGCAATCGACTCTGTTGGAACTTTCTCGATTTCTGATTCAAAAAAACAACGTGGTTCAGCAAAGGCGGTGAAATCTGGTAATGAAAATTTTGTTGATTTTAATAACATCTTTAGTTTTAAAGTCGGTGCCTTTGCAGCGGGGAATTCATGGGAAGTATTAGTCACCAAACCATATCCAGCCGATAAGCTGACGATTGGTACGAGGAGCCTGAGTTTTACCACGGTCGCTAATCCGCAAGATGCCGCCACCATGATTTATAATTTTATCTATAGTCTTTGGACTTTTGACAGCGTCTCATCAGATGATGCAACCGTTGATATAACCGCAAGACCGGGGGTTGAGGGGAACAATATGATCATTTCTTCCGCTCGTCCCGATGCTTTTGATATAATACCCTTTTCAGGTGGAGTTAACGGCGGGAACGTTGTAGAAATTGCAGGTCAGCCTGATCAACCGATGAATTCCGCGATTCAAATTAATTTTAGTAAAGAAGTAAATCCACTGACAATTACTGGACCAGCAAGTCTTGTTTATAATTCACTCAGAGTTGTTAATGCGAATGACAGCGCAAAAGCAAGTAGTACTCTAGAAAATGGCAACAGTTGCACACTTCCCTCAGACTGTCTTTCCTACTCGTGTGTTAATAAAAAATGTGTTGGCGATTTTGTTTCAGGGAAATTTTCCCTTTCAAGCGATTATAAAACTTTAGAATTTTTGTCAGACAACGAATGTGGGGTAAATGGTTGTGGTGAAAAAATTTATTGTTTGCCAGCCCAATCCAATTTAAAAGTTTTGTTATTGGCTGCTAATTTATTAGAATGTGTTAATGAAAAAGATTGCGCCCTTAAAACTCCTTTCAGTAAATGTATTAGCAATAATATTTTGAGTGCCAAAACTTGTGCTAATCCGTCTGGAAAATTTTATCCGACAGCTGACGTTTTTACCTTCAAAGGAATTTTTGATGCTTCTAGTAATTCTTTCGACGGTAACCGAAGCACTTTTTCTGATGGCCCTGTTAGTATTTTTAATGAAAACGTAAATGCGTCACTCGGCGCTGATAATTTTCAATGGTCATTTTTTATTAGCAACAAAATGATCACCACTGCACCGACGATTACTGGGCTTTTGTCTCCAAACTATGATAGTTCAATGGTTAGCGCGGTAAATCCTGTAAGTTTTTCTTTTGGGCGCTTGATGTTGAATTCAAGTCTACTGACCGGCTCAAAATCAGTCGACAACGGAAAAAGTATTGTCGTTCATAAACTATTAAATCTCCGAAGTTTTAGTAACCCTGTTGGCTATTGGATTAGTTCCAGTAATCTTTCATATTTGGGGAATGGAATTTTAGATAGAACAACAATTAAAATTAATCATTCAATTTTCCCGGTAGCAAGTGATTTTAGTGCTCAGGTTGGTTCAGGAGTTAGAGATATTTATCAAAATTGTTATAAGCCTAGTAAGGGTCCAGGATGTCTCGCTAATGTTGATAATCCATCTTGTTGTTCGCGCATTCCAACAAGTACTTTAAGTGAAGAAGGAAATTGTCTATAAATTTCGAGTTTTTATTCTATGAAAAAAATTAGCAAAGTTTTATTAATTTCTCTCGCTTTTATGGCCCTATTTTTTGGGGCTCATTTAGCATTAGCCACCACCACTCTCGATGTTGGGGTTGACCAAGTTAGTTCAACCATAAAACTATCAGATGCGAACCCTCTGGATGTTGTCAGTCGGATTGTGAACATCGGTTTGAGTTTTCTCGGTTTTATCGCAGTTTGTATTATTTTGTGGGGTGGGTTTACTTGGATGAAAAGTGGCGGCAGCGAAGAACAAATTACTAAGGCCAAAAATATTCTCAAAGCTGGCGTTATCGGTTTACTCATCATTGTTACTGCTTGGGGAATCACCACTTTTGTGATTAGCAAAATGATTGGTGGTAGCGTTGGTAGTGATCCTGATATTACTGATCCATCGCTTTGTAGTAATGGATTGTCTTGTCTTTGTGGCGGACATGTTGTTTGTACTGGGAATGTTGGTTCTTGCGTTGGCTCAATCAGCCCTTGCACTAATCCCCAAACTAGCTGCAGTTCTGCTGCTGATAGTTGCGTCCCAGCTGATGGGCTTTGTGGTGCTAACCAGGTTTGTAATAATTCTTGTTTTTGCGAAAGTAAAACTCAGGACGGGGATTCTTGTGGACTCAAAGCTGATGGAACTTGTGATTTAAGCGGCGATAATTGTGAAGATGGTCTGACCTGCAATGCCAATAGTTGTACTTGCGAAGGACCGACAACAATTATGGGAGTCAGCCCTCTTGGTGGTTTTTGTAAAACTAGCATTAATACCGCCTGCAATAAAGATTCAGATTGTCCTTCATCAACTTGTGACACCGAAACTCCAAACGGCAAGGCCGGAAATTTTTTGACAATTCTTGTTAGTAACCTTTTTAAAGCTTCAAACTCCGCCCCCGTATCTTTAGAAAATTTCGAATCTTATCCGGTCGACCAAACTCCAAGCTCAACAGTTTTTATTGGCTTGCAAAAAGGAGCGGCCGCTAATATTTTAATTAAAAATAATCCTTATAATAATTCCAAGTCATTATTTCTTCACCAGGATGCTGGAAATGTTACCGGCACTGGTGCTAATGCCGAAATTGCTTACAATTTTTCAGGAGTAAATTTTATTGCCGGCCACGTCTATCAAGCAAGTTTTCAATTTCAAGGATTTGTCGCTAATCGAATGGAGGTTTATTTCGGAGATCAACACATCTACGATTTAGCTCCTGGTCAGTACACCTATCAACGAAACATTACTTTTGGTGCCGATATTTCAGTTGCTAAAAAAATGAGGATTTTTTTGGTCGCTGGCCCGACGGGGAATGGCACGGATTTGTATATTGATAATCTCAAGATTCACGACCTAACCGCCAAAACTTCCGTTAATATTGGGGGCGTATTTGCAAGTAGCACGAGTCAAGTTTATCAAGGTTGTCTTTCCTCTAATAACCAATTAATTGTCGTTGTTCCTCCTGGCGTTCAAAATGGTGAAATAAAAATTATTCGTGATCAGGAAGTAGAATCAACTAATGACGATAATGGACCAAAAATAAATAATTTTTTGGTAAACAATATTGATCGACCTGGAATCTGTGGTTTGAATCCAACCGTGGCAAAAACCGACGATAGTATTAGTATCTATGGGGTTAAAATGGCTGGTGGCAAATCTTTCTTCGGTAATTACGAAGAGAAACTCGTCGGTGGAACAATCGCGGCAGATTCCGTTGGTTCTGTTAAAGTCCCAATGTTAGAGGAAGGAAAAAATGGTTTATTTGTTGAGAAGGGACTGCAAAAAAGTAATTTTCTTTTTTTTACAAAAACGGCTGACTTACCTCCCGCGCCAACTATCACTGGGATTTCTCCTGACTCTGGGCCAATTGATCAATATGTCACCATTATTGGTCATAATTTTGGCGAAAATCGGGGCAATGGTAAAGTGTTCTTTGGTGACAAAGAGGCGAATTATAATTTTCCAGACGAATGTAAAATTGGAACCTGGTCAGATACACAAATCTTGGTAAAAGTTCCAGCCGGTATAAACCCAGCGACCAGTAATATAAAAGTGCAAACAGATAATTGGACCGCTTATTCTGCCAGTAGTAATATTTATTTTAATTATCTTCCGTCAGCCCAATTACTACCTGGTATTTGTCGAATCGATCCCGATCGAGGGCCAGCAAATTCAGAAACGAAAATTTTCGGCGAGAATTTTGGCAATAGCGCTTCGGAAGTTTATTTTAATGCCTTGCTTGCCTCTTCAACAATTACCCTTGGTACCAAAGTTCATGAAGCAAAAACTATCGTTCCTGTTGATGCTGTTTCAGGTCCTGTTACAATAAAAAATAAAAGTGGCCTGGTTAGTAACCCGGTTAATTTCCAGGTTGGTTCATGTAGTGCGAGTAGCGATTGCCCAAGTGATCGAGTTTGTTGTTCTGAGGCCACAATCAAAAAAGGGCAATGTGTCCCTAGCGCCGACGATTGCGTATTGGATGTTAAGAGTTCGGTTTTTGAATGGAACTTTAGCACAGCGATCACCGGGACAACAACCAGTGTGACTGGAAGTTGTTTGGGAGCCTCAAAAACTTTAGGAGCCTGCTCAACTGGCAGTACTTGTCCAAATGTTCCAGGAAAATGTTCTTCCGGATCTGAAGTAATTCAGGTTGAGAAAGGAGCTTGTTGCCCGGCTGGTTATGCTTTTAAAGAAGTAGTTTCTACTGATATCGCTCATGGTTACACAGAGGGTAGATATTGTCGAAGAATAATTTCACCCAGTGTTTGTGAGGACGTTGGGGTTGCTGGGTCATTTTGTAAAAATTTACCGGATTATGCTGGTAAGAATCGTTTAGTATATCCCTCAAATACTACTTGTAAGCAAGGTTGGATAAAAATTGCCGGGAATCTCTGTGCTAAGGGCGCCACCGCTGCTGGTTTAAAAATTACTAATAATTGTTCTTTGTGCACAACTGGCGAAAATTGTATTTGGGGCAGTTGTATTTCTAACACAAAATGCAATGGTGCTGAACAATGTAATGCCTCTGGAACGTGTATCATCGAAGAAGCTCCTACCTGTGATTGCTGTTGTGATAAAAATAATGGCGCTGCTGATTGTTGCGCACCTTTAACTTGCGAGGGAAAATGTGGATCAGACAAAGATTCTTCTTCAACCTCTAATACTTTTGGTAAGTGTTCAGGCTGTGCAATATCGCCCACTGATATTGCCTTGAACGATGCCGCTTGCAATTGTTCTGGTCACAATGGCCAGTATTGCGCTGTCTCCGAAGCTTTTAAGGCAGGCGCTTGTGTTGATTGCTCGGGGTTAGACGAAAAGGGATGTCTTGACCACGCTTCAGCCTGCTGTCTTGATAGTAAAAATCTTGATGGAAATGGCAAACCGGTGTGTCGAGGTGGTTCGGGGAAGCTGATTTCTTCAAATCCCTTGGATACGGGTAAATTTGGTTTTTGCGCTTCCTTCAAATGTTCCGGCGGGGCAACTAATAAATGTGCTTCAAGTACGCCGGTGGTAAATGGAGATTTTTCATCAGTTGAAGACTGCGAAAAAAATTGTCAGCCGACCACCCCAAACACTGGGCTTGGGTTGAACTGTGGCGGTGGAGCTAGCACAGCTACTCCTGACAAATGTAATCCCTCGGTTTGCTCTGGCGCTTTTGGCGCAACACCGTTTACCTGCTTAGCCACTAACGGCACTTCTATTACTTCCGGAACCCCATCAGCTGGTGGAGAATGTGGTGTTTGTTGCTGTAGTCCAGGAAGTAATGACTCCTGCAAAGCCGTGAATTCAAAACTATATTGTCAGGCAGATCGTGGTTCTTGCAGCGGAGGCTCACGAGGTCTTTGTTGCGGTTGTTCGAGCGATACAGATTGCGGTATTGGCGACACTGGTTGTGGCACCGATTCTTGCTGTTACCAGAAGCCAAAAGTATTATTAGACTCGGTTCTACCAAAGGCAGATGCAATTGATGTCTGCCGAAATACTTCAATCAGAGTGGCTTTCGATCACGTGATGGACGGAGAAACTATTAATACAAATAATATAAAACTCCTCGAAGAATTCCCTGGTGGCACCACTTGTCCGGTTGGTACATCTTTAGCGGTAGAAAGTTTGAAAGATAACTTTTTAGCAAAAGTTTATCATCGCGTCGAATTAGTAGTCGCCTCTATCTTTAAAGTCTTTGATAAGAGCCTAGCTATTGCGGATAGCACAAGTAACTATACTTATTGCCAGGTTCCAATCAGTGTGGAGGCAATCGATGCTAGCACGGGCTTCGCTACTGGTACTTGGGCGATTATCAAACCAAAAGTAGTTTTAGCAAAATCCAAAAATTATGTAATTTTTGTTAAGGGAAACAATAAAGATGTGGCCCCTGCGGACGGAGTTCTTAGTCTTGACGGTGTCGGGATGGCGGCGTCAGTAGGTATTGGTTATGATGACGCGTCTCTTCAGGCGATGATCATTGAATCGAAAAGTTTTGAAACACAAATAACTGATACTCAGTCAAAAATAGAGCAAACGATTAGAGATGCTTCTGAAGCTTTGAGACTGGTCGAAAAAATAACAGAATACGAAGCTCAAAGAAACAAGAATGGTTTTGCCATTGTTAACTCAGTTGAGATGCAAAAGGAAGAATTAATTAATCTTGAAGAAAATGTTCAAAAAATTAATGAAATAGAGAAAACAGATATTAATCTCCAGTTTGAAATATTTAAAGCCAAGGCAATTGGAGCAACTGACACGATTGATAAGAACCAAAAACTTTTATCAGATGATATTGCTCTTATTAAAGATATTAACAATGATTTATCAAAAAAATTCGAAGATTATTCTCAGCGCAAAGTAGTGACTGGCGATGAAAAAACGTTCGAAGCGATGAGGAAAAATTTGTATAATTTGAATCAAGATCTTCAGAAAATGGTTGATGAGATTGAATACGCTCGGAAAGTTGAAGCAGATAACAACTATAAGTACGAACAAGCTTCAGATGTCTCACAGATGATTGATGATATTACGAAATTTGGTGAATTAAAAAGTGAGTTGGATCAAAAAATTGCTAGTTATACCGACCAATCTCAGGGTGGAACTTTCTACCAAGGAGCGGTTAATGCAAAAATAAACAGCAATACCTATAAAGCGTTTATTAGTAGGTTTAAAACCAAAGCTGATATTTGTGAAATTAATTACACAAAACTATCTCCAAGCCAATATCTATTTTCCACTGTGACAAACGAGCCGGATGACTCTTTGGCTTCTACAACGTCATTTGATAAAAAAGAGGATCGAGATAAAATTTTTAACGCCCAGGCGTATAGCGTTGATGGTCAAGAACTTCTACCAGTAACCGGGTATAGCTGGACTTGGGATTATAAATTAGAAGATCCGAGTATTATTACTTTAGCGACTTCAACTCCGATGGCCCAGGCTTTACCAAGCGGAAAAGTTTTAGCAACTGCTTTGTCGACAACTAACGACGGAAAATCTCTTCTTTATGCGACGGTAAAAATGCCAACCAGTAACCAGTATAAAGGCGGCGATGGCAAAAAAACTAGCTCAGAATTATATGTCTTTATTTGTGCCAATCCTTGGCCGACTGTAAAAAATGGGACCTGGGCTCCTTGGACAGACGCCTCAGTCTCTGGGCAGCCAGGCAGCAATTACAATTATGGTTTCCATTATTGCCGAGACGCCGGAGAACCGGGAACAGCTGACGATCTTCCTGCGTTAGAAGAAAGCGGAGTAACCAATATTCCTAAAAAAGTATGTAGCAATAATCTTAGCAAAACATGTTCAGATACAACTCCATGCACCGGTAGCGATGGCACTTGCATTTGGGATGTTTTTAAAGAATCATATTTTTTTCAGAAAAACTAATTTGTGGTATAATTATTTTGTCTTAATATTATCTTGATAATATGAAATTATTAAATCAACAAAAATTTTCCGATCGTCAAAAAAACAACAAATCATTTCTTTGGTTTGCTGGTTTTTTACTGCTCTCAATCGGCATATTTTTTCAAAACTCCAACACCTGCCAAGCAGCTGAAGCCTCAAGTAGCACGAGTACTGATGCGATTGCGATTCGGGTTTTGCCAAATCTTGAACATTACGGGATCCAGCGTTGGTATAAGGAAAAAAACTTTGCCGGGGCCCCGCAGTTTTTGATTGTTGATGGTTATGAAGCGATTCGTGATGGTCGTACCGTCTACGTTAATGCAACCAATATTGTCGATAATGTAATTTACACAAATATTTATTTAATTTCCTATAACCAGGAAATAAAAATGGGAACAACGGATGCTCTTGGTCAGATTATTGCTAATTGGAAATTTAATAACAATGTGAGTAGTTTTGGTGTTTGTAAAACTGGGGCTATTTCAACTTCTACTTGTTTAATCGATGGCGATTGCTTGGGGAAGGGATTTTGTTCTAGTAACAAAGCAAAAATTACCCGTGACGTGAAGCGTCTCGCAGTTATTGCTGAGTTAAGAGATGCTCTGGAAAACTATAAAAATACAAATAAGCGTTATCCAGACCTGCCATCAGGAAGTTATGTTCCTCACCTAACTATTTCTACTTGGCCTAGTTGGCAAAATACCTTTGGTGTTCAACTGGGTATTGATAAATCTTTAACTGATCCAGTTAACAAACTCGGAGCTTGTGGTAATCCTCGTTTTGAAGAAACCACTTGCTGGGATAAAGATGCCGGGGAATTTGCCACATCCACCGACCCTCTTCGTTTCCCCAATGAGAGCCAAGTGATTGCTTATCAATCAAGAAATAATGGCAATGAATATAATCTCTGCGCCTCAATGGAGTCCGGAAATATCTATGATACTTCGGATCAGATGTTGAGCCAAGAGGCTTGCGCGGTGGCTTTTGCTTCAACAGCGACCGCGGAAATTAAATTTAAAGAGATTAACCTGCAAGGAGAATTAAACCAACCATTTATTGGTTATGTCGAAGTTTCAAATCCTAACGGCAATCCATTAACCTGGGACTTATCTTTCTCTGGCGGCTCGGTCGGAGCTGCACTAATTGAAGCAAAAAAACAAGAAATTATCACTAAGAAAGCCCAGAAAGTGGCCTTAGAAAGTGAAATTGTTTTATTAGATAAGTCGATTTTAGCGATTAATAATGCTAAAGCACCACTTGAGGTGGCAAAGAACAAATACGTTTCGGCTCTTGATGATTACTCGCTTTTTCAGTCAAAGGTTAGTCAATTACGCTCACTGATGATTCAGGCAGAGGCGGCCCACAATGAACCAGCAGCAATAGCGAATAGTGATTTGTTGGATACAGCCGAAAAACAGAAGAACGTGGTTGGGTTGATTGTTGCCGGGTATTACGAGAATTATGCTCCAAATATTAAAGCGCTGGAAACAAAGATCGACGACCTAGAGCAATTAAAGAGCGACTATCGACAACTTCGAAATGACATTGCTATTCATGTAGCGAACGGGGACACTAGTTTCGCCACAATAAATTTACCAGTCTTGAGTAAGCTAAGAACCAAGAAGGAAGCTCAATCAGTGGTAATTGATGATCAAATTCAACTTTATGTTGACGACTTAACCACAACAAAAAACGATTTAGTCGATCAAATAAATGAGAAAAATTTGGCTATTGGTAATTTTGAAGGAATTAAGGCAGCTAAATCAGCTTTTATTTATAGTCTGGTGATGGAGGTCGATCAACTTAGTGCTTTTATTTCTAATGCATACAACGTTATTGCTATTAGTAACAACGCTTTTGATGGTGCGCCAGTTTTTCAAGAGACAAACAACCCAAACCTGAGAAGAATTTATTCCAAGAAAGCGAAAGAAATCGGCGTTTTGCCGGTCACGATTGAAGTTTCGGATAATCATGGTGCTTCGGTTGCAACCTCAACCTATATAATCATCAGTAAGTCCAAACCAAAAATTGAAGTTGAAAATGCCGAACATCTCTTAAACCAAAATCCTCTAGAGTATGTTTTTTATCTCACTGACGATTTGATAACAAGTGCGACTGCCACACCAAACTACACTTTAAAACTATCTGGTGGTCCATCTTTTGCTAACCCAGCACTTAGCTCTTCTGCCTCCTCTTTTCATAACGTTATCAATAATAACTTGCTACAGAAAATTGAAAGAGTTGCTCGTGGTCGTTACAAAGTTACTATTCACCAGGGACCCGGAATAATTTCCGGCACCAATGGCACTGATAAAGTCTTGAATTATGAAGTTAATCTCAAAAATTCTAGCGGTATCTCCACCACGAAAAAGTTTTCAATTTCCCTCAAACAAGACAAGCCAATCTTTGATTACAAATGCGAAGAGAACGTTCGTAAGTACGCCGTATTTAGTTGTGTAGTAAAACTTTCTAACTCTGCCGATCATACTATTTCATACACGGTTTCTGGTCTAAAAAGTGCAAGTACGAGTTTGCTAACTGGCGCGGCATATAAACTAAATGAACTAAAAATATCTGGACGTGCTTTATGGCCAGTTGGTGATTTGTGGCCAACGGATATGAGTGGCCTTTATCCGGATCCAGTCACGGATTTGGGGGATATAAGTGAAGCAATTTGTAGCTCAACAGATCTCAAAAATAAGGTTTTTAATGAAAAAACAAATAATCTAACTTTTCAAGGAAAACTTAGAGGTTTATATCAAAATGTTTTGGCAACCAGGGGAGTCAGTTTTCGAAGTTTTTCAAATGGCGTTGAAACAATAACTCATCTCTTAAACGGCAGAGAAACGACCACCCAAATATTGAATGGCAGGGAAGTCCCAGTTAGTTCTCGTCCGATTGATGACAATCTTCCTGACGTTGGTCTCCCTGACACAACCCTTCCTGATCCCCCTGCGGATTCTTCTCATGCGGCGGATATTATCTCTTCAATTATCGGTAACATCTCTCCACTTAAGGAAATTTTCAAAATAAGCAAGGCTTTAGCCGATGAAGTTGATTGGTCAAATCCAAACTTAAAGACGGACCCAATTTGCTGGAAGGGCGACTTCAAGCCAAAAGACTACTCCTCAGAATTTGATGCGACTTTAACAGGTTCTCTCGCCTCAGTTGCAGCGGCTCTTCCAAATTCATATAATATTGTTGTTACTGCCTCAAATGAATATGGTGCCACTAGCAGTTCTTCTTTTGACCTCAATATTAATAGTTATTGCGGCGATGGAGTAAAACAAGCGCCGAATCAAGAGGGCCGTGGTGGTTTCTATAACGATGGCATGGAAGAATGTGATGGCGTTGGTGGTACCACTAACGTTGTTGCAAGTAGCTCCGCTTCAAAGCAATACTCTTGTACCACCAAAGATACTGTTCAGGCAGTTCAAACTATCAGCACTCCAAACCCAATTACCTCAAACAATTATTGCCGAGCAACTGGTGGCTATTGTGGCGATGGAATTTGTGGAAAATATGATTCTACTTTTACGACTGATGACATGGAGGTATATGATCCCGGTGCAAATAATGCACAATATTGTCACGCCGACTGTCCATATTGCGGGGATGGAGTTGTTGAAAGTAAATTTAACGAAGAATGTGACCCAGGTGATCCTTTTTCCGTGAACTCCGAATTAGGAGAGTATTGTTCAAGTGATTGTCGAATCAGTCGTCAATTGAAAATTCTTCAAGTTTTTCCAACTGACACTTCAGCCTCAACCACTCTCTCTGTAAAAGCAATGTTAGACTCCCTCGGTAACTCATATGAATCTTTCAGAGATGCAGTTAATATTAATGATACCAATCCAGCCGCCGATGAGGTTAACTATTCGGTTGCTGCAACAAAAATGAGCTCATTTAATTCTACCACCTTGTCATTTTTGCCTGCAACTGGTGATATTTTGCAAAAATATAATTTGATTATTTTTGGGATGGGCGTCGCTACTAGCTCTGATCTCAGCACATCATCGGCCGCTACGTTAAAATCATTCATTAAAGCTGGTGGAATGGTCATTTTTGGAGACAAGACGATAAATTCTCAGACATCAAGAAAGTTTAATAGTTTTAACAGTTATGCGGGGGTTGTTAATATAAATAATTTTAATGACTCTAGTTTAACAAGTCTTATTGTAGATAATTTCTCAGCGCCTTTTATCAATACTGCAGCTTTGGCAATGCCAACGTCATCGTTTGGCGTTGCTCAGTACAAGGCTTATTATCAAATGGGAGCATCTGGAGTTACTGGATGTGATAGCCAGTGTGGTGAAGGAGTTTGTACGGCTACCAGCTCAAAATTAATGAATCTGTTCCATTATTCAGGAATGGTGGGGGTTAATGTTTGGGGAAGTATTTGCAACCGGGTTGCGCTTTCTCATCTCACTTATTCTTCCGCTGGGAGTAAACCAAATGAATTAGAAAGTTTTGGTAATATTATTAACTATCTTTCTAGATTAGTTTCTGGTGATAACTTTTAATAATTATATGATTAATTGGCAAAATCGTCAGCATCGAATAATAATTATTGCGTCAGCAGTTTTATTATTAGTTATTTTATTTACTCTGGTATTTCTTATTTTCTCTAAGAACAAAAAAAACAACAATAACCAACAATTTGATCAGAGCCAAGTTGTTAGTAAGAAGAAATCTGATCTTCCGCCAACAGAGATTCTTCAGTGGCGAGAGAAGGAAAAAAATCGTTTAGCAAAAGCAACTCATGACGAAGCACTCTACAAAGAGTTAGTAGCTAGTAAAGATTCTTCTCGTTGTCAGGAAATGCAAAATCTGGACGGCCCATCTATTTGTTTATTTAGCCTAGCCTCTGAATTAAAGAATCCAGTTCTTTGTGAGCAGATAAGCAATAAGGAGTGGCAAGAAGCCTGCCGAGATAAAACTTCAAATTTAACCAAACCAGCACCGAAAAGTAATTAATCAATAACAAATTAGAATAATATAATTTTTATGTTTAACGACCTAAATAATTCTCCTCAAGGGGGAGCAAAAGAAATTGATGACATTTTTTCGGATGTTGACCAGCCAGCGGCGCCGGCGCCTTCAATGCCCTCAGCTCCTTCGATGCCAGCTCCTTTTCCACCATCTGCCCCTCAAGGGTCGCCAATTAGCCAAACACCGCCACCAACTGCCCAGCCGGCCTTTCCAAGTTCTGGCAAGGAAGCTTTTTTAAGAATTGAGGACAATATGCCCGCAGCAGGAGAACGTGGGGCAAAAGCATTAAAGATTTTTTTAATTCTTTTGATTGTCGTGGCTGCACTTTCGTTCGCTGGTTATTTTATATATGCGAAATTTATTCAGCCAAAAATGCAGGTTGTTAGTGATATAAATAGTTACCCAATTCAGACGCCAAGCGCCGCCGACCAAGCAGCTGCCGAAAAAAATATTAAAGATCAGGAGGCTAATAATCAGGTTGCACCAATTGTGGTTGTTCCTGAAATTATTCCAGACAATGCCACAACAAGTATTCCAACTATCTCAACTTCGAGTGCTTCTAGTACAATCGGCATGACCGGAGGCATTGATACTGATTCAGATGGTTTAAGTGACCAAGAAGAAATACTTCTCGGGACAGACATTAATAAAGTTGACTCAGACGGCGACGGTTTGTCTGACTATGAAGAAGTTAAAACTTATTTAACGAATCCTTTGCTTTCAGATACTGATGGTGACGGCTATTCAGATGGAGCGGAAGTTAAAAGCGGTTATAACCCAAATGGTGCTGGGAAAATGCCTGTTGCTACTCCCCTGAAATAAAAAATTATGCCGACGATTAAAGAATATTCTCAAGAAGGGACAAACAAAACTCCTCCGGCGGCGCCAAAGCAGTCGATTTGGACGAGGCCAATATATATTCATGTCATGCCTCAGTTACGTCGCAAGGTCTCTCATCGCACTTTTTTTCTAACTATTGCGGTTTGGGCTCTCGTGCTGTTTGTACTGGCAATTTATTTTTTTATTAAATAGATTATGTTGTTTAAAGCGAAAAAACAAGAAATTGATAGTGATGGTTCGGATATGGTCGAACGACTGAAAGGTGATTTTGTGGTGCATAATATGCCGGCGCCAGTTTCTTCAGAAGGTACCACTAATAAAACCTCTTTAGCCGCTCCCGAAAATCACAAAAAAACTGGGATGATAATTATTTCTCTCGGTATTTTGTTAGTTATCGGTCTACTCTATGGAGTCTATATTCTAGTCATTAAACCTTCGCTGAAGTCTAATGTTAGTCAGGAGGTTCCTCTGGCCGTTGAAGAGCCAGTTGTTACCCCCGAGAATATCCAGGCGGTAGTTATTCCACCAGTTGCATCATCGACAGTTATCGCTACTGAGACTCCAGAGATTTCGCCAACAAGTACGACAAATATTGAGCAGCCAGTTGTTGTTCCGAGTGTCGAGAGTATTATAGATACCGATAGTGACGGTTTGAGTGATGAGGAGGAGAAGTTAATTGGTTCTAACCCAAATAAAATTGATACAGATAGCGATGGTAATGCTGATTTGATTGAGGTACAAAATACTTACAATCCTGCTGGGTCTGGTCGTCTTGCTTCTTCCTCGATGCTGAATAATTACCGCAATCCATCTTTAAAATATTCTCTAATCTATCCAAAATCCTGGAGTATTAAAAATTTAAATGGCAATGAAACTGTCTTGATTTCTTCAGTAGATGAAAAATATTTTATTCAAATTCTTCATCAGAATAACGAAAATAATCTAGATATTGTTGATTGGTACCAGGCCGAGTTTCCTGGACAAGAAGTTGGTGAAGGAAGATCTGCCACTGATGGTTCTTGGATCGGTGTTTATAACGCCGACAAAAGCGTCTTTTATTTGAATGACAAGGCGAAGAAAAATATTTATATCTTTTCTCTAACTGCAGCCGAAGGAAGCGCTGTTAACTATTTCCGCCTTTTTGAGTTGGTAATTAATAACTTCAAGTTAAACTCTAAATAGTTTATTTGTTAAAAAGATTCAAAAAAAGACTATCTTTCTGAAGATAGTCTTTTTTCTTTTTGTTTATTTTTTTTCTTCACCAATCACTTTATCGATTAACCCGTATTTTTTTGCTTCTTCAGCACTCATATAATTATCACGATCGCTATCTTTTTCTAAGGTCTCACTTTTCTTTCCGGTATGCTTGGCGAGGATTTGATTTAATTTATTTTTTGTTTTAATGATGTGTTCGGCCATTATCTTGATATCACTGGCCTGACCCTCAGCACCACCCATTACTTGATGAATCATTATCTCACTATTTGGCAGGGCAAGCCTTTTCCCTTTTTTCCCGGCAGCAAGCAAGACGGAAGCCATAGAAGCAGCCATTCCAACACAAATTGTTGAGACGTCTGATTTAATATATTGCATAGTGTCATAAATCGCTAAGCCGGAAGAAACGGAACCGCCCGGAGAATTGATATAGAATTTAATATCGCGGTTGTTTTCAGCATCTAAAAATAGTAACTGAGCGATCACAATATTTGCAGTATGATCATTAATTGGCTCACCAAGAAAAATAATGCGGTCTTTTAAAAGGCGGGAATAGATATCATAGGCTCTTTCCATTTGGCCTTCTTTTTCAATGACAGTAGGAATAATTGGCATAGTATTTTGAGTTTATTTTTAGTAATTGTTTATTGATTATAATACAAACGAGGAATTTTGTAAAGAATTGGGGCTTTTTACTTGATTTTTGTTTTTTTATTCGTTAAGATTTGAGAAGCTATAAGATTATTTTCAATAACTAGAATTTTTATGAACATCGTTGAAAAGTTTTCAAAATTATCCGCTCGTGCAAAAGCTTGGTGGATTTTTGGCTTGATTGCGGTTTTTGCTTTAACTGTTGGCTTAATTGCTGGCAGCAGCCACTACAACAACCTTGCTAACAATCTTTCTAGCAAAACAAGCGGAGTTGTTTCGTTGCCACTTGTGAAAGACATCCCTTTTAGTTTGGGACTGGACCTTCAAGGAGGGGCTCATTTAGTTTATCGTGCTAACGTGGAGAATATTCCAGAAGCCGATCGTGCCAGTGCTCTAGACTCGGCGCGTGATGTTATTGAAAGACGAGTTAACGTCTTTGGGGTTAGTGAACCGCTAGTTCAAATCAATCACTCCGCTAATGGTGAATATCGAATTATCGTTGAATTGGCTGGGATTAAGGATGTGAATGAAGCAATTAAGATGATTGGCGAGACACCGTTGCTTGAATTTCAAGAAATGAGCAGTGCTCCGGCAACAGTTGTCAACACAGCAAGTTCCACTGGTGCCATTACTCTTGATGCCAGTAAACAAGGTTCTTGGAAAAATACTGAGCTAACGGGTAAATATTTAAAGAGAGCTTACCTTGAATTTAATCAGAACGATGGCTCACCATACGTTTCTCTAGATTTCAATGATGAAGGTTCAAAATTATTTGCTGATATTACTGAGCGTAATGTTGGTAAACCGGTCGCGATTCTTTTGGATGGTGTTGTGATCAGTGCGCCAAATGTTAATGAAAGAATTACTGGCGGCAAAGCGATGATTAGTGGCAGCTTTACTGTTGATGAGGCGAAAAACTTGGTTAAACGTTTGAACTCTGGTGCTTTGCCGGTTCCAATCACCTTGATTTCACAACAAACTGTTGAAGCAAGCTTGGGCGCAAAGTCAATCAATAATAGTTTATTTGCTGGTTTGATCGGCTTACTGCTAGTTTCAATCTTTATGATTGCTATCTACCGCTTTCCTGGTCTTCTGGCTGTTGTTTCATTACTCGTATATGGTTTAACAGTTTTGGCAATTTTTAAAGCTCTTCCAATCTGGCTCGCTTTTGTTTTAGTGGCAGTTATGATTGGTCTGCTGTTTTATACCTTTAACGAAATAAAAGTATTTAATGGCGGCGTTGCCTTATTATTCTTGGTGATTGGCGTATTACTATTTGTATATGCTTCAAAATCTATCACTTTAACTCTTTCGGGCATCGCTGGTTTTATCATGTCGATTGGAATGGCAGTTGATGCAAATATCTTGATCTTTGAACGTATCAAAGAAGAATTGCGCGCCGGGAAGTCGATGTCTTTAGCGGTTGATGAAGGTTTCCGTCATGCTTGGCCTTCAATCAGAGATGGCAATACTTCGACCATCCTCACTTGTTTTATTTTGATGTTTTTCGGCACTTCGGCAGTACAAGGTTTCGGCACAGCTCTTTTTATCGGTTTGGCCGTCTCGCTATTTAGTGCAATTGTAATTTCTCGCACTCTATTCACTCTGGTTCTTGGTAAGTGGCTCGAAAAGAAGACTTGGCTAATCGGCTCTGGTTTAGCAAAAAAAACTAATCTTTAAGACTATATGTTAAATATCATTCAAAATCGTAAAATTTGGTTATCCATATCTGGCGCTTTGGTTGCTCTTTCAATTGCTGCCCTTGCTATGTGGGGTTTAAACTTTGGTATCGATTTCACTGGCGGAAGTTTGATGGAAGTAGAATTCACAAATTATCAACCGGGAATCGTTGATATCCAAGATAATCTTCGCAACGTTGGCGCAAGCAATCTCGTTATTCAACCAACTCAAAACAACACAACTCTTTTACGTTTCAAAGAAAGCACTCAAGAGGTTCACCAAGCAATCAATCAGAGTCTCACTAAGTTAGCAGCTGATCATAACGGCTCAGCCAAAGAACTTCGCTTTGATTCGATCGGTCCTTCTGTCGGTAAAGAGTTAAAAAGCAAATCGTTTAATGCCATTGTCGTCGTTCTCTTGGTAATGATTATATTTATCGCCTTTGCTTTTCGAGCAGTTTCCAAACCGGTTGCATCATGGAAGTATGGTTTAGCGGCTATTGTTGCCTTAGCACACGACGTAATCGTTGTACTTGGTGTATTTGCTGTTCTTGGTCATTTTGTTGGCACAGAGATAAACACGGCCTTTATTGCCGCCATCCTCACAGTACTCGGTTATAGTGTAAATGATACAATTATCGTTTTTGATCGGACCAGAGAGAATCTACCAAAATCTAGTCAAGATTTTGAAAAGACCGTTAACACCAGTGTTAATCAAGTACTAACTCGTTCAATCAATACTTCATTTTCTGCAATATTAGCGCTTTTAGCTATTCTTGTTTTTGGCGGGGCCAGTATTCGGGAATTTGCTCTCGCCCTTGCGGTTGGTATCTTTGTTGGTACTTATAGCTCAATCTTTATTGCTAGTCCAATGATTGTGATTTGGGAGAAAATGGCAAGAAAGAAGGCGTAATATCAGGAACAATAAGCACTATATAAAGCATCTCTCTTAAGGGGTGCTTTTTGGTATAATTAGCTTATGTTTTAGGTACACACATATGGCGGTTTTAATTATTCATTAAAACCATCTCATTT
>JBMOHF010000009.1:0-42297 GCA_049317985.1 Patescibacteria group bacterium
TTTTTAGTTACCAAAGTGGTAATTATTTAACAATTTAATAACAAAAAACAGGGAAATCATGAAGAATTATTTGAGATGGATAATCCCGGTTGTTAAATTGGGGCTATTGCTAGTATTTTTATTTAATATTGGGTTCTTTTCATTATTTAATCACATAAATAATGATGTCCAGCCGCCCTCTAAAAAAGATGGTGGTCGGAGTGATGTTCAGTATTTAAATGAAAAGGTAAAACGAGCAAATCTGCTGGGCGATAATTATGGTCCAGAAGAATATTTTGCCGATTTGACCGAAATTAAATTAAAGCAAAAAAAGAATGATTTTGACCGAATGGCAGTCCTGTCAGTTCAAAATTCAATTGGTCAAATGCTTGATGTGTTTAACCGAAATGTCAAAAGGCAGAGAGCGATTTGTTCGGATTCCGAATACGCAAATTACATGAGCAGACTAAATGACGCTAGAGATAAATTGGAAAAAATTACCGATCCAATAAATTTTCAAGCGCGCCTAGATCAAAGGAAAGAGACGGAACGTCCAGGCTATTGGTCCGGAGTTTTATCTTCTGTTCTACTTTGGTTACTGAACTTTTGGTGGCACAAAATGCCATTTGGTTTAGTCCTCCTTTTAATTTGGCATTATCAGGAACAAAAAACTTTTCGGATTAATAATCCTTTAAGTTTCCTGCTCTGCTTAACTCTTTATCCAATTGTCATTATCCGTACCTGGCAGAAAATTCTGCGCGTTGAAGGTCGGGAGATGGTGATGAAGGTTGAGTTAAGACGTCGAACCTTCAGTATTTTTTCGTTGATTTCAGAAAACGAATTACTAGATATCAATCGTTTTGCTAAGAGTAACTTTACAATTAGCGAATATCGTCGGTATCTGGATAATCGAGGGTTGATTCGCAGGCAAGCACTTTTACCAGTGCTAGCTACCGTCATCATCCTTTTTCTAATCCCGAGAAATACTAGCGGCAATTACGCCTACAACCAGAATCATGGTACTTGCGAGTACCAGGTAACGGTTAAAGCTCCGCCAGGTTCTTTCGACAATACGGGTCAAGTTCAACCAACTGTCTTTGTTGAAGCAACGATTCCTGAAAATAATAATCTGGTTTATTGCCCAACAATGATTGGTAAAATTTTTTTACCGCCGTGCAAGAAAGAAAAGAAAGGCTTTTACAGCAATCCCGATCCGATTCCCCTGTTTGCTTAATAATTATCCAAAAGTAGCCTCTTAAAATAACCTCATATTTTAAGGGGATTTATTTCAAATAATGTTAAACAAACAAAAAGAATCAAAATGAAAAAAATAATTATAAGCGTGATTGGCATCGTGATGATGCAAAATTTAGTTAACGCACAAAGCGTTAATCTGGAAAGTTCTATTATTTCTGACAGCGCATATCAGACAAGCGTTGCGTTACAAAGAGTTGAAGTCAAGACTAAGTTTATTAACTTGAAGTATGACTATAAGGCTGAGGGCAAAGATGTTTTGGGAATTATTATCCCAAAAATCTGGTCTGACTCCCTGAATTCTTTAAGTGGAATGCTTGTTAAATCAGGCGATGGTGGAAAAAGTGATCAATTCGCTTTTGATGTTTGGTCACAGAACAAGATTGGGCCTTTTAATAGTGTAATTGAAGTAGGTAGAGTCGTTAGTGATAATAGTATCCCAAAAGATTTTTTTGGTGGACGCCTGAACTATCGTAACTTTACAGTCGAATTTTATGAGGTTCTCAGTCATCCAATTGCCGAAGGAATTTCTAGTAGCGATCTTAAATATGGTTGGATTGCTTATCACCCAGAGCATTCATTCTTCGCTCTTGGAAAGCAAGACAATCAGTATTGGGCATTTGCTGGTACAAAAAATCTAAAAAACTTTGGTATGTTCAATTTTGTGAACTATCAACCAAAGACTGGAAATTTCTGGTTTCGCTCTCAAAGCGGATTCGGAGAAATTAATCAAGATTTTTTTTCTCAACAAACCTACATTGATGGCACCCAATATTTAGTAGTTCCCTTGTTTTACTTCAAACATTTCTCGCCAATTTGCGCCAAAGGCACTTATTCACTGAGAGTGGATGGAAGAAAAACTGGTAGTATTCAAAACTATGAAGCTATCATGGGGAAGCAAATCGGTGAAAACTGGTTTCGTTTTGCCACCGGAATTACAAGTGAATACAACAATAATAATACTCTTCGTATCGCCCCGTCATTTGAACTCTACAAAGACTTTAAAAGTAAGTATGGACGGGTAATCACAGAGCTAAGATACGATATACTATACCACTCCGTTAGTGTTTATCTAACAGTAAGGTATTAGTAACACCCCTAAGCCGCAAACAAAATTGCGGCTTTTTTAATATACAAAATGGTCTTGGCTAGAGAAATTTGGTGATTTAAAAAAGAGTTATCTAGTTTTGAACTTAGATAACTCTTTCTGGAGTGTTTTGTTTTTTTAAAGGCCCATTTCAGCCTTTTGGTATTCTTCCAAGCTTTTACCGGTAAGTATTTTGAAAATATTTAAATATCTTTCGGTGGTTCCCGTAATAATGTCCGTCGGAATTTCTAAGCTATGGACAAAATGTACATGGTCTTCAATTTCAGGATCTAACTTGTTAATTCCAACGATGCAATTATTGCTTTCGTCAAAGAAGGGGGTGATTACTTTTGCTCCCCAATCACGGACAGCCTGTTTATCGTAAGACTTTGGTTCCCGGTTTTCGGCAATTGCTCGCACACAATCATCCGCTAGACCAAAACGAGAAGAGTCTGGCGTTAGAACTTCGTCAGCAATTATTAATCCTGACACTTCAAACTTAGTATCCAATATTAATACCCCTCTTTCCTCTGCATACTTGTAAGCAATGGAATAGGCAGAATCTAAATTCCAAACAACCATTTCCGCCTCCTCCTTTAATCCTAATTTCTCCATTTCAGAATAAAAGTAATCGCCGTTAACGTTGATGTCGTGTCCAACATCTTCTTTCGTTGATGGTGTAAATATCGGGCTTTCCAACTTTGACCACTTTGGTAAGTTAGCAGGCAATTCTAAACCACCGGCCATACCAGTTTTTTGGTACTGTTTAAACACTGAACCACCAATGTGGTGACGGAATATCATTTCGAAAGGATACATTTTCCCGCTTAAATTTCTAACAATCAGTGAGCGCTCAATTTGCAAATCAGGAAGTAAAGTTTCTTTAAGTAAGCTGGCAGTGTTGGGGCAGTAATTAAGGTTGGGATGTTCGCAGTTGATTAAATGATTTTTCCACTGATGGAGAACTTTTGTTAACCAAAAATGAGTTAGTGCGGTAAGAACCTCGCCCTTCTTTGGGACTAGAACGCCCAACACGAATTCAAAAATACTGATTCTATCAGTGGTTACAACAAGCAGCCGCTCGTTGTCTAAATAGTAGGTGTCTCTCACCTTTCCTTGGCCTATGCGTTTTAGGCCATGTTCTTGTAGATACTTTGATAAAGCATCTTCCCGTAAATTTTCTGGAATTTTTGCCATTTTGTTATTGTATTGGTGAATATTGATGTTAAAGAATTGTCATCAAAAGATGCTCTTTTGATTAATTATCTTAGCATTTTTCACTGTTTTGTCAAACGACTTTTTTGTTAATGCTCTCTCCTAATTTCCCGTAAAATCTGTTATAATATCTAAGCATTAATTTTGGTATTACTATGAAAAAAAGAAAAACAATTGGACTTGCCTTGGGTAGTGGTGGTTTCCGAGGTTTTGCTCATGTTGGCGTGATCCAAACTTTAGAAAAACATGGTATCCCAATTGATATAATTAGTGGCGCCAGTATTGGTTCTTGGGTCGCAGCCCATTATGCACTTCATCGTGATATGGCAAAAATGGAACGCGAAATAACTGAGAACCCCCGCGAGAAACTACCTATCTTATTTGATCTTAGTTGGCGCGGCGGCTTTGTTAATGGAGAAAAATTTGAAAAGTTTTTGAAGAAAGATTTAGGAGTAAGTGACATTTCTCAAACCCCAACCCCTCTAATTATTGTGGCAACTGATCTAGCAACGGGCGAAGAGATCGTCTTTGAAAAAGGAAAAATTTCTTCCGTCGTTCGTGCGAGTTGCTCAGTCCCATTATTGTTTAAGCCAATGAAATATCAGAAACACACTTTAGTGGATGGCGGCCTAAGTAATCCAGTTCCTTGCGATGTTTTAAAAAATAAAGGAGCTGATATTGTTATTGGTGTAAATCTTTATCACCCAAATGAATTTATTGAAAAAAAATTTACCATGGCTAAAGTAGTACTACGAAGCACAAGAATTACGGTCCATAATCTGGCGGTTAATTCTTGTAAATTTGCCGACATCACAATTGCCCCCGATACTTCAGAATTTATAAATACAGTAAAATTTAATAAGTATTTTGACCAAAAAGTTATTGAATCTTTAATCGCAATTGGCGCCAAAGCAGCCGAAAAAATGATTCCAAAGATTAAAGCAGCGCTTGAAAAATAGAAATGAGATACAAACTTTACACAACCTCAGAGAAGGCTTGGGATGGGATGATTGAATCCATTCGCCAGGCCGAAAAATCCATTTTTATCGAGATGTATATTTTTTTAGATGACACAAAAGTTACACATGATTTTTTTGGTGCGCTCAAAGAACGTTTATCGGCAGGATTGAGAGTGGTAATTATCGCCGATGCTTACGGGAGTTTAGAATTAAAAAAAGAAGTCGTTGCAGAATTACGTTCTGCAGGAGCTGAATTTTTGTTTTTTTCACAACTATTACGTCGTGCCCATCGAAAGGTTTTAATTGTCGACGAAAAAATTGCTTTTCTTGGTGGTGTTAATATCAACCAGAAAATAATTAAATGGAATGATTTGCAAATTCGTCTACAAGGCAGAATTGTTAAACCAATTTTAAAATCATTTTCTTACGCTTATAAGATGTGCGGCGGGAAGGATCCGGAAATTTTGCAATATCAAAAAAGTTCTTTAATCAGGAAGATCAAGTCCTGGGTTGTTGATGATTGGCCAAACAAAGATACGGCTTATTTAAAGGATTATTATCGCGAAAAAGTCATTGAAGCAAAAGAAAATATTATAATAGTAACTCCTTATCTTATTCCGCCTCGTTGGTTGATGGCGCTTTTAGATAACGCTGTCCATCGGGGTGTTTCAGTCGAAATAATAATGCCAAAATTAACGGATATTGTTTTTATTGATCGAGTCAATTATTTTTATGCTTCCCGTCTCTCCGCTCTTGGGGTAAGGTTTTATTTTTTGCCAGAAATGAACCATGCCAAAATATTTATGGTTGATAATCAAGAAGCAATGATTGGTTCTTCAAATTTTGACGTGCTTTCAATTAGTTTAAATGTTGAAAGCGGAGTGTTTTTCACTCAAAAAGCTTTGATCAGTGATCTAACGAGGATTATAAATCGCTGGAAGAATTCGGCCGTCCCTTTTGATTTAAAAAAACGCCCCTTGAGCTTAATGGATTTTCTTGCTAAGATAACTCTTAAACTTTTTTATCCATTTTTGTAAGCATCTTATGCCGAATTATCGACCTAAAAACATCTCCATTAAAGGGGCAAGAGTCAACAATCTAAAAAATATAAGTGTCGACATACCACGTGGTAAATTAGTAGTTATTACTGGTTTGTCTGGTAGCGGAAAATCTTCCCTAGCTTTTGATACTATCTATGCTGAAGGTCAACGTCGTTATGTTGAGTCTTTGTCTTCCTATGCACGCCAATTTGTTGGGGTCATGGATAAACCAGATTTAGATTTTATTGATGGTTTGTCACCTGCGATTTCAATTGATCAAAGATCGGTCTCCTCAAATGTTCGATCCACAGTCGGGACAGTCTCCGAAATTTATGATTTTTTGCGTTTGTTGTATGCCAAAATTGGTGTACCACATTGTTCGGAGTGTGGCGCTCGCTTAAAAAGAGTAGCAAAGAAAGAGAAGAATGCTCCGGCGTATCTTTGCCCTGCCGGGCATGTTTCAATGTCCGACCTCGAACCGAGTCATTTCTCTTTTAATTCCAGCCAAGGGGCTTGCGCTACTTGTGCCGGATTAGGGAACTGCCCAGAAGTTAGCGGCGATCTTGTTTTAAACGAAAATCTTAGTTTAGCCGAAGGAGCGATCAGGCCGCTTGGCTTGAATGCCCTAAGCAATCCAAATTCTTTTTTCGCTCCATTTGCGAAAGAAATAAAGGAAAGTGATCTCGATTTTCTAAAACCGGTAAAACTTTTTACAACCGCTGAAAAGAAATTTCTTCTGGATGGCGGGAAAGGTTTTTCTGGTTTGAAAAAGATATTATTAGATCGCTACCAAGACACTAGGTCTAGCTTTATCAAACAAGAGATTGAAAAATGTCTCGTTGTGTCTACTTGTCCTCATTGTTTTGGTGATCGCTTGAACAAAGATTCGCTAGCAGTAAAAATTGAAGGATTTTCGATTGCAGATTTAAGTAGTCCCGCAATTTTGGAACTAAAAAATAAGCTAAGTATAATTGAGGGCAAGTTAAAGAATGGGTCATTATTAATTGCGAATCCGATTATCAAAGAAATAGTTTCTCGTTTGGATTTATTGGATAAAGTTGGTTTATCTTATCTTTCAATTGGCCGTCCTTCTGGCACCCTTTCCGGTGGTGAGGCTCAGAGAATGCGCCTTGCTACACAAATCGGATCTGGTCTAACGGAAGTCATTTATGTTTTAGACGAACCGTCGATTGGTTTACATCAAAGGGATAATGATAAGTTAATAGAGACCCTGAAAAAGTTGAGAGATCTTGGTAATACCGTCATTGTTGTCGAACATGATGAAGCCACGATGCTGGCAGCTGATCATTTAATTGATGTTGGCCCTGGAGCTGGAGTTCTGGGCGGAAAAATTATTTTTGAAGGTACACCAGAAAAAATAAAAAGTTGCCGGGCTTCTTTAACGGGGGACTATCTTTCCGGGCGAAAAAAAATTGCCTCAAAAAAGATTTATCGTGCAGGAAGCGGGAAAAAAATAGAAATTATCGGTGCGACTGAGCATAATTTAAAAAATATTAATGTTTCTATTCCTCTTGGGAAATTAGTGGCAATTACTGGCGTGTCTGGGTCCGGAAAATCAACATTAATTACAGATATCTTGGCTAACGCTTTAAATCGAAAATTCTATCGTGCAAAAATGGAACCAGGTCGCCATAAAGAAATAAAGGGTTTGGAGAACATCGATAAGGTAATTGATATTGATCAATCGCCAATTGGGCGGACACCGCGTTCTAACCCGGCGACCTATACGGGAGTTTTTACTTACATCCGGGATATTTTTTCTAATTTGCCAGAGGCAAAAGTGAAGGGTTTTAATGCAGGGCACTTTTCTTTTAATGTTATCGGTGGTCGTTGCGAACATTGTGAAGGCGATGGGGTGATAAAAGTTGAAATGCAGTTCATGTCAGATATTTATGTTACCTGTGACGTGTGCCAAGGAAGGCGTTATCAAAAGAAAGTGCTCGATATTCTATATAAAGGAAAAAATATTTATGATTTTTTGGAAATGACTGTCTCAGAGTCAATGCATTATTTTAAAGATATCGCACCGTTGTTTGAAAAACTTTCGGTTTTAGAGCGAGTTGGGTTGGGTTATTTAAGACTTGGTCAATCAGCAACTACTCTTTCCGGTGGTGAAGCGC
Source organism: Patescibacteria group bacterium (assembly GCA_049317985.1). GTDB lineage: Bacteria > Patescibacteriota > Patescibacteriia > Patescibacteriales > UBA12465 > CAINDR01. The sequence goes on from JBMOHF010000009.1 coordinate 7,676, forward strand.
AGAGAGTAAAATTAGCGACCGAACTGTCGCGGCGTTCCACTGGGAAGACTTTGTATATTCTAGATGAGCCAACTACTGGTTTGCATTTCGCTGACATTGATCGGCTGTTGTTAGTTGTTAATCAATTAGTAGATGCCGGCAACACGGTTTTAGTAATTGAACATAATTTGGAAGTAATAAAATCGGCTGATTGGGTTATTGATCTTGGCCCGGAAGGTGGCGATCTTGGCGGGGAAGTTGTTGGCGTCGGCACACCAGAAGATTTAAAGAAAAATAAAAAAAGTTACACTGGTAAATATTTATCATTATTGACAAAATAGTCCGAAGGTATTAGGATAAAAAGAATTATTTAACAATTTAAAAAAGGAGAACAAAATGAATGTATTCGTCGCAATTATCGTGCTTCTTTCCGTTATCGTCTTAATTCATTTAGCAAAATTATACAACGAGCGGAAGGCCACAAAGGAAATTTTGTATTTTATGCAAAAGGATGGTCCGCCAGAATTGGTGAACTATATAAAAAGACGTCAGCTTTGCTATTGTGCTTATGTGGCAAAAGCTTTAGAGGAAAAGGAAACTAGCCAAAAGTTTTCTTTAGCGCTACTGGAAAGAATAGCTAGAGAATTTTCCGAAGTCTGTTATTTATTAGAGGAAGATTCGCCAATTCAATTAAGATCACTCTTGTCTAATTTTAAAAGCGGACAACTAGTTCCCGTTGAAGATGGAATCAAGATGCTAAGAAATACTAAAGAGTATTGCCTTGAAGATACCGAAAAAGCTTTCGTCGATTTATTGGAAGTATTAACAGCTAAGGCATCGAAAATAAAATATGCGTCGATAGCCGAAGAAAGAGGATAGACTAAACCCGTGAGGAATCACGGGTTTTTTGTATGGGCAAGAATTTTAAGTTCAATTTTTTTTGTGGCGCAGTCGAGAATTGCGAAGCTTGCTTGATAATCAGGGCCATTCAAGCTACCAGGGTTGGCTGTTATTAGTTTCTCGTTCTGGCTGATAATTGGTCGGTGAGTGTGTCCATGAAAGGCAAAGTCATATTTCTCGGATCTTTTTGCGAGCTCTTCTCTTAGCTCCTTTGGCTTATGGATAGCTATTATTTTTAAAGCCCCAAGAGAAAAGGATAGAATTTTCGGCTGGAAAACAATATTTGGATAAATATTTGTTTCGCTTTCATCAAAAAGATCAGCGTTACCGCCGACCATAAAAATTTTACCTTTAAAATTTGTCGCTAAGTTCTCCAAGCTTTCTTGATTTGCTAAATCACCACAGCAAATAAGGTTTTTTATCTTTTGATGCTTGCAATAGTCTAAAAAAAGTTTGAGATTTCCCCCATCGTCATGCAAGTCTGAAAATATCGCAATTTTCATTTACCCACTCTTAATTTAATCTCGTATGCCATCTGCTCAAGTTTCCTTAAGTGTCCGCGTGCTTGATCGTATTTCGTTCTTAAATACCCGGTCATGTCAAAATCAATTAATTGATCCATGATATTCTCAGATAACTCTTTAACCTCTGTCACGCGCTTGAAATTGCCAGCTGCTGCTTCATTAGTTGCTACACGAACCAATTCGCCAAGAAGATCACAAATTCCACCCAGATAAGCGTCAGTGCTTAATTTCAATTTTTTTATTTTATCGATTTTTTCTCCTTTAATTGCAAAAGATAATAATTTTGCTTCAGTATACTCTTCAACCGCGGCGCGATAAGCTCCTTCTTCTTCGATTCGTTTAATAGTAAATTTTTTTTCTAAACTTAATAGTTCGTTTTCCATTTCCAACAATTTTTCGTCAGCAATTTTTAAATCATTTCGGTGAAGAGCAAAAATTGCTTTTTTTGAGTGAAAAAGAACGTTGTTGGAAAGAGAAATAATTTGGCGCCTTTCGCTCTCTTTGGTGCGATAGTCTTTTTTCAGTTGGCTAATAAAGGTTTTGTTGATCATAAAAAATTAAATTACTCTAAATACTTCCTGGAGAGATGTTTCTCCCGCTAACGCCTTCAAGACCCCATCTTGGAGCATCGTGACGGTTCCGTTTTGAATAGCAATTGTCTCGATCTCATAGTCGGTTGTTTTTGGGTCTTGAATTAACTTTTGGATTTCCGGGGTCATTTCGATTGTTTCGTATAAACCGAGACGTCCTTTATACCCAAGACCACCGCATTCGGGGCAGCCACCGCCTTCATAAAAAGTTAATTCACTAGGTATTTTTATTTCTGGATTTTTAATACTTTCTAAAGCTTTTTTGACTTCAGTTAGTAATACTTCGTCAGGAATGAAAACTTTTTTACAACTTTGGCATATTTTTCGCACCAAGCGTTGGCCAATTGAAAACTCAATTGAATTTGCGAGTGAGGAGCGGTCGATATCTAACCCGGCAAAACGCGAAATTGCGCCAGCGGCACTGTTAGCGTGAATCGTTGAGAGAACTAAGTGCCCAGTCATTGCCGCCTCAATCGCAATTTCTGCTGTCTCGTGGTCACGAATTTCTCCAATCATCATGATGTTCGGATTCTGGCGAAGTAAAGATCTCATTGCCGCAGCAAAGGTGTATCCTTTTGCGGAATCAATCTGGGTCTGAATTATTCCTGATAATTGATATTCAATTGGATCTTCAACGGTAATAATCTTGACGTCAGGTTTGTTGAGAGCGTTAAGAGCTGAATAAAGAGTAGTGGTTTTTCCGCTTCCAGTTGGTCCGGTTGTAATAATAACTCCTTTCGTCTTTTTGAGCGCTTTTTTAAAAGCAGCTAAAGAATAGTCAGTTATTCCCAGGGTTTCCATCGAAAGCGATGCAGCGGAATTGCTAAGAAGACGAATAACGATAGTTTCTCCGTAACCACCAGAAATTATAGAAACACGACAATCGGCTTTTTTGTTATCTGGTAAATAGACAACGAAACGGCCGTCCATTGTTGCTCTAATTTCATTAGTAACAAAACCACAAAGAATTTTTATCTCAGACAGCAGTGGAATATACGATGATTTTGGAATACTAACTAAATCAGTCATCACGCCGTCAATTCTCAGACGGACTTTAACTTCGGTTTCCGCGGGTTCGATATGAATATCACCAGCATTGCCAATAACTGCCATGCTCATAATAAAACCAAGAATTTTCTGACTGGGTAATTCTGAGACCGATTCTTTCACGCTTCTTAAGTCTCGGCCTAATTCTTTAGCCTTATTCATTTCTTCCGGGCTAACTTTTATTCCCCGGCCCATGGTTTGAGAAATAACGATGTCGTACAATTCGTTAATATAATCAAAATTTCCGATGACACGATAAACTTCGTCCAAAGAAGTTATGCCAGCCAAAGCCTTTAAAATACCATCTTGGAGCATCGTGATCATGCCATTTTCAATGGCTTGCTGGAGAATTTTAAATGAAGGCGCTTTATCAACGGTCAGTTGTTTAATTTTTTCATCCATTGTAAAGATTTCATAAATCCCCACTCGTTCTTTGTACCCGATTTGACTGCAGTATTCGCAGCCAGCACCAGCTTTATATATTTTTGGTAATTCAGAGGGAATATCAATCCCAGATTTTGGGGAGATTACAGCTAAAATTTTGTTTACTTGTTCAGTTTCTGATTCCTCTAAAATATGTTCAACTTTGCATTGCGGACACAGCTTTCTAACTAAGCGCTGACCAACAACCGCATTAATTGAGGGTACTAAAAAATAAGGTTTTACCCCCATATCTATTAAGCGAGGGATAACACCGGCAGCATCATTGGTGTGGAGGGTTGAAACAACAAGGTGACCGGTCAAACTTGCTTGGATTGCAATTTCAGCGGTCTCTTGATCACGTATTTCCCCAACCATCACAATATTTGGATCTTGGCGGAGAAGTGAGCGCAGTCCATCGGCAAAGCCATATCCACGACTAGTTTCAATCTGACTCTGGTTGATTCCTTCTAATTGATATTCGATTGGGTCTTCAAGCGTAATAATTTTTGATCCAGGTTTGTTGAGCTGGTTCAAAATAGCATAAATTGTTGTCGTTTTTCCGGCACCAGTTGGACCAGTTGTGAGGATTAAACCATTTGGCTTGGAAATCTCTCTTTCTAAAATGTCATTAGCTTGAGGTAAAAGTCCCAATTCCTTGAAAGACAATCCAGCGGAGGATGGTTTTAGAATTCTTAAAACAACGCTTTCTCCGGCAGCCGTCGGCAAAAATGAACAACGAACATCAATTTTCCCTTTAGCAATTGAAATGGTAAAACGACCATCTTGTGGTTTGTCCTCGACGTTAATTTTTACTCCCGCTAATATTTTCAAGCGAGAAATAATCATTTTCCACTGTTTGTGGTCTATTTTGGCGGCGTCTTGAAGAACACCATCAATTCGAAGACGAATAGCAACGTCCTTTTCTTCGGCCTCAATATGAACGTCACTGGCATCTACTTTTAAAGCGGTTGCAAGAATGAGCGTGATGATGTCACTAGTGTTAACTTGATTAATTTTTTCTTCGAGATATTTATAACTACTAATTTCCAATTTGTATTTTTCTAACGCCTCTTCGCTAATATTAATCCCTCGATCGTTATTTTTTATTTTCGGGATTGATTTATAGATCTCCAGGGCATAAGACAAACTATTTTCGGAAATTGAATAAATTTTTGTTTTACAAAAATAAAGTTTGTCTAAGGTATTAGCTAATTCTTGTTGAGCTGGTCCGTTGTTTATAACTCCAAGTCTAATACTTTCTCCGTCGTAAAAAAAGCAGATAGTTTTTAGTTTCTTCGCCTCTTTTTCATCAATTAAAGCAATCGCTTCTGGGCTAACGGGAAAGCCAAATAAATTAATGTAAGGCAAACCCAGCGAAGTGGCATTCGCTTCGGTTATTTTTTCAATTTCTTTAATTTTTATCTCTTGTTGTTTCTGGGCAAATTTTCCTTGAGGGGTTTCGTCGTTGTCTGATTGCCCGGAAATTAGATTTTCAATGGAGTCGAAGCCTTTCATTTATTTCTTGTGATTCTTTTTAAATATTCTTTCAAGCTTACTTTCTCCAACGCCATCATTAAGCTTTAAGAAAAGATCGGTCCAGGCGCTGATTTGGAAGGTGGTCAAGAAAGAGCCAGAGATAATCATAAAAATAATTACTAATAATACAATAATCCAAGCAACGACCATTTTTCCTAAAGCCAAGCAAACAAAGAAGAGGGGCATTGGGAAAAGTAAAATGATTAGCAGGACAGCAAATGAGGCAAGAATATTTAAGGAAAATAGGGCGATGGCCATTTCTAAACTAACCAGCCAATTCTTGGTAAATAATTGCCAAGAGCGTTTGATTGAATCGATAAATTTCGTTTTTTTAATCACTGCGAAGCCAACCGCATATTTCGTGATTAAAGCTAAGGTAATTGCGACCGGAATAAAGGCAATAAATAAGATAATATAGACGATCGAAAAGACTAGGTCGTTTCTAATCATTAGAATTATGGGCAGGCTTACGAAGAAGAAGGCAATATTGATGGCAATTTTAAGAAGAAAGTTTAACCCAAAAATTGCCCAGAAAGAAAGGGATCCTTTGTTTAAATCAGAGCGGAAGTCTGGGATATTACCATTCTTTTCTTTCTCAATTTTGTTAACTTTGCTAACTATTGCTCCTTGAGAAGAGATGGCTAACCAAATAATGAAAGAAATCAGACACAGAAGGAGGACGATGGCAATGATTGTCATAATTGCCGAAACTGGGTTGGCTTTCATTAGACCAAGCATTCCAGATAAAGCTTTAAGACTAAAGATGCCAGTTGAGCTAATTGATTGGAATCCATCAGCAAAACTTCCATACAAACCGTCACCAATAGTTTTATTTAAAATTTGGTATTCTCCGCCAGGATTAATTAAGGTTGCAAATAAACCAAACACCCAAAGGTATTTATAACGCCAAGAGGTTTTTAAGGCTTTTTTAATGATTGATCGATAAGAAAACATAGATTTAGATAAGCTAAATTTTTTTAGCTTGATTAAATTGAAAAAATGGCTTAAGTTTGTTAATATTATAACATATTTAATTAGGTAGTACCAAGGGTTTATTATTAGAGTATATATATGAAAAAAGAAAAAAACGATTTAATGGATAAAATTATTTCGCTAGCCAAGCGTCGTGGTTTTGTTTTCCCGTCTTCAGAAATCTATGGAGGCTTTGCGGCAATCTATGATTTTGGACCTTATGGCGTTGAACTCGCTAATAATATTAAAAAAGAGTGGTGGAAGACAATGACTCAGTTGCGAAGTAACGTTGTTGGTCTTGATTCGGCTATTTTTATGAGCCCTAAAGTTTGGGAAGCTTCTGGTCATGTCAAAGGTTTTTCTGATCCTTTGACAGAGTGTCGCAAATGTCACGCTCGCCTTCGCCTCGATGCCCTAATGGAAGATGTTGGAGTATTTGCTGATGAAAAAATGAGTGAAGAAGAAATTAACCAGATTTTTGACGCCAATCGCGATAAAATCAAATGTCCTGCTTGCGGGTCTCAGGACTTCACGCCTGGAAAAAGTTTTAATTTATTAGTTCAATCAAATTTAGGAAGTTTCACTGGTGATTGGACAAAAGATCCGGTTTATTTACGAGGCGAAACTTGCCAAGGAATTTATGTTAACTACAAAAATGTCTTGGATTCCGCGCGCGTTCGCATTCCTTTTGGAATCGCTCAGATTGGCAAAGCTTTTCGAAATGAAATTACGGCTCGTCAGTTTATTTTTCGGACCAGAGAGTTTGAGCAGATGGAAATGCAATATTTTATTCATCCTGACAGTAGCAAAGAAGTATACGATTATTGGCGCGAGGCTCGTTGGCAGTTTTATCTTGACCTCGGTTTTAAAGTCGAAAATTTTAAATGGCATAAACATGAGAATTTAGTTTTCTACGCGAAAGAGGCATATGACATTGAATACAACTTTCCTTTTGGTTTTAAAGAGTTAGAAGGAATTCATGCTCGAGGTAATTATGATTTAACTCAACATGGTGAAAATTCCGGTCAAAATTTTGAATATTTAGATCCAGTGAGTGGCGAAAAGTTTATTCCTCATATTGTGGAAACCTCCGTCGGTGTTGGGCGTACCTTTTTAGCCGCTCTTTGCGAATTTTATCGCGAAGAAAATCTTGGTGATGATCAAAGGATTATTTTGTCCCTACCGGCAAGATTAGCGCCAATCAAAGTAGCTATATTCCCGCTATTAAAAAATAAGCCTGAACTTGTTGCTCGCGCAGAGCAAATTTACCATAATTTAAGATTAAAATTCCGCTGCGAGTTCGATGATAATGGTAATATCGGTAAAAGATATCGTCGTCAGGATGAGATCGGCACCCCATTCTGCGTGACCTTTGACTTTGAATCTCTTGATGACGGAATGGTCACCATTAGAGAAAGAGACAGCGCCACACAGAGCCGAGTATTAATAGATGAATTAGAGAAATACATCGAGAGTAAGATAATGTAAACAAAATAAAAAAGTTAGAAAGACGACGTTAGTCGTTTTTCTTTTTTGTCAAAATAAATTGAAAAAAAAATCCGAAAATTTTTGAGTTGTAAATTTTTTGTCAAAAAAATAAAAAAAACTTTTTTTTCTAGTAAAAGAAAATTATTAATTTAAAAAAATTATTTTTGCTATTAATTTTTTAAATTCATTTCAGCCAAATAAATTAAGGTGATTATAACTTTTAAAAAAATATTTTTGATTGTCATCAGGTTTGTAAATAAAAAATTTTACGAATCATAAAAAAGTCATAAAAATATTGTCACTAATATTTTCTGATGCTATAATATTAGTAAGAGAGAAAAAAATCTTAACAATTTTTTTCGAAAAATATTATTATATGAAAGGAGGTGAAATAATATGATGGCTAAAAAGAAAGCAGCCCCTAAGAAGGTTGTTAAAAAAGCAGTAAAGAAAGCAGCCCCTAAGAAGGTTGTTAAAAAAGCTGTTAAAAAAGCTGCACCTAAGAAGGTTGTTAAAAAAGCTGTAAAGAAAGTAGTAAAAAAAGCTACCGCTAAAAAAGTTGTGAAAAAGGTGGTTGCTAAAAAGAAAAAATAGTTTTTATTTTTAAAACTTTACCGTTTTAAAGACTATAAAAAAATCGTTCGGGAAACCGGGCGGTTTTTTGTTTTATTAGTACTTTAACATTTTGATTATATTTTTTTATAATCTTAGGTAAATACTAATTAGATGAATAACAAAAAATATATCGTATTAATAGTAATTATCTTTTCAATTCTTGGTTGCTTATCAAGTATTAATCAGAATCGTTTTGTTCGTTTGATCTTCTTCGATGTTGGACAGGGCGATGCTACTCTTGTGGTTCTTCCTGACGGACGGAAAATACTAATTGATGGTGGACCAGACGATAAAATCTTATTAAGACTCGGCTCTTATCTTAATTTCTTTGATCGCCAGATAGATTGGGTAATTTTGACTCACGAGCATGATGATCACGTTTTCGGCTTAGTGCAAATCTTAAAGAGATATCAGGTTGGGAAAATTGTTTATTCAGAAAAATCATGCAAAAATCCAGCCTGCAGCACTTTTTTTGAAATAGCCAATGAAACTAGAGTCAGTCTAGAAAAACTGAAAAACAATAAAACGATATTATTCGATCAAAACTGTTCAATGCAATTGTTTCCCCCTCATGATTCTGAGACCAAGAATGTTAATAATCGATCGATTGCGTTAAGGCTGGTATGTGGTGAAGCGAGACTACTATTAGCTGGGGACGGAGAAGAGGCAAGAGAAAATGAATTACTGCTCGAACATCAGAATTTGTCAGCTGATATTTTTAAGGCTAGTCATCACGGTTCAAAGACTTCAAATAGCCAAGAATTTTTAGAAGCCATTAATCCAAAAGTAGTAATCATCTCCGTTGGGGAGAATAACACTTTCGGCCATCCATCGGAAAATATTATCGAACGCTTCAAAAAGATGGGGATAAGAATCTTTAGAACCGATAAAAATGGTAATATTAGCATAAATTTTCGGTGGAAAAGTTATCCCCAACTATCTATTGACAAACAATAAAACCCGTGATATGATTATTAGTTGCTGAATAAGCGCAAAGGCCAATTTTGACGGGTCAGGCACGACAAGCATGGGGATTTTCTTACTAGGGTTTTTTGGGCTTGCAAGAGTTGATAAAGAAATTTGTCGATTGCTGCGAGCTCTGGAATTCCTAGAAGAGATTTTCTTGCCTACCCGTCTAAGTTGGTCTTTTTTATTTCCAAAATGATCGCAAAAAAAACTATCCAGAAATTTGGATAGTTTTTTTATTTTGCTTTAATTTTGTGGGGTGCTGGTGGCGGTCGAACTGGCGATTATTGGCGTGCTGGTAGAAATGGGTGTGCTGGTTGCTCCAACTAGACAGACAGCTTGCCAGGGCACATAATGAGATTTGAAACGCACATTTTTCACTGTGCCATTTGGATAGGTAACGGAGTAATCAAAGAATGCATCGGCTCCACTGTGAGCACTCTCGGTGCATTTTTTTTGCCCAGGATTTAAGTCAGAAGAAATAATTGTTTTTGCCGGTGCTGGTTTAATGATATTAAATATCGTGGGTTTTGAACTTACCGCTTTTCGTCCATCTTTTACTCCCCAAAAATCAAAATAGATATCGTTTCCTGAAATTCTTGATTGGATTAGGATATAGTTACCAGTATCATTTAGAAATCGAATATCTGGTTGTGGGTCATAAACTGCCGCGTCTGTTCCAGCAGGTTCATAATAAGAAACTCGATAGGAATGATTTTGTCTGGCAGTAATTGGTAGGCCGGCGGAAAGGGCGGAGCGGAAAAGGGTAGTTGCTACTTGGCAAAGACCGCCACCAAACTCCGGGACAGTTTTGTTCCCTTTTATTACTAACTCTGGGAAATAACCACTTTGTTCACTAATATCCCCAAGAGCTTTTACCAAAGAGAATTCTTCCCCTGGTTTAATTAATAGTCCGTGGACAGACTTTGCACCAACGGCAATATTTTTTCTTCGGTTAGTTGGTGAACCAACAAAATTAGAGTGCCCAGTGCCCAAAAGCTCATTAATAACAATGTCTCCATTTTCAATCGAAACAAAAGGGACTATTTCCAACTCGAGCGCAATTTCATTTTTTCTGTCTTGCAAGATATTTGAAATGATTTGATCAGTCGATTTGTCCAAATTAATTTTTCGTCCTTCTCTTCCTGCTTGCCAAAAAGACATTTTGCCCCCTTTTATTTCAAAGCGCGGAGATTCTACCTCTTGATTAGCACGAATAGACAAATTTTTTGAGATAAAATCCTTGATTTTGTCTTTATCAAAATCGAGCGTGCTATTAGTTCCAGATTTTACCCAAGAAATCAAAACACTTTTACTGATGGTGGAAAAATAGTCTCCCGCTTTAATTTTAATTGGTGCTAGTTCGCTAATTTTTTTGGCCTCTGTTGCTAGGTTATTTAGATCGCTAGCGTTTGTGTCCGGTTTCAAAATAGTAGTCTTGAGGGGAATTTGGGCTTCGCTAAAGTTTTCTAAAGCATTTTCTGCTTCTTTAACGGCAAGATCATAACTGATAGTTTGACCATTTTTTTCTGATTCTATTTCTAGTTCGCCAGCACTATTAATTTTTAACGTTGCATTTTGGGATGCCGTTTCTTGGTCACTAAAATCAGAACGCAAAACCTTGGTTAAAATGTCTTTATCGATAGTATAGGCCGCTTTCACGTTATAGGTATGGTATTCTCCTAGTATCCAACGAGAAAATCCTGCTAGCCAATCATTATCACGGCCGGCATTAAAAGCTTTTTCGAGTGTTAGGTCGAGATTAATTTTGTAAGCTTCTTGGGTAAATTCCACTGAATCAGCAATTACCGCACTTGGAACATTTACTATTTTTCCGTTTAGTTCAAAAGGGATTCCTTCTTTTTCAATCTTATCTGCGAGTCCTTCAATTTTTGTCTTAGCTTCAGCTTTTGTCAGGCCGCCAAGAGAAACTTCTCCAATGGTGATGCCGGGATAAATTCTCGTTTCGTATTTTTTTGCCCAAGCCAAGTGTCCAAGCAATAATAGAAAAACCAATAGAAAAATTATTGGTAAAGACAGATAGAGAAATATTTTTAAGCGAGTGCTGTTTCTTTTCATTTTTCTTGAATTTTTAATATTTCGTTAAGAATTTCTTTAGCCAAAATGGATTTATCAGGATCGGTTGTTTTTTTAGTAATTGGTTTGAAGTTGTTTTTTTGATTTATTTCAACTTCAAAAATTTCGCCGATTTTAGCGTCTGACGCTAGTAGTTTTTTTGGCCAAATATAAAGACGACCATCGTCGTCTTGCAAGATGGCCTGGTCTTTCTCGAAATCCTTAATCTTAACGGAAAACATATTATTTTTCTAGAATAGTAATGAGAGGGTTTTTGAGAATTCTCAAAGAAATAGTGAGTACTCCTTCTTCTAAAGTGGCTTCAATTTGTTGAGGATCAACTTCAACTGGTAAAATAATAGAACGAGAGAAAGGACCCCAGTAGCACTCGCGGCAAAGGTAGAACTCTTCGCGGATATTTTCTTTTAGTTCGCGTATTCCTTTAATCGTTAAGAGATCATGGTTTAAATTTATATTTAAATCTTCGGCACGCGCTCCAGCAATTGTTGATTTTATAAATAGGTGGTCTTCAATTTGATAGATATCAACCGCCAACTGGCCCTCAGCAGCAATCACCCTTGGCCACACTTGCTCCTCTTGAGAGGGCGGTACGTTTGCTTGAATATTTTTTTTTGAAGAGAAAGGATTAATCATAATCAAGGTAAGAAAAAAGGGTGGGCCCGTGCAGACTCGAACTGCAGACCTCTACGATGTCAACGTAGCGCTCTAACCAACTGAGCTACGAGCCCGTTTTTATTTGAATAATTTTAATGTATCAGTTTTACCTTGAAAAGTAAATAATATTTTTTTACATTTCATTAGTGGGCATAGAGGGACTTGAACCCTCGACCCCCGCTTTATAAGAGCGGTGCTCTCACCAGCTGAGCTACATGCCCCGAAATCAACTAGTCTATCTAAATCTATAGCATTACAAAATTAATTTAGCAAGTTCTTTTTTTGCCAATGTTGTAATTATTTCGATATCTTCATTGGATGACCCACTCAATTCAATTTGGCAAAATTTACTGCTGCCGCTAACTGAATAGTCTTTGAAAATAGTTAGTGGGTCGACTCCTTTTTGAGAGTAAATTAAGGCTTTTGTTTTTTCGGCAATATTCTCAGTAAAAATAATTATCATTTTTGCTTCCGGAAGATTTGCGATTAATTCATCGACTATTTCGGATAAGCAACTATTATCGGTGTTTGTTTCAATAAAGTCTTTTTGGCTGATTAAAGAATGGACTAAAAGACCATTTTGCTCGGAATGAATGTTATTGAGAACTTTCCCCCAAAGCTTAAGAACTTTAAAGTCTCGCGAGCGATATAGACGATTGATAATTTCCTCGCGTTTAGCGCCAAGCCCGATTAACTTCGAGGTATTTAGAAGAGTCTTCGGAGTAAGATTGGCAGTTTTAAAGTTTTTTGTTTTCGCAATTATCCCTAAAAGGAGGCAGGTGGCAATATCTTCGTCAATTATGTTTTCTTGATCCTTAAAAAGCTCGTAAATTATTTCGCTTGTCGAAACTGCATTTAAATCAGTGATGTTTATTTGTCCGAACTCTTCATTCTCAGCTTGATGATCAATGTTTACAACTGTTGTTTGATAAAAAAATTCAATATTTTTGTAATAGATTTCTCCTAATGACTCAAGATCCTGACAGTTAATTGTGATAATCAAATCATATTTAAAACCACTTTCTGAGCTGCTGATATCTTCCGGTGAAAACCAACCCTCAGTTGGTGAAATAATAAAATTTAAAGAGTCATTTTCGACAAGATATTTTATTTGGCTTACTTTTGCGTTTTTGATATTTAATGAAACAATAAATTTTCGAAGATTTTCAATTTTATTAGCAATTTTTTCAAAGGAAGGAAGAAAAGACCATGTTGAATTTTGTTCAGTTTGATGGTTTTTCCAGTCTGGTGAGGCCGCAATCTCAATCTTTCTTTCCATTTTTTCACAAAGCAATAAAAGCGCGAGAGCGCTGGAGACTGCGTCACCATTCCAATCATTAGCAAAAACAACCAAAATATTTTGGGATTTTTCTAATTGTTTAAAAAATTGTTGGCCGGTGTTGAGCATTAATTTCTAATTATCTGGCGTTGGAGTTTCAACCCTCAAATATATCTTTATTTAAGGCTTAAGTCAAGGTATTTTTCATTATTTTTAGTTGACTACTAGCGTTTTTTTTGGTAGTTTTAAAGGTATGAAAAAAGAAATGGAAAAAATCTATAACCCTCAAAATTGTGAGGACTTGGTTTATAAAAAATGGGAAGATTCCGGGTTTTTTAATCCAGATAATTTGGTTTTACTTGAAGACGCTCCTAGCTATACTATTATTTTACCGCCGCCAAACATCACCGCGAAGCTTCATATTGGCCATAGCGCAATGCTAGCAGTCGAAGATCTAATGATTCGGTATCGTCGAATGAATGGCTACCGCGCTCTTTGGTTGCCTGGAACAGATCATGCGGCAATTGCAACTCAAAATGTTGTTGAAAAAAATATCTTCAATGCAACGGGAAAAACTCGCCATGATCTGGGAAAAGAACAGTTTTTATCAGAAGTGTGGAATTTTGTCAACAATACTCAGTCGACTATCCTTACTCAGACCAAAAAAATGGGTTCATCTTTAGACTGGTCTCGACTGGCTTTTACTCTTGATGAAAAAAGGAAGGAAGCTGTTCGCAAGATGTTTGTCGAAATGTATAATGAGGGGGTAATTTATCGCGGCGAAAGAATCGTGAACTGGTGTCCGCGCTGTCATTCTACCTTGTCAGATGATGAAGTGGAATATCATGAACAAGAAGCTACTTTGTATACCTTTAAATATTCAAAAGATTTTCCTTTTGCAATTTCGACCACTCGGCCTGAAACAAAATTGGGTGATTCGGCGGTTGCCGTTAACCCGAAAGACGAGCGCTATCAGAAGTATATTGGGCAAGAGTCTACTATCGATTTCTGCGGACAAGTTCTAAAATTAAAAATTATTGCTGATCGCAAAGTGGAAATCGGTTTTGGTACTGGTGCTTTGGGTGTTACGCCCGCTCATTCGATGGTTGACTGGCAAATGGCCCAAGAGGAAAACTTGCCTGTGATTAAGGTGATCAATGAAGAAGGTAATATTCATGAGGGATTTTCGAATTATTCCGGATTAAGTGTTCTAGCTGCCCGTGAGAAAATCGTGACCAAACTGAGAGATTCTGACTTGATGATTGAGGAAAAGATTTTTAGTAATAATTTATCTACCTGTTATCGTTGTGATTCGGCCGTTGAACCTTTGCCATCAAAGCAATGGTTTATTGGTGTTGATCGGCCAGTTAAAAAATTTGACGGAAAAACTTTAAAAGAAAAAGCTCTAGAAACATACAGCAATGGAAATATTAATTTTTTGCCAGATCGTTTTGGTAAAAGTTTTGAGAGTTGGATGAATAATTTGCGTGATTGGTGTATATCTCGGCAGATTTGGTTTGGCCATGAAATTCCTGTTTGGTATCAAGGTGAAGAAATATTTGTTGGCGAAAATGCGCCAGAAGGTGAAGGTTGGACACAGGACGTTGATACTTTAGATACTTGGTTTTCGTCCGGCATGTGGACGTTCTCTACGCTTGGTTGGCCAGAAAATTTTGTAAATGGCAAAAAATCTGGAGATTTAGCAAAGTTTCATCCGACACAAGTTTTAGAGACCGGTTATGAAATTCTGACTCTTTGGGTTTCACGAATGATAATGATGTCTTTGTTTGCGATTGGCGAGATTCCTTTCGAAAAAGTATATTTGCACGGCACAATTCTTGATAGCAAAGGAAAAAAGATGTCAAAATCAAAAGGCAATGGTATTGATCCGATGGATGTGATTAGCATCTATGGTGCTGATGCTCTAAGGCTTTCTCTTCTGATGGGGAGTACGCCTGGAAATGACTCAAGGTATAGCGAAGAGAAAGTTGAAACAAAAAGAAATTTTGTAAATAAGCTTTGGAATATATCACGTTTTATATTAAGTGGTTTATCTGAAGATTTTATTTTTTGTCAAGACAATTCTTTGCCAGAAGCAAAAACATTGTCTGATCAGTGGATTCTTGCTGAATTAAACAAAACATCACAAGTAGTGCGCGGGAAGTTAGATGACTTTAATTTTTCTTTGGCGGCAGAAGAACTCTCTGATTTTACTTGGAATAAGTTAGCCGATTGGTATTTAGAAATTGCCAAGGTAGAAAAAGATAAAGATGAAATACTCTGTTATTTATTAAAAAGCATCTTAATTCTCTGGCATCCATTCATCCCCTATGTCACTGAAGAAATATGGTCCCAGTTTAATGAAGACCTACTAATGGTTAAACAGTGGCCCCAAGATTTCGGTAAAAAAGATTTGGTGGCAATTGAGAAACAGAATATTATTCAAGAAATAATTATTTCAATCCGGAATGCGCGTAGCGAAAATAAGGTTGAGCCAGTAAAAAAAATTGAAGCAATAATAATTTCCGAAGATAATTTTTCCCTGATTAATAGTCAGCAACAGGTGATTAAAAGTTTGAAAACTGGTATTTCCGAGATAACTCTGTTAAAAAAAGGTGAAAAATCGGAAAAATCGATTGCCGTTGTGGTTGGAAAAATAGAAATTTATCTTTTGGGGGCGATTGACGAAGAAAAAGAACAGCTTCGAATAGTTAAAGAAAAAGAAAATTTAGTAAAAATGATCAGCTTACTTTCTGGTCGCTTGGAAAACGAAGAATTTATAAACAAAGCGCCGCTTGCTTTAGTGGAAAAAGAAAAATCAAGACTAGAGGCAATGCGTTTGGAATTAGAAAAAATTATTAAATCACAAGAAACTTTATGACTTTGAAAAATTATTTAATTTTCATGTCGTCGACTACCGGTGTTTGTTGGGGCGCTTTCGCATTTGTTGCGGGACTAATCGATCCTTCGAAAACAAATTGGTTAGGATTTGTTCTCTTTTATCTATCACTTTTTTTGGCTCTTGCTGGGACCTTTGCTCTTGTCGGTTTTCTCTTTAGGTTTATTGTTTTTAAGGGTGAAGTTGCTTTTCGTGCTGTAAAACTTGCATTCCATCAGTCTTTTGTTTTTTCTTCATTTGTTATTATTTTACTTTTGCTAGCTTCTAGAGATTTACTAACTTGGTTTAATTCTTCTCTTTTGGCGCTATTGTTTCTGGTGTTTGAGTTTTTTGTGGCTAGTAGAGCTAAGAAGATATAACCGCATTTTAAATATATGAAATCAAAATTAGAACAACTAAAGAAAGAGGCTCTTGCCCAATTGGATAATTTTTTAATACGTGCAGAAAAAATGCCATTAGACGCGCAAGTAAAATTTAAAGAATTAGAATTACAATTTTTGGGTCGAAAGGGAGAGTTAGCAGTTATCTTAAAAGACTTAAAAAGTCTTACTGATGATGTTCGACGGGAATCCGGGGAATTTGCAAACAGTATCAAAAAGGAACTTGAATCTCGTTTTTTGGAAGTTTCTCAAAAACTTAAATCGCAAACTATCCTAGACTCAAAGATCGATGTCACTTTACCAGGAGTAAAAAGTATTCAGGGGTCACTTCATCCAATGACAATTGTTCAGAATGAGATTGAAGAACTATTTTCTTCTCTAGGCTTTATGGTCCTTGACGGCCCAGAGCTTGAAAGTGATTATTTTAATTTTGAAGCATTGAATGTTGCGCCACATCACCCCGCGCGCGACATGCAAGACACTTTTTATCTGGATAAAAAAAATGAGAAAGGAGAATATGATTTATTAATGAGAACCCAGACTTCGCCAATGCAAGTTAGGGCAATGAGAAAATATGGTGCACCGCTCCGGGCCATTATTCCAGGGCGTTGTTTTCGAAGTGAGGCGACAGACTCCCGTCATGAACATACCTTCTATCAATTGGAAGGGATTATGATTGATAAGAAAGTAAATTTTTCCCAGATGAAAGGGGTGATGGATTTGGTGGGGAAAAGACTGTATGGAGAAGAAACAAAATTAAAGATGAGGCCAAAGTTTTATCCTTTCGTCGAGCCCGGTTCCAATGGAGAGTATACTTGCTTCTTATGTAACGGAAAGGGCTGTCGGGTTTGTAAAAATACTGGTTGGCTGGAAATAGTTGGCTGTGGCTTGATTCATCCAGAAGTTTTGCGAGCTGGCGGAATAGATCCTGAAAAATATTCTGGATTCGCTTTCGGTTTCGGTTTAAATCGCCTAGTAATGCTGAAGTATGGCATCGATGACATTAGACTATTTAATGGAGGAGACATTCGCTTTTTAGAACAATTTTAATCTTGATAATATGAAGATATCATTACAGTGGTTAAACGATTTTGTAAAATTACCAAAAGCAGTTTCGGCTGAAGATTTGGCCGTTAAATTCACGACACACACCGTGGAGGTTGAAGGCGTTGAACGTCAGAGTGAAGTTTTTTCGCTTGTTGTTGTCGGGAAAGTCTTATCTGTTGCCAAGCATCCTAATGCCGATCGTTTACGTTTGGCAAAAGTAGATATTAAAACAGAGGTGCTGAGTATTGTTTGTGGAGCACCAAATCTAGAAGAAGGACAGCTGGTGCCAGTTGCCTTGATCGGGGCAGTTTTACCTGGCAATCTAGAAATAAAAGAATCAGAAATTCGTGGCGAAAAATCATTTGGGATGATTTGCGCAGAAGATGAGCTTGGTCTCGGGCATAACCATGAGGGAATTATGGTTTTATCTAAAAAGGCGAAAATTGGTCAAGATTTTTCAGCTTATTTAGGTCTTGATGATATTATTTTAGAAATCGACAATAAATCTCTTTCAAATCGTAGTGATTTATGGGGACATTATGGCTTGGCTCGTGAGGTTTCCGTTTTTTATAATCTGAAATTTCCAGAATATGAAGGTTTTTGTGCGCCTGAATTTAACGAAAGTTTTTCCGAGAAATTAAATATTAAAGTTGAGGACAAGGATCTATGTCCCTATTATTCCGCTCTCAAAGTAATAAATTTGGAAGTTAAAGAATCTCCAGAGTGGTTGAAGCGAAGACTTTTAGCAGTAGGAATGAGACCAATTAATAATTTGGTTGATGCGACTAATTATGTCATGCTTGAACTTGGACAGCCTCTTCATGCTTTTTCATCGGAAAAAATAGAAAAGTTGGTAATTCGAAGAGCAAGAAAAGATGAGTCGATAGAAACTCTCGATGACAAAGAACATCCACTTGATTCAGAAATTTTAGTGATCGATGCTAATAATGAGCCAGCGGCGGTCGCTGGTGTTATCGGAGGAGGGAAAACGGCAATCCATGAAGCAACAACTTCAATTATCTTGGAGTCAGCAAATTTTAATGCGGTTTCTATCAGAAAGGCGGCGCAGAAAATTGGCGTTCGAACCGACTCTTCAGTTCGTTTCGAAAAATCATTAGATCCGAACTTCTGTCGGATTGCCTTAAGAAGAGTGTTTAAAATTATTCAAGAGACATGCCCAAAAGCAGAAGCTGTCGCATATTTTAAATCTGGTTCAACTGAATTAAAATCATCACCAATTGAACTCACGATTGCCTGGTTGGACGAAAAAATTGGAGAAGCCTTGGGCGCTGATAAATATCTATCAATTCTTCGTGGCTTAGGTTTCGTTGTCGAGCAAGACGGAGGAAATTTAAGAGTTTCAATTCCGACCTGGCGGGCAGCGAAAGATGTTAGAATAGCCGAAGACTTACTTGAGGAAATTGTTCGAATTTATGGCTATGACAATATCAAAACATCCCTGCCGATCATTGAAATGCAGGCGCCGAAAATAACTGATGAGAAAATTTTAGAAAATAAGCTGAAAGAAATTCTCGCTTTTCGGAATTTTTTGCATGAAACTTATAATTACTCTTTCGTTGGAGAAAGCCAACTTAACAAATTAAATATTGATCATTCTAGTTATTTGAAGTTAGCCAACCCTATTTCTGTCGAACACACAATGCTTCGCCAGAGTTTAGCCCCAAACTTAATTTTAAATGCCCGTACAAACCAATTTAAATATGACTCCTTCGGTTTGTTTGAGATTGGCCGAGTGTTTATGGATATTATTGGTAATGAAATTAGGGGCGGAGAAAGTTCCGAGAGATTACCGTATCAGGAAAAAAATGTTTCTTTTGTGATTTCTGGGAAAGATGATTTATTTGCTCACGCGAAAGGGGTGGTAGAAAATATTTTAGAATGTATTTCTTTTAGTAAATCAAAAATCTCTTTTCGACCAAGTGAATCATTCCCGGGTTGGGCTGATAAAAACCAATCCGCTAAAATAATGTTTGACGGCGAAGAACTTGGTTTAGTGGCAGTTCTGGAGAAAGAAGTCTCTCGAGGGATTGGCTTAAAAAAAGAAAGTGTCGTTGCTGAATTAAATTTTAATGCACTACTTGAAATATTTTTAGCGAATAAAGGACATCAATATGTTGATGTCCCAAAATATCCAGTCGTGAAACGTGATTTAGCTTTTGTAGTTGATTCAGAAATATTGTATAATGATTTAAGAGAAGCAATTATTACTTTTGATTCATTAATTAATTCTGTCGAATTGTTTGATGTCTATCAAGGGGATAATTTACTAACCGGAAAAAAGAGTTTAGCTTTCTCAATTTTTTATCAATCAAAAGATCGGACTTTAACTGCAGAGGAAATCGATTCTCTTCAGGATCGGTTGCTGACATTTTTGTCGGAAAAGTTTGGTGCTCAAATTCGTAACTATTAAACTTTATGTTTAACACTTCTTTGGATATTCTTTATTTAGTTTTATCCTTCTGCGCGTTATTTTTGACAGTTTTTCTTTGCGTCGCACTTTATCAGTTGATTGTTACAGCCTCAAAGATTAATCGAGTCGCAAGCGCAGTCGAGAAGATTGCTACTAAGGGCGAGGAGCTAATTTCATTTGTTCAGGATCGAGTAAGTCATAGTGCTGCGCTATTTTTGGGCTTGGCGGAGGTAGTCAGAAAAATCATTTCGTCCTTTACGGATAAACGAGAGACAAAGAAGAAAGGGAAATAAAGATTAGAAGAATATTAAAGAAAAATCGCTGTTAAAATGGCGATTTTTTGTTGGCGTTGACAAAATTGCCTCAGTATTGTAAGTTGATTAGTAAAATATTTGACCCTTAAAAACTGGTTATTTATTGAGCTAAGGAAAAAATTTATCTGAAAAACAGGTAAATTCCGACTTAGTTTAATTATTTAATAACTTAATAAATTTTTTTGTCATGAACGAACAAGTAATTACCGTCATCTTTATTTTATCACTTTGTACCTTAGTCTTTGGGTTTCTGGCTTTTTATTGGAGAATTCAATCGGTAAATAACCGGAGATTATATGACCTTGAAAGTCATAAAAACTCTTTACTCCTTAAGTTAACGGGAGATGATGTTTTTATTGAGAGCTATAATATTGCCGAGGTAATTGGTTATATCTACGCCTTGCCTGTTGATTCTATCAATAAATCGAGTGGTTTCACTGAAAAAATTGAAAAATTCTTTTACCGGGGCATTGTTAAAAGCAGTGATGGTTTGCTCCTTGTTGGTGGAATTTATAAAATGATTCATAATTATGAAGAAACTTTTTCTTGCATCTATAGTAAAGATATTCTGAAGAAATACACCGAATATTTGGAAGCAATCTTTAGAAAAGTTCTTAGTCAGATTACTTGGGATTACATGGCAGCTTTAGTTGTAAGCCATATTCAAAAGACATGCGCTTCTCCTGATGAATTGACGGAAGATGAATTGGTTGATTCAAGGGCCGGCGAGCAAATTATTATGGCGGCTTTATTAAAGGTAAACTCGGCAACGAGACAGGAACAAATTGAAAATAAATTTATTTCTTTGTCTATAAAAAAGAATTTTAGTGAAGACGTGAAGAAATTAATTGAAGCGGAAAAAATTAAATTATTTCAAAAATATTTTTCTTTGGAAGAGTCTGATATTTCCAAATAAAATAGAAGAAACAAATATTTCTAAATCAAAAAACTATCCAAATTAAGGATAGTTTTTTTAAATTTCTCTGAGGTTTTATTTACTGTTACTACATCCTTTATCAGAACATTTTGTGCCTTCCTTCGTTTCAATAATTAGAGATCCGCAAACTTGACAAACTTCGCCGGTTGGCTTGCCCCAATAAGCATTTTTACAATCTGGGTAAGCTGAGCAAGCGTAGAAGATTCCTTTGCGACTAAATTTTTTAACAATTTTTCCTTTGTTACACGCAGGGCAAGTAGTTGCACTGTCATCGACAATACTCTTGATGTTTTTGCACTTTGGATATCCTGAGCAAGCGAGGAAAGGGCCAAACTTGCCGTTTTTTACCGCCATATCAGAGCCACATTTTTCACATTTTTCACCAGCATACTTTTTTTCTAGTACCTCCATATTAGCATCTGGCTTTTTTTCTTCGCCATCATTTCCCGATTGGCGGTTGTTTCCAGTGCCGAGGGATTTGATATTTTTACATTCCGGAAAATTTGAACAGGCAAGGAACTTGCCGTAGCGACCGGTTTTGATAATCATTGGGGAAGTGCATTTATCGCACACTTCTTGACTAGTTTCTTCTGGCATAATGTCTTTTTTATTAATTTCTTGATATTTATCTTGGAGATTTTGGTGAAAATCATGATAGAAGTCACCAATTACCGGTTGCCATTCTTTTTTACCTTCAGCGATATCATCTAGATTATCTTCCATACCAGCCGTAAAGGTGAAGTCAACAATTTTTGGAAAGTGAGCAACTAGCAAGTCGTTTACTACAAAAGCGATGTCCGTTGGAAAAAGTTTCTTATGGTCGTCGCGATTAACGTAGTTACGAACAATAATCGTATTAATCGTTGGGGCGTAAGTGGAAGGACGACCAATGCCGTATTTTTCCAATTCTTTTACTAAGCCCGCATCGGAATATCTCGCTGGGCCCTTAGTAAAATGTTGGCTTTTGATTGTTTCTAACAGTTCTAGAACGTCACCTTCACTAACCGCTGGCAGTTCTTGTTCTTCAGTTTTTTCTGGGTAGATTTTTAAGTACCCATCAAAAGAAACGATTTGGCCAGTGCTCCGAAAGGTATAATCACTCGCTTCCTTGTCTTTACTCTTTAAATCAATGGCGGTTGCGGCGATTTGCGCGTCAGTTGATTGGCAAGCCAAAGCTCTTTGCCAAATGAGACGATACAATCTTAGTTCGGAAGAATCGAATTTATCTTTCAGGCTGTCTGGAGTGTTTGAAACTTCAGTTGGGCGTACTGCTTCATGGGCCTCCTGAGCATTCTTGCTTTTATTTTTATATTTTCTAACTTCTTTCGGCAAGTATTCTTTACCGTATTCTTTTTCAAGATATTCGCGGGCGTCATCTAAGAATTTTACCGATAAGTTCAAGGAGTCGGTTCTCATGTAAGTGATAAAACCTTGCTCATAAAGTTTCTGGGCAACCACCATTGTTTGTTTGGCGCTGAAACCGAGATGACGGTTAGCACTTTGCTGTAAGGTGGCAGTAGTGAAGGGGGCGGCAGGAGATTTTTTGGTGGCCTTTTTTTCGATTCCCGAGATAAACCACTTAGCGTCTTTTACTTTTGTCTCGATTTCTCCGGCACCCTTTTCATCAATACTAAGTTTATCAAAAGTCTTATCTTTTATTTTGAATAAATTTGCTTCAAATTCGTTTTTTTTGTTTTTATCACTAACCTTTAAGGTAAGACTCCAATATTCTGAAGAAATAAATTTCTGAATTTCCCTTTCTCTTTCAACAATAAAACGGATGGCCACACTTTGCACTCGGCCAGCAGATAGACCTTTAGCAACTTTTTTCCACAGGAAGGGGGAGAGTTCGTAACCAACAAGGCGATCAAGAATTCGGCGCGCTTGTTGAGCGTCAACCATCTTTAAATCCAATTCTCGCGGGTGAGCTAGAGCCTCTAAGATTGCTGGCTTAGTAATTTCATGGAAGGCAATCCGAACTGCTTGCCCTTTCTTTAATTTAAGAGCTTCGTTCAAATGCCAGGCAATCGCCTCTCCTTCGCGGTCTTCGTCGCTTGCCAGAATGACGCCATCACTTTTAGCAACGAGTGCCTTGAGAGTGCTGACAGTTTTCTTTGATTTGAGAGGAACAACATATTTTGGCGTGAAACCATTCTCAATATCTATTCCCATCTCTTTTTGCGGTAAATCACGGATATGACCAAAAGATGACTCAACATAAAAATCCTTGCCAAGGAATTTGGCAATTGTCTTCGCTTTGGTTGGAGACTCAACAATAATTAATTTCATAATTTTAGGATAATATAAACTGCCCACTACCGTTTTTTTTGATTATTCCAGATAATTCCAATATTGTTAGTGTACTATGTACGCGGGGAGTGTCAAGCTGGCAAATCGCCGATATTTCATCGGTATTTCCAATTTTGTTCAATAATATGAGGGATTCGACAATTTTTAAACCATCTTCGCCAGCAACTTTGATGGCAATATCCGAGATTCTCTTTTCACTGTCTTTGTTAGTTTTATATATATTTTTAATCCCTAAGTAGCAGTAAATGTCCTGAGGCTCGCTGACAGCGTCAACGTGGTCTTTTAGTAAACTATTTGTGCCAACGCTCAAGTCATTAAATATTGACCCCGGGACAGCCATTACAACCCGATCAGCATCTCTCGCATATTCTGCCGTTTTGATTGCGCCGGATTTCTTCCCCGCTTCAATTACGAGAGTGCCCCTGGAAAGTCCGGCAATAATCCTGTTTCGACGGGGAAAATTACTTTTTTGGACTTGTGAGTGTGGAGGAAACTCAGTCAAGACAAAACCACCATGCTTAACAATTTCTTTAGCAAGCCAATAATTACTTGTTGGGCATGAAATCTCATTTTTTTCTAGTGGCCCGCCAAGCACCGCGCCAGTTTTTAAATTCATTTCTAATGCTTTTTGATGAGCATGGGCGTCAGTACCAAACGCTAAGCCACTAATAATGAGAAATCTCTCATCCAGCCCTTCCATCAAATCATTCAATACTTTTTCTCCATAAGTACTTGTTAACCTTGAGCCAACAATTGCTAATGAATAATCCCTTTGTTTTTCGGCAATACTAATGTCGCCGAGGTAAAAGATAATCGGTGGAGGGTTGGAAATATTTTTCAAATTAGTTGGGTATTTTGTGTCATCAAATAGAAGGAAATTAATATCACTTTCACTTAGATAGTCCGTGGTTTTTTGATATGAAAAAGATTTTTTATAATTAAAAAACTTTTCAATTATTGAATTTTTTAGTCCTGTCCACATATTCTTGTCCGCCAACCAGGCCTTTTCCAATGAACCAAATTTTTCTTGAATTTCAATAATTCTTTTTACTCCGAAAATATCGCAATAGGCAAAAGAAAAATAAAATTCACGTTCTTTCTCGGTTCTTGACATAGTAATAATAAAAGATTAGGATATTTTGAAAACCTTTTGATCTCAGAAATTTCGTCTAGAGTGATTTATGCCCGCCCCTCCTTGGTCATATTTCTGCTAGGCGAGATTTCTGTGATTGAATAATAAAAACCCTTGAAAATTATCAAGGGTTTTTCGTTTTTTATAAATCTTTTCTGATTGTTTCAAATATCTCCGGCAATTTTTCTTTTTCCTCGGCGTTAAAGCGACCGAGAACAAATTTATCAGCCGGAATTGGATTTCTTAATAATTCATTTTTAACACCCAAACGAGCCCTCTTGAATTTCTGGGTTTTTAAATGACTGATTAGTGATCTAATTCCATTATGTCCAGCGCTGCTTGAGTCCATCGCGATTTTGCAAACACCAAAAGATAAGTCGAGGTCATCTTGGATAACTGTTAAGACATCAGAAAGATCGCTATCTTTTTTCGCTAGTAAACCAAAGTTTTTTGGAATGAGACCATAATAATCCAAAACCTTGCGAACTGCCCGGCCCGAGTTATTCATGTAAGTCTGAGGTTTAACCAACAAGCCTTCAGGATATTCAGCGATCAGCGACTCAAAACGTTTTTCTTCCTTCCATTTGGCATCTGGAAAAAGAAAATCAAGGGCAGAAAAGCCAATGTTGTGTCGTGTTTTGTCGTACTCTGGACCAGGATTTCCCAGGCCAACGATTACCTTCATATTGATTATAAAGAAACGCTAATAAAAAGCGCTTCTTGAAATGATAAATTTATGATCTTGCTTCTCCCTCGCGAACGCCGTGTCTTTTTGGGTTCTTCAACACATTCATATGAATTGGTGTCGCAAGAAAATTATATTTTTCGCGTAAACGATTTTCAATAAATCGAACGTAGGAAAAATGCAGGTTGTCACGGGAACCAATTCTAATTCCAAATTTTGGTGGTTCAGTTTGAGTCTGCTTGAGTTCGTAAATATGAGGATGTTTTAAACCCTTTCCTTTTGCCGGGCGATGAGTTTTTACAATTTTACTTAAGAACTTTGATAGTTGAGATTCGCTCAGAGTAATTTTTCGACAAGCATCAATTTCAATAGCCATTGATAAGAGGTGATTGATTTTTTTGCTCAGTTCTTCAGAAGAAAAAGCTCCGGTTTTGCTTTGGTTTTGTTTGCCACTGCCAGAAAGAGAAGAAATAAATTCAATTGGCGCCCAGGCAGCAAAAGGGAATTTACTATAAATATCTTCTTTCCATTTTTTGGGATCACGTTTTTCGATCTTATCCCATTTGTTAGCAACAATAACTAAGCTGTTACCTCGATCAAAAATTTCTTGGACCAATTTTGCGTCTTGGTGTGTGATTCCTTCACTAATATCAATCATTAAAAAAGCGATATCGGATTTTTTTAAAATCGTGAGAGTTTTTTCAATGCCGTACTTTTCCAGACGCTCAGCTTTATGCCCTTGGCGGCTAATTCCAGCAGTATCAACAATTTGGATCTTTCGTCCTTGAAATTCTATTTCGGTATTTTGGGGTTCACGAGTGGTGTGGGCAATCTCTGAAACGATAACGCGTTCATAGCCTAGTACGGAATTTAAAAAAGATGATTTTCCCACATTTGGTTTTCCGAGGATACAAATTCTAATCGGTTCATCCTCTGGTTTTTTTTCTTCAGTGGCTTTTAAATTTCGCTGGACTAATTTATGTTTTTTAAGACGATTAACAATTTCTTCTAATAAATCACCAGTTCCACCACCACTGGCAGCTGAAATAACCAAAGGTTCGCCAAGTCCAAGTTTGTTGAACTCAGCGGTTTCGGCGCGTTGCTTGAAGCTGTCGGCTTTATTGGCAACGAGAATAATTTTATTCTTGAGGACGGGGATTTTTTTAATAATTTTTGCTAGTTCTTTATCTTCTGGTAATAATCCGGTTTTGTTATCAACGATAAAAACTAAGATATCAGCTTTTTCCAGATAAGATTTTGCCTGTCTCTGGGTTTTTTCATCGATATCTGTTAGTAATCCTTTAGCTTTCTTTTCTAAAAATAAACCATCGAGAATTCCAGCAGTATCAACTAAATCAAAAGAAAAGCCGTTCCATTCAACCATTCCAAGATTACTATCACGTGTGGTTCCTGGGATATCTGAAACTAAAGCTTGTCTCCTTTCGGTTAAGCAATTAAATAAGGTAGATTTGCCAACGTTAGTTCGACCAAAAAGGGCGATCAATGGCTTTTTTATTTCTTTTTCCATATTTTTATTCGTTAGCAGTGGCCGTATTATTCTTATCTCCTAAAATCAGAATAAAGTTTGGATTAGTGCTGGTTGCGGTTTTTTTAATTACAGTGCTAGTGGAAACCGTGCTAGATGAGGTATCGATAGTTGTTGTACTAGTCTTATTTTCATAGGCCGAAATTTTTTCTTCCAACCAAAGTGGCCAAGAAAAAGAAACCTCGGCGTCATAAGCGGTTTTTAAAGCTTCCAGTGATTCTTTCTTTTCACCATAGCTCAAATCATAGATCGTATTTCTGGTATAGTTTCTTTCCTGTGAATTACCTAATTTTAAAACCGTAAACCCGCTGGCTTTGAGGGCGTCAGAAGCTTTTGAGGCTAACCCTGGAAGCCAGGTGCCGTTTAGAATCTCGATGCTTGCTGCTTCTTTGATTTTATTTATTTTTACTGTTTTAACTTCGGGAATTGTGATGTCAGAATTATTAGTGCTATTTTGGGCGAGACCGCCAAAAACCGTGTCAATCATTTCTCTAATTGGGCGGAAACTACCGCCGCGGGGAAGTAAAATGTATGCGCCATCATCACCACGACTATCCATTAATAAGCCAGAAACACTATTGTCTAAGACACGGTTGGTAATCTGAGCTTTTTGGACATCTTTAAATAGATTCCAAAGTTTTATCATTTCCGTCACTTTAATATTTGTGCTGATATGGCTCTCTAGTTGACCAATTATCTTAGTAAGTGTGGCGGGATTGGTCAAGGTATTTCGAGAAAGAACTTTTTCCTTAGCGGCTTCAATGACAATTTGTTGTCTTTTTGCCCTGGCAAAATCGTTGCCCTCGCTGCCAAGAGAGTGACGGCTGCGGGAATACTTCAGAGCAGTTGCTCCGTCCATTTTTTGCCAACCTTTGTCAAAATGAAGGTGTTCAAAACGAGAGTAATAGTCAGGATTATCCTCTCGTCCCTGGATAGGATAAGTGTAATCGTCAAAAGTATTCTCGACATAAACGTCCACCCCGCCTACTTCATCAATAACGTTTGTAAAGCCCTCAAAATCTACCTTAACATAATAAGGAATCGGTTCTTCGAGAAGAGCACTCAAAGAATCAAGAACTGCTTGTCCGCCGCTTCCTTTTTCTTTTGTTTCAGCGTAAGCGTTTAAACTGTTTACCTTTCGCCAGACGCCATTACTATTTGGAACCAGTAAATCACGAGGAATTGAAATCATCGAAGCCTGTTTGGTGGACGGTTTTAGGGAGAGAAGCATTATGGTGTCAGTTAAATTGCCACCGTCATGATTTTCACCGCCGTAGCCTAAAAGTAAGATGTTGATACGGTCTTCTTTCTCCCCTTTTAATTCAGCACTTGGATTAATAATTAAATGAGATAATCCACTAAAAAAAGTGTTTTTGAGCCAGTTTCCAGAAGAATTTTGGCTTGAGACAAGAACTTTTCCAGCAAATAATAGAATAAAAACTCCAAGAATACCAAGGTAAACAAAAAGACGTTTGG
This sequence comes from Patescibacteria group bacterium, assembly GCA_049317985.1. Taxonomy (GTDB): domain Bacteria; phylum Patescibacteriota; class Patescibacteriia; order Patescibacteriales; family UBA12465; genus CAINDR01. The sequence goes on from JBMOHF010000009.1 coordinate 35,903, forward strand.
TTTTTCGGTTTGGGCGAGGATCCTCTTGAGCCGGATAGCGATAACGCTCTTCTTGCTCTATTTTTTGCTTAAAATCAATCATAATAAAAAAACCCATTCAAGGGATTTACAGTAACAAAGGGCTTCTACAGTATAGCCCATTTAGGCTTCTTTGGCAATCTCGGTAATATTCGACAATAAATGTCGGGCTGCGCGGAATCGAACCGCGATCGCACGAACCCGAATCGTGCATAATACCACTATACCACAGCCCGAATTTGCTGGTTTTTTGCTAATATTTGTGGACTCGGCGAGAATCGGACTCGCGTCTGAGCAATGCGAATGCCCCGTATTACCACTATACTACGAGCCCTTAATGATTTGAGTCGGGGTGCCGGGAATCGGCTCCGATTGCTAGACCTCGCTTGTTTGCTAAAATCGCAAACTTCGCTCGCCAAGCATCCCAGCCCGGCCTCGCCGCGTAATACGCGGCTCCGGCTTTCGACTCCCGCCGCAGGTCAAGTAGTTTACCTGCTTCACCCTCCTCGTTTCTCTTGTCGGGGTGCCGGGAATCGAACCCGGGCTACATCCACCCCATGGACGCGTACTACCTCTATACTACACCCCGAAATTAGAAGTGGCGAATTAACTTTTTTATCTTAGCACAAAACACTATTTATTCAAGGAAACCATTGACATCTTTAATTATTTATGTTAATATACTTAAGCAAGATAGATCTTTAAAATTATTTTTTTATTTTTAGATATTTAATTAATTTTCTTGGTAGCCCTTTATTTAAGGGAAGTTGAGAAAATTAATTAAATATTTCTATCAATTTAAATTTAGTAATAATGAGTAAAAAAACGAAAGTAGTTCTTGAGGAAGATGTTGTTGTGAATCTTTTTTTCTCACTTCTTTTTCGAGATAACGAGATTGTTGACGGAAAACCAATCGTTGAGCCAAGAATTGGCGAAGGAATTTGCGTCGAGTATTACGAATTTTTTCCTGCAAGGCTCGAGGCCAATAGTGAAAAAATAAAATCAATGATTTTTGAGTTGCCGCATGAATTTATGAAAAGTTGTGGCGGAGGAGAATCACTTCTAAGCGCTTGCGTCACGAGAAATGGTGTGCGCTGGACTAATTCCGAAGAAACTTTAGAAAAATTGTTTGCCATGGGGAATGCTTTAGGGCTTTCTGACTATGTTAAGCCAAGGGAGGTTTGGGCAAAATTACCCAATGGAATGCCATATGTTACTGTGTTTGACAAGCTGGATGGGGAAACAAAATCTGTCGCATACACAAATGTTGAAAAAGCATCTTTAAGGCATTTTTTCTTTTCCGTTCTTGACGAGGAAAAACCAGAACTAGGTATTTATATTAGAGACACTATGGATTGTGTTGAAATGCGCGTTCAGAATGGTTGGGTCACAATTTATGTCGCAAAGGCAGAGAGAATGACTGTTGGCAGATTGTTAGAAGATTCAGCGATCGAATTACTAATCCATCCTGAATTTCTGGACCACCGAGAATTTGGCATGTTCCTAGAACAAAGCGGTAAACTGCCAAAGGGAACTACCGATAGTCTTGTAGCAAGGTATTCCAGTATAAAAGCCAAAGAATACAATGATCCAAATTATTGTTTAGAATTAGTCAAATCTGATCCAATTAGTGATAAAAAATTGAAAAATTTGATGAAAAATGCAATAAAAGCCTATTTCCTAACAAAGGAGTAGTAAATTGATAAAAAATGGGGGGAGGAATGTTAGCATTTCTTTCCCTTTTTATTTTTTCTAACTTGTGTTTTTGAGAATTTTCGATGCCTTGACATTGTGGCTGGCAGGGTTTAAGATAGCTTCATGTTTAGCCATAGTAGTCACTCACAGCAAAGACCACGCGCTGTATTACTGACATAATATTTATCCAAAAAAGCGTGGTCTAGCTGGCGAGTGGAACCTAAATTAATAAAAAAATCATTCCCCTATAGCTCAGTTGGCTAGAGCATAGCACTCTTAATGTTAGGTCATGGGTTCAAGTCCTGTTGGGGGAGCGGAGCTACTATTAGCTCTAAAAAACAATTAGTCGAGGAGTTGTTCGGTCGCCGAGATTGTAATAAACTTTCTCTTTCTCGATTTTAAATCAAAGATGCGTGCCATAGGTCTTTAATTTACTATCGAGAAAAAAGCAATCGAACGAGTCCAAAAACTGTTCTTTCGAAAATGATACGGAGGTAGCTCAGTTGGTTAGAGCGTAACTCTACGGTGGTGTGATATTTTTCTAAATTTTCGCATATTTTAAAATCACTGAAAAGTTAAAGTCGCGAGTTCGAGTCTCGTCTTCCGTTCAGGCCTTAGGTTTTATTCAATTCCAAAACATGGAGTTGATACAAAAAAGTCTAAGGCCTTTTTTATTTGCTAAAAACGACCAATTAATCTAAAATACTAGAATAAGAAGCCGTTATATATATATTATATGAGTCATAAGAAAACAATCTTTTCGGGCATTAAACCAAGTGGCGATTTAACAATCGGCAATTATATTGGAGCAATCACCCAATGGGTTGAGATGCAAGAAGAATATAATTGTATTTTTTCGGTTGTTGACTATCATGCCATAACCGTTAAACAGAAGCCAGAAGAATTGCGCCGAAGAATTTTGGATATTACAAAAATATATTTAGCCTCTGGTATTAATCCAAATAAATCAGTAATATTTCAGCAATCAGCCGTGCCAGCTCATACTGAATTAGCTTGGGTTTTGAATTGTTGCGGAACGTATATCTCTGATTTAAAAAGAATGATTCAATTTAAAGAGAAGGCGGGCGACAAGCAAGACGCTGTCTCAGTTGGCCTTTTTGATTATCCCGTTCTAATGGCCGCTGATATAATTTTATATGACACACAAATTGTGCCAGTCGGTGAAGATCAAAAGCAGCACGTTGAATTGGCGCGTGACATTGCAAAACGTTTTAATAATCAATACGGTCCAGTTTTTATAATTCCTGAGGCACTGATCAAAAAAGAAGGGGCGAGAATCATGAGTCTTAGCGACCCAATGAAAAAAATGGCGAAGAGTGATGATAATCCAGTTGGTTTTATTGCCTTATTGGATAGCCCAGAAGTGGCAAAGAAAAAAATCATGAAAGCAGTGACTGATTCTGGTAGCGAAATTATTTATGATGAAAAAAATAAACCAGCGCTCGCCAATCTATTAACGATATACTCATCCCTGAGCGGTGAAAGTATTAAGAGTTTAGAAAAGAAATTCACTGGCAAAGGTTATGGCGATTTTAAAAAAGAATTAGCTGAAGTTGTTGCAATTTTTCTTACTGATTTTCAAAAGAAGTTTAATAAAATCTCCGACGCTGATGCAAAAAAAATCTTAGAAAAAGGCTGTAAACAGGCGACAAAACTCGCTGATGCAAAAATGGAGAAGGTGAGGAAGGTTGTCGGGGTGAAATAATTAGAATCCAAATTGTTTTTTTAACATAATAAATACAAGGTCATGAATATAACAGTTGCAGTTGTGCCGGCAAGCAATAGCCATGTCGATGGTCGCCTGATAGCTAAGGGTGTCGTTCAAGCTTTTATCAGAAGAGGAAAAGATTTTTCCTATCAAGAAGTAAAGAGTGAAATTTTAAAAAGAGATGGGGTAATGCGAGTAGCAACTTGTTTTACGGTTTCTGATTATCTTGAGGAATTTAAACAAAACGGTGTATTAAGATTCTTCCTGGATAAAAATAAAGGGCATTTTTGCGTTCTTTGCTAACAAAAAAGAGGCTTTTTGATAGCCTCTTTTAAATTTTTGATATTTTATTTCTAAAATTTTATTAATATTAGTTTTAGCCTCTTAGATTTTTGCCAAATAAAAAAAAGGACTTATTCGTAAGTCCTTTTTGTTTCAATGAATTTCATCTTAACTACCATCTGTTTTGCCAGTCCGACAATTTGCTTTCGTTCATAAGTATTATTGTTGGTTCGCTTTCACTTAGTCGCCAACAAGCAGCAAAAAGAATATTATGGTCTGTTTTGTCCGTGCTCTTGATGTCAAGTTCTGCCATAAAACCTCTTGAATCAAGAGGGACGTCATTCCTCATAAACAGAAGTTCTCCTTTCGGTCCGACTAGCTTTGAGTCTAACGGCATTGATTTAAAAGCTATTAATATTGCTTCTTCCAAGGTCACTGCGTTAGATAATTTTTGTAAACAGAAGTTTTCCTGAGTTACGCCGTATAATGTAGCGATTTTTTTTATTATTTCTTCTTTCGCTATACTGTCTGGTGGACATTCTTTGAGCATACGTTTGGCACGTGCTAATTTTTTTACTCTCCAAACATCCAGAATGTATAATTCTACCCAAACTTTTAAAACAGGCAAGGCTTTTTCTAAAATTTCATCAGGAATTTTTTCTAAATCTGGGCCATATCCAGAAGTAATTTCCAAGAAGTAAGCTCTTGCTTCGCAAATCGTCTCCGCTTGGTACGTTTCATCGATTGGGATACCAAAATCATATTTAATTTTTGAAATTGGTATTCCGGTTATCTTAGACATTTTTGCAATGTTAAGATTAAAATATTTGCTGTCTTTCATGTTAAAACTTTTTTGTTGTTAATGTAACAAATTAGATTATCATGATGACTGTTTTTTTGTCAAATATGTTTAATCATCAAATTTTGGTTGTATCAATTCCTATTAATTAAAAAAAGGACTCGTTTCTAAGTCCTTTTTGTCTGTATAACACAAAAAAGTGTACTCCAATAATTAGTTTTCCTTATAATTACTTACCAATCCTTTATCCAATTCTTTGTATATATTCGATCAATCTGTGGATTCTTTTCTTTGGAGAGCCAGTAAATCCTAAATAACAACTTTCGCTCGTTAGTTTCTCTGATGTCCAGCTCTGCTCCACTAAAATCGCCAGTTTCAATCGAGTTACGCTCCAGTAGAATTTTACCACTTGGACTAATGATTTCACTGCTTGGTGCCATGAACTTGAAAGCGCAAGCGATAATTTCTTTCGATGTCTTTAGGTTAGCCACTTTCAATTTAAAATGATTTTCTGTCGTAACTCCGCAGAATTCGGCAATTTTTTTAAAAATGACCTTTTCTGCATCTGCGCATTTAGGGCAGTTTCCCAATAAATCTATTGCTTGTCCAAGTGAACTTGCGTTTTCAACATCTTTAAGAAATAAATCCACCCAACGCTTAAAGGCGGCCGTTGCTCCTTCGGGGTCTGAATCGTCTAATGCCAACAGCATTTTTCTTGCTTCAAGTCTTGTTTTGGCGTGGCATTCTTTATCCAAGGAAATACCAAGAGCAAATTTAATTTCTGCAGGTGTCTTTTTAACTATCGATGCCATTAGATTGATGTTAAATAATTCATTATTTGTTTCCATGTATTATTTCTCCTATTATTAAATTATTAATGTAACGAAAAATATTACCACACGGTCTGTATTAATGTCAAACAAACAAAAAAGACCACGTAAAACGTGATCTTTTTTATATTGAGAAATTGAAATTTGGTGATAATACCGACCAATCGTCTATAACTTTTTTTGCATTTCAATGCAAACAGGCACCAACTCTTCTATCCTTGGAATAAATTCCAAGGTCGACTTAAAACCGGAATACCTTTCGGTATTGGTTTTAAACTCCCTAGAAAGGAGGTGATCCATCCACAGCTTCCGCTACGGATGCCTTGTTACGACTTCGTCCCTGTCATCGGTCTTACCTTCGTCCCACTATTGTGAGCCTTCGGGCACTACCAACTCCCTTGACGTGACGGGCGGTGAGTACAAGACCCGAGAACGTATTCACCGTGGCATAGCTGATCCACGATTACTAGCGATTCCAGCTTCATGGAGTCGAGTTGCAGACTCCAATCCGAACTGAGAAAGGTTTTTAGGGATTTGCTCCACCTCGCGCTTTGGCGTCCCTTTGTACCTCCCATTGTAGCACGTGTGTTGCCCAAGGTGTAAGAACCATGCTGATTTGACGTCATCCCACCTTCCTCCCATTTAAAACGGGCAGTCTCCCATGACATGTAAAACATAGGATCAGGGTTGCGCTCGTTTCCCGACTTAACGGTACATCTCACGACACGAGCTGACGACAACCATGCAGCATCTGTCTAGCACCCTCGAAGGCGGATCTGTTTCCAGACCTTGCAGCTAGATGTCAAGCCTTGGTGAGGTTCCTCGTTTACCGTCGAATTAAACCACATGCTCCACCGCTTGTGCGGGTCCCCGTCTATTCCTTTGAGTTTTAAGCTTGCGCTCGTACTCCCCAGGCGGGATACTTAACGGGTTACCTTAAATTAACAGCACTGGCAGGGTCGATACTGCCAATGCTTAGTATCCATCGTTTACGGCGTGGACTACTGGGGTATCTAATCCCATTCGCTCCCCACGCTTTCGT
>JBMOHF010000010.1:0-33706 GCA_049317985.1 Patescibacteria group bacterium
CCTCAATGAGGCCTTTCCAGAGATAAAACCCGTAGAAGTGATACTCCTATCTCGCAATAGTCATGAAACTGGCCAGCGGGTTTTTCGTTCAATTAGTCACTATAATCTTGGTATTCACAAGGCCGCTTTTTTTCGCGGTGAATCGCCACATAAATATATCCCCGCTTTTGGCGCATCACTATTCCTTTCGGCGAATGAAGATGATGTCCGTAATGCCATTAACGCTGGTTTCCCGGCTGGCAGGGTGGTGAAAACCGAAATTAAAGACGAAGAAAATGACAAAACCTTGCGCATTGCTTTTGATTTTGACGGAGTAGCAATTGGCGATGAAGCTGAACAGGTTTATGACAAAGAAGGGTTACTTGGTTTCTATTTCTCAGAAATGGCTAATTCAGAAAAAACACACAACCCGGGTCCAATTAATAATTTTGTGAAGCAGTTGATGGCTCTTCGCGGAATGGAGTCGGAAAAAGAGAAACAAGATCAAAATTATCAACGCATTCTCGACTTAGCTTTTATTACGGCGCGTGATGCACCAGCTCACGAGAGAATGATTAATACGATCAAATCTTGGGGCGGAGAAATAGACAAATCCTTTTTCCTTGGCGGAACACCAAAGAAAAACATTTTGGAAATTTTATCTCCTCATATTTATTTTGATGACCAAGAGCGTCACTTTGATGACGTCCACAACATTCCGTTAGTTCATATCCCGTTTGGTATTAGGAATGTTAAAAAATAACTTTATGCAATACACCGATCAAGATTGGCTAAATTATATTAATATCACAAGAAACTGGCGTCCACGCCCTTTACTTGTCGAGGCGCTAACTAAGGTTAAAAACAGGGGGGTCGCTGTTGATCTTGGCTCTGGTGCTTTAAACGAATCAAGGTTCTTGTTGTGCGAAGGTTTTAACCGAGTGTTTGCTGTCGATAACGCAATTGACGCCACTCAAGCCTATGAACTACTTGCAGTTTCAGACGAATTGGCAACGCATTTTCAATTTGTTAATTCAGCAATTGAAGATTTTCCTTTCCCGACTGACCAAAATGATCTAGTAAACGCTCAATTTGTTTTACCATTTATTAAAAAAGAAAAATTTTCAGAAGTTTTAAGCGACTTGAAAAAATCTCTCAAAGCAGATGGAATTTTTGTTGGACAATTTTTTGGTTATCGAGATAGTTGGGCCGCGCTACCCAGTGTTTCAGTTTTTTCAGAAAATGAGGCACGAAGTTATTTATCTGATCTCGAAATTCTTCATTTTCATGAGGAGGAAGGGGATGGACAGACTGCCGCCAAGGTTTTTAAACACTGGCATCTTTTTCATTTTATTGCGCAGAAAAAATAATGAACATCTTTTATGCCCATTCATCTTGGTCAAATTTGTTGCCTAGCTTTAATAATCATCAACCATAATGAAAAAACCTTGTTTTTCACTGATATTTATGTTAATATTGCCAAAGTAAAATAGTTCAATCTTATTTCATTCCTTATGTTATACACTACTATTAAAAGTTTGCACCGTGACTCAAAAACCTTCTTGAACAAAGAAGTGACTGTCGCTGGCTGGGTTCGCACCGTTCGCTCTTCAGGCGATATTGCCTTCATGGAGATAAATGACGGTTCGTTTTTTAAAGGCCTTCAGGTTGTGTTTAATAATAATTTATCAAACTTCACTGAATTAGAAAAAATCGCTATTAGCTCTTCTCTGGAAATCACCGGTACCATTATCGAATCTCCAGCTGCGGGTCAACCTTTTGAATTGAAGGCTTCGGAAATTAAAGTCCTTGGGACTTCTGACGCTGATTATCCTCTTCAGAAAAAAGGACATAGTTTTGAATTTTTACGCACTATCGCTCATTTGCGTGGTCGCAGCAATACTTTTGCCGCGGTTTTCCGCCTGCGCTCAGTGGTTAGTTTTGGTATTCACAAGTTCTTTCAAGAAGAAGGTTTTAGTTATATTCAAACACCAGTAATTTCTTCTAGTGACGCCGAGGGTGCTGGCGAGGTTTTTGGTCTATCAATGCTGGACCTCGAAAAACCAATCCCCAAAGATAAGGAAGGGAAGATTGATTATTCTCAAGATTTCTTTGGTAAAAAAACTGGCCTGACTGTTAGCGGACAGCTAGAAGCAGAAACTTTGATTAACGGCTTGAACGCTGTTTATACTTTTGGTCCAGCTTTTCGTGCTGAAAATTCAAACACCACTCGCCACGCCTGTGAATTTTGGATGTTGGAACCAGAAATGGCCTTCGCTGACTTGCGTGATGACATGGATTTAGCCGAGAAGCTAATCAAATATTTAATCCGCTACATCCTTCAAGAATTACCAGAGGAGATGGATTTTTTTAATAAGTTTATCGACAAAGGATTGCTGGAACGTCTCGATGGCGTTTTGAACTCTGATTTCGTTCGCTTAACTTACACCGAAGCCGTTGAAAAATTAATTGCGAGTGGTGAAAAATTTGTTTACCCAGTTGCTTGGGGAATTGATCTTCAGACCGAACACGAAAGATATTTGACCGAGAAGATTTTTGGTAAGCCAGTATTTTTGACCGATTACCCAAAAGAAATCAAAGCTTTCTATATGCGCCAAAATGACGACGGAAAAACTGTGGCTGCAATGGACTTACTTGTTCCAGGAATTGGCGAGATTATTGGTGGTAGCCAACGCGAAGAACGTTACGAGCTCCTGGAGGCCCGCATCAAAGAGCTTGGCTTGAAAGTTGAGGATTATTGGTGGTATTTGGATTTGCGCAAATATGGCTCAGTTCAACACGCTGGCTTTGGTCTTGGCTTTGAAAGAGCAATCATGTATTTTTCGGGCATGGCAAACATTCGAGACGTTATCCCTTTCCCAAGAACCCCAAAGAACGCTGAATTTTAATTGAAATAGTGAAAACTTAGAAAAAGCTCGTTGAGATACGGGTTTTTTTGTTAGCTATGATTTGACAAACGCAACCGTGTTGCGTTATAGTGTTTTTACTAACTATTATGAGCTTGAATGAATTATTAGAAAAAGTAAGAAACCGTGGTGGTCGAATTACCAAGACCAGAATTGCGATTCTGGATTATTTGCTTTCGGCTAAGCAACCACTTTCTTCGACAGAAATAATTAACCACTTAAGAAATGCCTCGCTAATCGTTAATCGAACAACGGTTTACCGTGAGCTAGCTTATCTAGTGGGGAATGGTTTTGTGCGAGAGGTAAAGTTGCTTGGCAAAACCGTGCTTTTTGAATTATCAGAAGAACACCGACATCATCTGGTTTGTCTGAAATGCCACCAAGTCAAGACTCTGGCGGCTAACCACGAGTTATGCCAGCAAGAGGCCATAATCCGCCAGGAAGACGGTTTTAAGGTCCTGGATCACTCCTTGGAATTCTACGGACTTTGCAAAAAGTGCCAATAAATTTTTATTATATGATTGAAATATTTTTAGACGCCCTAATTGATTCAGCAAAAATGTTGCCGCTTTTGTTGGTTATTTACATCGGCATTGAACTATTAGAATATCGCTACGGCAACAAGATTCGCAAGTCTGTTCAAAAAGTTGGTTCAGCCGGCCCCTTACTTGGTGCGGCAGCTGGTTCTTTACCACAATGTGGCTTTTCGGTGATTACGACCGCTTTGTACTCCCAACGTTTAGTTACTATCGGTACTTTATTGGCAGTATATTTGGCAACTTCGGACGAAGCGATTCCAGTTATTCTTTCTCAACCGAATAAAGCAATAATTCTTTTGCCTTTAATTATTACGAAAGTTATTATTGCAATTTTTGCTGGCTATAGTATCGACTATCTTTTTCGAAAGAAAAATCAAAAAACTTTGGACCATATTGAATCATATGAAAAGGGGAGCGATGATCCAAGTCATCATCATGAAGAAATTGTTGATGAAACTGCTTGTTGCGGACATCACACCTGCGCCACAACTAAAAAATTTAGATTAAAAGAATTGTTTATTCATCCAATTATTCATACTCTAAAAATATTTTCTTTTATTCTCACCGCTTCATTTCTGATTAATCTTATTTTCTTCAAACTTGGTCCAGAAAAATTAAATAAATTATTTTTAGGTAACAGTATTTTTCAGCCTTTTTTAGCAGCCCTGGTTGGCCTTATTCCAAATTGTGCTTCCTCAGTTGCAATTACCGAATTATATCTAAAGGGGGCAATTAGTTACGGCTCAGTGATTGCTGGCTTATGTGCTAGCGGTGGCTTGGGATTATTGGTATTATTTAAGGAGGAAAAGAGTCGCCGTGAAGTCTGGAAAATCATTGCCTTATTATTTTCCATTAGTGTTTTTGCTGGCGTTATAATTCAGCTGCTAGGCCTTTAATCAAAAATTTATGAAAATTGAAACAGTTGAATTTATCAAAGGCGTTGTCGGAGAAGACAAAATTATGCACAATGGCTTGGCGCAGGTTGCTTTTATTGGCCGCTCAAATGTTGGTAAATCCAGCACCATTAACGTTATCACCGGCAAGAAGGGAATGGCTAAAGTTTCTTGTTCTCCGGGGCGCACTCAGCAAGCAAATTTCTTTTTGATTAACAATAAATTTTATTTAGTTGATCTCCCTGGCTATGGTTTTGCTAAAGCGCCAAAGGAAGTACGGGATAAAATCCATGAATTAGTAAAATGGTACTTTTTTCTATCTGGCGCTGAACAAAAAAAAGTAGTTTTGATTATCGATGCCAAGGTTGGCCCGACCAAGGATGATTTGGAGATCTTAATCGCCCTCGAAGATGCTAAGAAAGAACTGGTAGTTATCGCTAATAAAATTGATAAACTAAAGAAATCAGAATTCCAAGTCAAATTCAAAAAGATTCAGGAATTAATTGGCGATCATTTGGTTATTCCATTTTCTGCTGAGAAAAAATTGGGCATCAAGGAACTGTTAAAGGCGATTGAATAATACTGTGGATGACTGTAATTTTTGTATAAAACTATAATTTTCAATAAAAAAGACTATTTAAGATAAATAGTCTTTTTAAAATAATTATTCCGCTTGTTAAATTGAGATCTCTCGGAGCTCATCAAGAATATAAAGGTTAATTGAGTGATAAAAATTTATATCTTCAATTATTTTATTTAACTCTTTTCTTTCTTTTTCGTTGAGCAAATCTGAGGCGTATTGCAGCGTTACTAACGCTGTAGAAATTCTCATTTCGCTTAAAGCTCCAAATCCAGAAACTCCCAGTCCAACAAGGTGTGACCCGTTGGGATACTCTGCTTTAAAGCTAATTACCTTTTTCCATTGTTTTTCGTAATTTTTATAATTACTTTTAATTTCGGTTAACAAATTATCAGCATCAGTCTTAGCGGCTTTGAATAATTGAATTTTCTCACACACTGTTGGGCTAATCGTTTTTTTGTTTTCCGTAGCAGAGCTCTGTCCTCTGGCGCTAAAGATTAGAACTAGCGCGATCAGTAACATTGACAACTTTTTCATGATAAATTTTTTTTATAAATAAAATAATTTAATTAACTAACAACACAACTAGTCTTAGCTGTGTTCTATAATTAATTAAATTAAGATATTGTTTTTTAAAGCACTAATTTAACTTTTGATACTACTGCATATTTCAATATCTGTCAATATATAGAATATTGAATTATCTAACAAAAAAGGGCTATATCAGCCCCTTCTTGGAATAAATTTACTTCGCTATCACCTTCTTCTTTTTCAAAATTAACCCCGTCACTAGTTGAAGTACCCAGCCCAACCCAATAAATATTAGGAGGTATAAAGCGGTTGCCAGCCAACTTGGCGTGTATTTGTATAAGAAATCAAAACGATACATAATTGGCCAATGCAGTAAATATATTTCATAAGAAAAAAAGCCAATCCAGTAGAATGATTTGAAGCTAACTTTTTTTAAGATAAAAATTAGGGATAATGCCAAAACCGTAACCATACTCATCAACTCCTCGCGAATCCCTAGCCCAACATTTGAATGAAAGGCTGTGTAAACCGCGATAACGATTGAGAGCAAAACGAGAAAAACTCTAGCAAGCCAATATTTTTTCTCATTTATTTTTGTAAATATATTAATTATCGACGGTTTTGCTAGAATCCATGCAAAAATCATTCCCAATGGGAAAGCAATTAAATGAATCTTATACATATGAACAACGCCATAAATAATGCTTGGCGGATCATTTACAATTAAATAAGAAACGAGATAAAGAACTAGGGCTGAAAGCCAGGGTAGTTTTTTAAAGAAAACAACTGGAAAAAGGAGATAATAAAAGATAATTAATGTAAAATACCAGAGAGGAGAATTCAGGTCAGCGTACAAATTTACACTGGAGAAAAAGCCAAGAGCCGAATTCATTAGGTATTGCCATTGATATGTTTTTCCCAATAAAACTAAATCTAAAATTACAAAAATAATTCCGGTAATCCACATCGGCACATAGAGCTTGCCCAAGCGACGACGATAATTTTGCAAAATAGTGTCGTCAGATTTTGTAGAGCTAATAGTTAATCCATAACCCGATAAAAACAAAAACATATTGACCCCAACACCAGCCGCGATCGAAAGTGGGAAGAGAAATCTGGTATCGCTCGCCAAAAAATAGCCAATATGACTAAAAACTACAAGCAAAATTGCGACTCCTTTTAATTCTTGAGAAACGTCGGGACTTAAGATGCCCTGATCCTTCCGCCAACGAATACTAACTAGAATACCAACCAGCAAAATCGCACTAAAAATAATGGTTGCCTGGACTGGGTTATTTACTAAGATGTTCATAGATTAATTTTGCAAATAATTTATAACCTTCCGCGGAAGGATGGAAACGATCAACTGAATAATGCGTCCCAGATTTCTCAAATGTTTCTAAAGTATCGGTAGTGATATCAATAAATGTCACTTTATTTTCTTTCGCTAATGATTTAATTTGTTCATTATATTCTTTGGTCTGAGCCACAAAATATTCTTGGTAAGGGAAGGGCATCAGATTAGAATCGCCGATAAATGGAATACTTACTAAATATATTTTTGTTTTCGGATCAGATTTTAGTTTTGTGATAATTTTTTGATAATTATCTTTAAATTCTGTTATCGGCACTCGACCATGGATATCATTGACACCAATCATAATGGTGACAATGTCTGGTTGTGCACTAACCGCGGAGACTAAAAGATTTCCCAGTAAATCGCCGGACTTGTAACCAGGAAAAGCGAGCGGGAGTAGCCTGACTCCCGTGTTGTTATTGGCTAATTTTTGAGCAATAAGATATGAGTATGACTCCTTAAAATTATTTACCCCTGCGCCATAGGTTAAACTGTCTCCCATGGCAACATATGTTAGCGGCTTACTATCTGCCTGCTCATTAAATTTATACATAGGACTGACATCTAAATAGGGTAAATTCCCTCGTCCGATACGATAATATATCAACGGATTAATGATTAATAAATAGGAAACAGCCAAAACTAAAACCGCGCCAAACACAATGAAAAATTTTTTTCTCATAAATACAATGATATTAGACAATTCTATTATAACATACCAATAATTATGAGGGAATATTCATTTGTGATAAAATAGATAAATAATAATATGAAAAAAGTTATAAAAACTATCATTGTTAATGATAAAATGCAGAAAAATTATCGATATCAATTAACAGAATCGACTAATTCTAATTTTTCGCCTGATTTTAAGCCGGAACTAACACCAATTGAGATGCTCTCTCTGGGAGTTTTTGGTGGCAGGTATTTGCGTGATTGTCGTTCCGAATTTCCGACCTTTTGGTTTAAAAATGCAAAGTTTTCTAGCGATAAAGCCGATAAAAAATTAAATTACTTTAGGGTAAAAGCTAGTACTTCTTTAAATTATTGGCGTGAGAAAGGATGGATTAACGAAAACGACCCTCGAGGATGGTTTCAGTGGTACTGCCGTTATTATCTTGGGCGTAGGTTGGGAAAGGAAGACGAAAGACAAATTAGGCGTTGGAAAGCAATGAGGAGACATGTAATTGCGATAAAAAATAATTGCCGAGCGGGTGATTTGAATTGTCGGCCACGTCAAAGACAGGCAGTGATGCACTGGGCTTATGATAGTAGAAATTTTTAAAACAAAAAAACTGTCAGTGATGACAGTTTATTATTTAATTTTTAGCGTCTAACCCTAAATTATAGCCGATTTGCTTGGCTAAATTATATCTAATATTGGTTTCTGAAGGCCCCTTTTCTTTAACAATAAGAAATCCTTTTCGAACATTCACTTTATCTAGCGAAATTTTTAAACGTTTTTCTAACATTGAAGAAAGTAAATTATAAAAATCAGCTATTCTTTTAGATAAGAATAGGATTTCTTCGTTCGGAAATGTCTCAATTTTGTTCCACTCAGATTCTGTGCCTTCAAACTCGTTTGCTAGTTTTTCCCAGGCTTTTGCTAGCTCTTCTGTCCGTCTTCCGAGCGCGGTAAAAACTATTTTTTCCGGAGTATTGAGCTTATCAATTAATAATTCATTTCGATGGACACCCTCCTTTGGTTCAAGATAATCCTTAGGAAGAATAGTCGTCAATTCATTTAGAAAACTGTTCTCTGACATATATGATAAGAAATCTGCAGTTGTCATGGCTAAATGTATTAAGTTGTTAAATATATTGCGTCTCTAGATAATAATTTTTTTAGCAATTTTTGTCAAATATATGGAAACCGGGCTTACTTTTCTTTGGTTTCCTGTTATAATTTACACATCATTATTAATAATATTTTTTATGAAGCTCTCATTCCATGGCGCTTGTCGCGAAGTTACTGGTTCTTGCGCCTGTCTAACTGGAGAAAAATTTAAGATGCTAATAGACTGCGGATTTTTCCAAGGAGATCATCTGATTCAAGATCGTAATCGTGATCCTTTTCCGTTTGAGGCTTCGGAAATAGATTTCATTTTACTCACCCACGCCCACCTAGATCATTGTGGACGCTTGCCAAAGCTATACCGTGAAGGTTTTCGTGGAAGAATATATTGCACGCCACCAACCAAGGATTTAACAGAAATCATCCTCCTTGATACTTTAAAAATTATTACCGAAAATGCCGAAGAACAAGATGTTCCGGCAATATTTTCCGAAGACGACGTCGCTGGAATAATGAAACTTTTCCATACTATAAAATATCACGAACAATTTACAGTTAACTCGGAATTGTCTTTTATTGCTTATGACGCTGGACATATTCTTGGCTCAAGCTCATTTAAGCTATTAGTTAAGGAGCTTGGCAAAGAAAAGGTTATTCTTTTTTCCGGTGATCTAGGTAATCCCCCGGCACCCCTAATGAATGACCCCGAGTTACTAAAGGGAGCTGATTTCGTTGTTATAGAATCGACATACGGTGGGAAAGAGCACGAAAACCGAGAAGAGGGAATTATTAAATTGCGTCAAGCAATTAAAGAAACGGCGAGCCGTCAGGGTGTGCTACTTATTCCAATCTTCGCCCTAGAAAAGGTGCAGGAAATTATCTATGAATTAAATAATTTAGTAGAAACTCATCAAGTGCCACTCGTATCTTGTTATTTAGATAGCCCACTAGCCACTCGAGCGCTTAATATTTACAAAAAGTATGAAGATTACTTCGATGAAGATGCAAAAAAAACTATCAGGAGCGGCGATGATATTTTTTCTTTTCCAGGGTTTAATATAATCGAAGATTCAGAAGAATCTCGTCAACTCACTAAAATGCACCCACCAAAAATTATCATGGCCGGCAGTGGGATGTTAAACGGTGGACGTATGCCAAAACATTTAATACACGAAATATATAATACAAACGCTCAACTGCTATTTGTCTCTTATCAATCAGAAGGTACGCTCGGCCGAAAACTACAAGATGGCGCCCAAACAGTGCGTATTGAAAACCAAGAGTTTGATGTCAAAATTAAAGTTAGTACTGCTGACTCTTTTTCTGCTCATAGTGGTGAACATGAGTTGGAGCTTTGGCTGAATTCTTTGAAAAACCCAAAACCAAGAACAGTTTTTGTTGTTCACGGAGAAGACTCTAGCAATCAAGCAGTTGCCGATTTTGTCGATAAAAAATTCAGCTCGGAATCAATAATTCCTGAGCAAGGAGTAATTTATGACTTATAAAATATGCTAGACATTACTTTAATTACTGTTGGAAAAATTAAGGATGAAAATCACAAAAAAATTGCCGAAAATTATTTAAAAAGATTAAAGCCTTTCGCGCGCTTAGAAACGATAGAGATAAAGGCCTCTTCTTTTAGCGCTAGCACTAAAGATAAGGCCAAAAAAGAGGAAGCAGATCGTCTTCAGGAAGTAATAACCAAAAGAAGCAGTTCCGCCGTGTTTCTTCTTGCCGAGGAAGGAGTTGAATATGATTCGATTTCTTTTGCAAAATCATTTGAGAAAATTGACGGTCCAATTACTTTGGTTGTTGCTGGCGCGTTGGGCTGGGGAAAAGAACTACGCCAAAAATACCCGAAAATATCTTTATCAAAATTGACTATGCCTCATGAATTAGCGCGAGTTGTTCTTTTGGAACAAATCTACCGTGCCGCTTTAATTCTCGCCAACAAAGAATATCACTACTAAAATCTATGGAAGAAAAATTCTTACCACGATCATACAATAACAGTGAATTTCACAAAATTGTTTGTCCTGGACAAGATTTGAGTGACAAGGAGTTCACTGATTGCCAATTTTCAAAGTGCGATTTTAGTGGCAGCAAATTTACTGGTTCATCTTTTGTCGACTGCAGTTTTATTAATTGCAATCTTTCTAACATCCGAGTAAATGAATGCAGTCTCCAGGGAGTAAAATTTGAGAGTTGTAAATTAGTTGGTGTAATTTTTACAAAGATTAACCCATTACTGATGAGCTGGTCCTTTAATAACTGCCAAATCATGCTTTGTGATTTTAGTAAGCTGGAAATAAAAAACAGCATTTTTACAAACTGCGAAATAAAGGAAACGGATTTTATTAACACTAATCTTAATGGTGCTAATTTTTCAAAATCTAATTTTTCTGGCAGCAAATTTGAAAATACTAATTTAGAAAAAGCAAACTTTAGCGGAGCAAAAGAATTTTATATCAATCCAGTTAATAATAAACTCAAACAAGCAAATTTTTCTTATCCAGAAGCTTTGTTATTACTCGAAGCTTTTAATATAAAAATTGAATATTAGGATATCAATATGAGCCAATTAACCTCAACATCTTTAATCAAAATTCTCAGTGCCGAAAAAAATCAAGATAAGTCAGTGATTCTTGGAAGGTTTTTTAAGACTGGCCCCGGACAATACGGAGAAGGTGACTTCTTCCTTGGAATCAATGTCCCAGTGATTAGAAAAATAGCCAAAGATTTTGTTGGACTATCAATGAGCGAAATTAAATCGTTAATTACTAATAAATATCACGAAGTACGTCTGGCCGGGATACTGGTTTTGGTTGCTAATTACCAAAAAGCAAAGGACGACAAGGAGAGAGAAAAAATATTTAAATTTTATCTCGCTAACGCCAAGAAGATAAATAATTGGGATCTCGTTGATTTATCAGCACCAAATATCGTGGGTGATTTCTGCGTCCGTTACCCAGAGAATTTTATAATCTTGAAAAAATTAGCAGTTTCAAAAAATCTTTGGGAAAGAAGAATCGCAATTCTTTCCTCCTTTAGCTTTATTAAGAAGGGAAGTTTTCGAGAAACTTTTGAGCTCGCAGAAATACTTCTTAACGATACTCAGGATTTAATGCATAAGGCTGTTGGCTGGATGCTGAGAGAGGTTGGGAAAAGAGTTTCAAGAAAACATTTAGAAGATTTTCTGGATAAAAATATTAAGATAATGCCCCGGACTGCGCTTCGTTATGCTATTGAACATTTTGAAGAGAGAAGACGGAAAGAGTATTTGAAAAAGTAAAATATCAAAATCAAAAAAAAGACCACTCGCAAAAGTGGTCTTTTTCATATCTTTGAGAAAAATTACTTTGTGGTAACTTTTTTGGAAGTTCTGTTCACAACTTTTTTCACTCTTGGAGCAATAGTACTGATTACTTTGCCATCGATAGTTTTTGTTGGGAAGACATTAACAATTTTGGTTGTTTTAATTGCGCCATCAAATTTGATTAATTTTTTGGTTGCAAATTTTACAAAACCATGTTCCACGGAATACAAAGTGTCATCATTGCCACGACGAACAGCAGTACCAGGATGGTATTTTGTGCCACGTTGGCGAATAATAATTGCCCCCGGTTTAGCATGCTGGCCATCGGATAGCTTGACGCCCAATCTTTTGCTTTGTGAATCTCGACCCAGCGCGGTTGAACCGCCGGCTTTCTTATGTGCCATACGTTTAGACGCAAACCAAACAAAAGCAGCGCTTTGTCAGTTTTTCTTAAATAAATAGTAATTGAGTAACATCCTAAAAATAGCAAACATCAGAAAAAGTGTCAACCTTGATGCCACGTGATAGAAATTGTGGCCTTTTTTATGTCAATTTTAGCTCGATAAATAGAGATATTCTTATTTTTTTGTTATATGCTATAATAAAAACATCTATTAAACTAAATTGAATAAATATGAGTATTAAAGTTAATCAAGAAACATGCGTCGGCTGTGGAATGTGTGCGGGTTTATGTCCTGAAGTGTTTGCCATGGCTGACGACGGAAAATCAAAGGTAATTGGTAATAATATTGATTGCGCAAAAGAAGCAGCCGCCGCCTGCCCAGTTGAAGCAATTACTGTCTCCTAAAATATAAGGGGGTTAATTTTAAAATATGGATAATATCTTTGAAAAACCGGGAGAACATCATAAGCAACCCGAAGTTTTACCTCAAAAAGAAGTAATTCAAGAAAAACCCAAAAGTCCCGAAAATTCTGCCGAACAAGCCGGGAGCCAGGGCGCAAAAGAAGACGAACAAAACCTCACAACCGAACAAATTGGAGAAATTAGAAGAAAAAGTCGTCCGGTCATCAAAACAGCCGCTCAACAAAGAGAAGAGGCAATTGATCGCATCCTTTCTGATGGTTTGGGTGATATTTTTGTTAAACTACCGCCAAATAAACAACAGGAATTCAAAGTTGAGGGTGAGAAAACTGTCAAAAAAATTAATGAGTTAATCGAGAAAGGAAAACTGAGCCTCGATTTTTTAGCTAAATTAATTAAAAAATGGCTATCCATCATTCCTGGGGTTAATAAATTTTTTCTTGAGCAAGACGCCAAGATAAAAGCCGATAAGATAATGGAAATAAATAAAGAACGTTAATTTTTATAATAACTATGTTCGCTTTTGACCCTGGTTTAAATTTGTTGATAAATATTGGTGTAGTTTTTTTTGGTTTCATTGTTTCTATATTAATTGCTCGAGGCATCGTCTTTCGGCAATCTGTTAAAAATAGCTACCACCAACACGCAGTCTTTTTAGTTCGACTGCCAAAAGATAAGCCAAAAGACCAAGGACAAGAATTCACCACACAGCAGCTTCGTGAAGAAATCGCTCACGGTGAAACAATTTTTAGTAGTATCGGAGGATTGAAAGCCGAAGGGGGTTTTCATGCCTGGTTATACGGACGAGGTGATCATTTCTCATTTGAGATAGTTGCAAGCAATAACAAAATTGCTTTTTTTGTTGTGATGCCACCGGATAAAACCCGTTACCTTGAACAACAGATTCACGCTCATTACCCCGATGCCTCCATTGAGCAGGTACCTGACTACAATATTTTTACTCCGGAGAGCCAAATTATTGGATCTTATTTGAAGACAAAAAAAAGTTTTGTTTTTCCTCTGCATACATATCAGAAAATGGAAGTTGATCCAATGAACTCTCTAATAAATATTATTTCAAAACTCGAGAAAGACGAGAGTATTGCTATTCAGTATGTGGTGCGAAGCGCTAAAAAAGAATGGCATAATACTGCCAGAAAAATTATCGGAGCAATCCAACGAAAAAATTCCGTCAAAGAAGGTTTAAAGAAAGGGATTTTATTGTATGAAATTCTTGACCTATTTAAACCAGCTAGTAAGGAAGTGTCGAGTAACCCAAGGCGTTTAACTCCCCAAGAGGAAGATTTATTAAAAAGCATGGAAGCAAAAAACTCCAAAGCGGGCCTTGATGTTAATATTCGACTGGTTGTGAGCACACTTAGCAAAACTAAGTCTGAAGCATACCTCAACAATATTAGTGACTCGTTCATGGAATACAACCATTACTCTTACGGCAACAGCCTTTCAAGAGCCACAAAATCTCCACGACAAATTTCAGATTTCATTTATCGACGTTTTGATGATGGGGTTGGCTCATTATTAAATACTGAAGAATTGGCGAGCTTGTTTCATTTTCCGTTAAAAAATGCGGAAACACCTAACATTCTCTGGCTAACCTCGAAAGTAGCGCCAGCACCAAGCGAGGTTCCTGACGAAGGTTTAATTCTTGGTTATAATACCTATCGCGGTATCAAAAAAGAAATCCGATTCAAAGATGCTGATCGACTTCGTCATACTTACATCATTGGTAAATCTGGTGTTGGTAAATCTGTCCTTCAAACTGACATGATCGTCCAGGACATCGAAAATGGTCGTGGTGTTTGTGTTTTTGACCCGCACGGAGATTTGATTACTGATGTTTTGTCCCGTATTCCCCTTGAACGCGCTGAGGATGTTATTGTCTTTTCCCCGGCCGACATGCAAAGGCCATTCGCCCTAAATTTATTAGAATACGATCCGCGCTACCCAGAACAGAAATCTTTTGTGATCAACGAGATGATTGGAATTTTTGATAAGCTCTACGATCTCAAAGCAACTGGTGGTCCAATGTTTGAGCAGTATATGAGAAATGCTCTTTTATTAATCATGGACGACCCGGAAACTGGCTCCACTCTCTTGGAAATTCCGAAAGTCTTGGCTGATGAAAATTTCCGCAAAATGAAATTATCCAAATGTAAGAATTCCACCGTTGTTGATTTTTGGCGAAAAGAAGCGGACAAAGCTGGCGGAGACGCTGCTTTAGCCAACATTGTTCCTTACATTACTTCCAAATTAACCTCTTTTGTTTCTAACGACATGATGCGAACGATTATTGGTCAACAAAATAGTTCCTTTAATTTTCGAAATGCCATGGACACTCAGAAAATTATTTTGGTTGACATTCCGAAAGGGGTAATTGGTGAAATGAACACTTATCTTCTGGGCATGATTATTGTTGGTAAAATCTTAATGGCGGCTCTCTCACGCACCGATATGCCTCAAAAGGAAAGAAAAGATTTCTATCTTTACATTGATGAATTTCAAAATTTCACCACCAATTCTATTTGCCAAATTCTTTCTGAGGCCAGAAAATATGGTTTAGGCTTAATTATTGCCCATCAGTATATCGGTCAGCTAAGTAAAAATAATAATACCGAAATTAAGGACGCAGTTTTTGGGAACGTTGGAACAATGATCGCTTTTAAGGTTGGTGCGGAAGATGCCGAGTTTCTAATTAAAGAATTCGGACCAGTCTTTAATGAATTTGATTTAGTAAATGTACCAAAAGGTACGGCTTATCTGAAACTCTTAGTTGATAACGCCGCCTTAAGACCTTTCTCCCTTCAGCCAATTTGGCCTATCTATGGCACGGAAAGACCGGAAATTTGTGATAAAATTCGGACACTCTCCCGTTTAAAATACGGCCAAGACCGCAGCATTGTTGAAGCAGAGATTGCCAGACGCGCCCTGATAGTTTAAAATAAAGCCCTATGTCCACATTATATCGTGATTACCGTCCGCAAGACTTTCAACAGGTTTTTGGTCAAAATCACATAAAAATTACCATTAAAAATGAACTTATCGCCAACCGTGTCGGTGGGGCTTATCTTTTTTGTGGTCCAAGAGCGGTTGGTAAAACAACTTTAGCGAGAATTTTTGCTAAAGCAGTTAACTGCGAAGAGAGAAAGGATGGGGAAGCAGATCCTTGCAACCATTGTCCGTCTTGTGTGAGCTCCAGCCAAGGAAAGAATCTTGATGTGATCGAAATAGACGCAGCTTCAAATACCGGCGTTGACCATGTTCGCGAAAACATTATTGCGTCAGCTCGCTTGGCACCAAATGGCCATAAATATAAAGTATTTATCATCGACGAAGTCCATATGCTTTCAACAGCTGCTTGGAATGCTTTATTGAAAATCATGGAGGAACCACCGGCACATATTTTGTTTATTTTGTGTACAACTGAAATTCATAAAGTTCCTTTGACTATCATTTCTCGTTGCGAACGTTTTGACTTTAAAAGAATTAGTTTGGCTGATACCGTCGAAAAATTAAGAATAATTGTTGCGAAAGAGGGAATCGAAGCCGAAGCAGATGTGCTAGCAGCAATTGCCCAGTATTCTGGCGGTCATCTTCGCGATGCCGAAAGTATTTTGGGACAAATAATTGCTATTAGCGGAAAAAAGATTGATCAAGAAAAGGCGGCTTTAGTTTTACCAAAAAATAATAATCGTGAAATTTTAGAACTTTTAGAATATTTAGCACGAAAAGATACGACAAAGGCTTTGCGACTAGTCAATGGCTTATTGGATAGTGGCGTTAATATTAAAAATTTCATTTCAGAAACGGTGGAACTAATCCGAAAATTATTACTCAATAAAGTAAGCCCTGGATTGGCAGAAAATGTTGGCTTAGATTTTGGTGAAAGTTTGGAATTAAAAATCAATGAACTCCAGGAGAAACTCAGTTTGGAAAATATCATTCATTTTGCCAAAAGATTTAATTCTTTGGCTGGAGAACAAAAAAACTCCCTAATCATTCAATTACCCCTGGAATTAGCAATTGTTGAAATGTGCTTAAGTCAGGAAACTGCGTTACCAGCAAAAAACACCATCACCCCGACGAGAGTAGCGCCTGTTTCAATAAAAAATGAAGAAGTATCACCTGAAACACCGACAACTCCAACACCTGAAACCCAAAATATTAAGTTAAAAGATGCGGCGACTATCGACGCAGATGAGTTGGACAAAAAATGGGTTGAGTTTTTGATTAAAATAAAACATCTAAACCACTCTCTATCATTTGTCATGCAGAATTCAAAGCCAGAAGGAATAAGCGATGGAATTTTAACTCTTGGATTTAAATACAAACTTCACAGTGATCGAGTTGGCCAAGTTGAAATTAGAGATCTCATTGAAAAAACTTTGCAAGAAGTTTATGCGGCAAAAATTAAAATTAAGGTGCGTCTGGATGACAGTATTGTTATTACTCCTCGTGATACTTCGGAAATAATTAGTAATGACGAAAAAAAGATAGAAACAAAAATCCCCGAAGGAAATTCATTTATTAATAGTTTTCTCCAAAATTTTGGTGGTGAAATCATAAGTTAAAAAATATGTTAGATCTAAAATTAATCAGAGAAGAAACAGCTAGAGTGAGTACCGCACTTCTAAAAAGAATGTCCGCGGATGACTTTAATTTGGAAGAAATAATTGAATTAGATAACTCTCGCCGCGTGATTTTACAATCAATGGAAGAAAAAAAGAGCGAAAGAAACCGTTCGTCCAAAGAAAAACCCAACGAAGAAACAATTATTAAGATGAAGTCTTTGGGTGAAGAGATTAAAATTGAAGAAGAAAAGTTAAATGAAATAGAATTAATTCTAAAAGAAAAGATGTCGGCTTTGCCAAATTTGCCGGCTAATGATGTTGTTGCGGGAGGGAAAGAAAATAACCGCGAAATTTATACATTTAGTGAAAAACCGAAATTTGATTTCACTCCCAAGGATCATGTTGAATTAGCCACTGAACTCGATTTAATCGATTATCCACGAGCTGCCAAAATGTCTGGTGCTGGTTTTTGGATTTATAAGGGAGCGGGCGCTCAATTAGAGTGGGCTTTATTAAATTATTTCACCGAACATCACAATAAAAGAAAATATAGCTTTATTTTACCGCCATATTTACTAAACGAATCTTCGGCTTATGCTTCCGGCCATTTACCAAAATTCCGTGATGATTTATTTTGGACAGAAGACAAACTTTGCTTGAATGCAACCTCCGAAATGATGTTGAATAATTACCATCGAGATGAAATCCTACCAACCGAAGAATTACCTTTGAAATATTATGCATATTCCGCTTGTTTTCGTCGTGAAGCAGGATCTTACAGAAAAGAAGAGCGAGGAATGATCCGTGGACACCAGTTTAATAAAATGGAAATGTTTCAATTCACCAAACCAGAAGATTCATGGACTGCCTTTGATGAGTTAGTTACCTCGGCAAAAGAAATGGTTGAAGGTCTTGGTCTCCATTTTCAAATTAGCCAACTTGCAGCCGGTGATTGTTCCGCTGCGATGGCAAAAACAGTTGATCTTGAAGTCTGGATTCCTAGCATGGAGATCTACAAAGAAGTCAGCTCAGTTTCTAATGCTTTGGATTACCAGGCTCGTCGTTCAAATATTCGTTTCAAGAACAACGACGGAAAGAACGAATTTGTTCATACTTTGAATGGTTCCGGTTTAGCCACCAGTCGACTATTCCCAGCGATCCTAGAGCAATTTCAGACCGCTGAGGGGACAGTAAAAGTACCGACAGTGCTCCACAAATATCTCCCCGAAGACCTTTGGGAATTAAAGAAGAAATAAATTTAATAAGCCTCCTGTTCACACTGGAGGCTTTCTGCTTTTTTAGGCAATCTTAAATGCCTGATCGTATTTAATTACGATCTTTTTTTCGAACAAGATCGTTACATGGATAGCTAATTTTTACAATTGACAAAAACTCAATAATAGTGCTAGATTATAAAGTTACATTAACAAATAATATTTATCACCAAATCGAACAAAAATAATGAAAAAAGTAATTTTAATCGTGCAATCTATCCCTGAGTGGCTAGATATTTTGAAGATGATTTTTCGCCAAGAATTTCCAGAAGCTTCTATCATCGCAACGGATTCATTTGACTTCGCTGTTGACTTGGCTCACAAACAAAAAGAAATAAATGTAGTCTGTAGCAACATGTTTTATGATGAATCTTCTATTCATCGCGGAAGAGTTATCCAGAAGGTGGATGATTCTTTAAAGGATAGTAATATGCTGGCAAAATTAATCAAAGAACTAAACACAACTGCTAAAGTATTTTGTTTTTCTGGCAATGAACCGGCGAATAAAGAATATCTTGACGGCTACGTCATAAAAGATGAAAACAATAACTACAAAGAATCACTATCAAAATTATTAGAAGTGATTCGGTAGCGAATGAGCTGGACATAAAAAATCCAGCTTTTTTAAAATTTTAACCAACTTTACAAACATAATATGTTTTGATAAAATATTATTACAGTCAAAGTTTCTATTCATTAAAAAACGGAGGACAAACTCATGATTTTAATTTTAATCACAAACAAAGGCTCATGCGAATTACAAAAAGTATCTCGCGAAGTAGCTGACGACGGTGGACGCATTATTGCTGTAGATAAGACTTTCTTGCCTGAAGACACGGCTAAGATCAGTAATTACAATGCCTGCTAAAAAAGAAAATTTGCATCAAAAGCTACAAGAGTATTCTTGTAGCTTTTTTATATCATCGTTGTCAATGGTAAACTTGACACCTTTAAATCTTTGTGGTATATTAGAGGGAAGAAATATTAGCTAAATTTATGCCAAAAAAGACTATAAAAATTACGATTTTTGCCTTATTAATCTATTTTATCGGCTTCCAGCCGCTTTTTTCGTTAGCGTCCGATGTTGATGGGACCCCAAAAATTGCTAATTATTACTTAAAATATCAAATTAGTGATGCCGAAGCAGTGGAGTTAGCCAAGTGGGACTTCCTAATTTTAGATATGGAAAACCAGGAAACCAGTCCAAGACAACTGGCTAAAATTAGAGAAATAAATCCAAAAATTAAAATAGTTGCCTATATTACCTCGGAAGAAATTTTAGAATATGTAAACTCGGGTTACGCCCCAATGCGTGCCGAATTGAGAGAGGGAATCAAGGAAAATTATTGGTTAAAAGACCAGGCCGGGAATAAACTTTCTTTTTGGTCTGGAACCTTAATGCTAAATGGCAGTAATACCGGGGCGGACTCATGGAATAGTTATCTATCTAATTTTATTAACCAAAAAATTAAAGCATCAGGATATTGGGATGGCGTCTTTTTAGATAATCTATGGCCTGATATTTCCTGGTTCAATGGCGGGAATATTGATGCAAATGGTGATGAAAAAAAAGATTCAGCCAACGACTTAAATGCTCGTTGGATGAACGGTTCAAAAAATTTATTAGCTCAAATTCGCGCTAAAACAGGGAATAGCTTTTTGATTATTGCCAATGGCCAAGCCGATGCCCGCTTCGAAAAAGATCTAAACGGTCGTCTTCTTGAGAATTTCCCAACACTATTTAGTAATGGTGGTTGGACTAATGCAATGAAATCGTATTCATTATCAATCAATGCGCAAAAATCGCCGAAATTAGCAGCCCTTAATACCTATAGTAAAAACCAATTTGATTATCGAAAATTCCGATTTGGATTAGCGAGCGCTTTGCTATCTGATGGATATTTTAGTTTTGACTATGATGTGACAAACCACGGTCAGACTTGGTGGTATGATGAATATGATACTGAACTAGGACTACCACAGGCAACGGCTTACAACTTGTTAAATAAAAACCAAAATACTTGGCTTGGTGGTTTGTGGCGTCGTGATTTCGAAAATGGTGTTGCTATTGTAAATTCTACTAACAAAACTCAAACTTATTCTTTCAAAAAAGAAAATTTTGAAAAAATTCAAGGTACTCAGGATGCCGGAGTAAATAGCGGAGAAAAAACTAACTGGGTAAAATTAGTACCTGGTGATGGAATTATTCTCTTGAAAAAAAATACTGAAATATTAGAAAGCGCCTTTACAAACGGTGAGTTTGTTCGCGTACTTGATGATCGTAATCAAAACGTCCAGAATGGATATTTCACTTATCTTGACAGTATTCCAGGTTCCGCCCAAGTTTTAATTACTAATCTTAATGGTGGCAAAGCAACAATTAGTTCAGTTGGCGGAAATATTACAATTACCCGCCAAGGTAAATTATTAAAAAGCTTCAAAGCCTATTCTGATCCTAATCCAAATAATGTTACTCTTGCGTCAGCCGATTTCTTCGGTGGATCGGAAAAAGAAATTGTTGTTGGGGCGGGAAAAGGTAACGAACCATGGATTAAAATTTTCGATATCCAAGGGAAACAACTTTTGAAATTTTACGCCTATGATAAAGCATTTAGAGGTGGCGTTCGGGTAGCAGTTGCCGATTTAGATGGTGATGGTAAAATAGAGATAGTGGTAACTCCAGGAAATGGTCTCAATTCTCAGGTGAAAATTTTTAGTAGTGATGGAAAATTAAAAAAACAATTTCCGGTATTTGAAAGTGACTTTAAAGGTGGAACTAGTGTTGCCACTGGAGATGTTAATGCTGATGGTATAGCAGAAATTATGGTCGGGGCAGGTCCAGGAGGAGGACCTCAGGTTGCTGTTTATAACGGTTCTGGTGAATTAAAATCTCAGTTCTATGCTTACGACAACGATTTTAAGAATGGCGTTCGTGTTTCGGCTTCTGATATAAACAAAGACGGCAAAGCGGAAATTCTTGCTGGTATTATTAACTTCTAAAATATATGAACTTATTCAAAAAAGCACACGGACACTTGATCCGTCGTTACGAAAAATTTTATCGCGGGCGATATTTTCATTTAAGTGTTGATCTTTTTCTTTTGGCTGTAATTATTACTCTTATCAGTTTATTGATTGGGGTTAATGGTTATCGACCGAATACTCCTAATCATGGCACGGTTGTGCATCAAGAAAAGATTGCTAGTAGCACCACTTCAACTGAAGAAAATATCCAGACAAGAATACCAAAAAAGACTCCAAGTAATTTAAAAGTCCAGACAATGATTTATTACCATAGTCCGCAGGGCGACCAACTTGGCTCAGGC
This sequence comes from Patescibacteria group bacterium, assembly GCA_049317985.1. Taxonomy (GTDB): domain Bacteria; phylum Patescibacteriota; class Patescibacteriia; order Patescibacteriales; family UBA12465; genus CAINDR01. Next base: position 21,930 of record JBMOHF010000010.1, read on the forward strand.
CCAATACCGCCAATAGTTGGAATCCCGACTACTTACTGGCTATTTTTTAAAGCAGAAAACTCTGGTAATGAAATTGGCACTTTTCTGATGACTGCGAAATTACCAAGTAATGTTGTTTTTACGGGAAACAAAACTTTAAACGCCGGAATAATTTCTTATCAAGCCGATCGTCATCTCCTGATCTGGACTGTAAATAGTTTGGCTAGAGAAAAAGCGACCTATTCAGCCGGCATGGAGATATCTCTTACCCCAACTCAGAGCCAGGTTGGTAAGAATTGTGAATTAGCCAATTCTATCCACTACAGCGCCGATGATCTTGAAGCCGAAACTGAGTTAAGCGGTAATCTAAAAAATATGACAAGCGCTTTGGATTTTGATAAAATAAATCAAGGACAAGGCAAAGTTGAATCCTTAGATTAATAACCGCTTATGCTAATTTCTTTCTTAAAGAAAATTCGCAAACCAAATTATCAAACCCTTAATATCATCCAAATCTCGGCTGACCGCTTATCAGCTAATTTTCGTTACCTTCAAAGTCTTCAGCCAAATGCGACGATCATCCCAGTCCTGAAATCTAACGCCTATGGACATGGTCTTAGGGAGATTTGCCAAATAATCAAGAAACAAGACGTTAAAATGGTGGCAGTCGATTCATTCCCCGAAGCCCAAATAGTTTATCGTTATTTTTCCGGAAAAGTTTTAATTCTTGGAGAAATGCCCTTAGATGCATATTTATACTGCCGTCCTAATAAAACAGAATTCTGTGTTTACAACGATGAAACTCTGAAATTTTTGGCGACGAAATTTTTTAAACCAAAAATTCATCTATTTGTTAATACTGGAATGAACCGCGAAGGAATCAAAGATTTACCGGCTTTTCTTGAACGAAACAAAGAAATTATCAAAAAAGTTAAAGTTACCGGCCTTTGTTCCCATTTAGCCTCCGCTGATACTGATTCATATTTAAATAAAAAACAAGAACAAAACTTTATTAATTGTTTGGATATCCTTAATTCAAATAAAATTTATCCAAACTTTGTTCACCTGGGAAATTCAGCTGGTGCCTTTATTTTAGCCAACCCAAAACTTAATTCCTTCCGCTGTGGATTGTCATTTTACGGCTACAACCCATTTCCAAGCGAAAGTCGTTATTATGAAGCAGCTAAGGCCTTAGCGCCAGCGTTAAGAGTGAGTTCTCAAGTTGTTTCTTTGCAAAATATTGAAAGCGGCGAAGAAGTTTCCTACAACGGAACCTATCACGCTGAGAATAAAGAAAAAATTGCCGTGATTCCTTTTGGTTATCACGAAGGCTTACCACGGAATCTTTCAAATAAATTTCAATTTAAAGTTACTAGCTCCCCAAGAAGCTTTTGGGCGGCTAGCGCTGGTCGAATATGTATGAATCTTTCTTGCCTCCAAATTGGTGAAGAAAAAATTCAAATTGGAAATTCAGTCGAGATAATTTCCTGGGATAAAAGTGCTAGAAATTCCCTTGAAAATCTTTCAAGATCGGCAAATATAATTCCTTATGAATTCCTCGTCCGGTTAGATAGCAAGATCCGCAGGGAAGTGGTAAAATAATTTCTATGGACTACCAAGGGAAAAAAATAAAAAAAGATTTTTTAGCAGCTGCTAAGAAAAGAAAAAAAACCTCAAAAAAGGACTACCAAATTAGAAAGTTAGACAACCCGTTTTTTAATCGCCGGGCAAAAAGGGAAGAGAAAGTATCAAACAATCTAAAAGTTGCTTTAATTTCTTTATGTGCTTTGTTAATTATCCTCTTTTGGTTTTTTCTATATTCACCGATTTTTGTCATAAAAAAAATAGAAATTAAAGGCATTACTCGAATTAATGCTAATGAAATTAATAATCTAGTATTTGGTCAGGGAAGTGGTCGCCGTGGACTTATTTTTAAGCAAAGTAATATTTTTATTTTTTCCGCCGAAGAACTCGAAGCAAAAATCCAATCTACTTATAATTTCGCACAAATAAAAACCACAAAGAAAATTCCAAATACAATTATTTTAAACGTCAGCGAAAGGCCCTGCACGTTAATTTGGGAAAACACCTCAAATTCTTGTTACTTTATTGATCAAGAGGGTTATTTAATTAAAGAGATTGGTGTCCAAGAAGCCGATCGAAACAAACTTCCGGTTATTAGCGACGAAAGAGGAGTTACTGGTGACGGTAACAAAATTAATTTAGATCGCCAATATCTGGATTTTATGCTAGAATTATACCAGAAGATCGGCGCAACCGGCCTGAAGGTGGACAAATTTGTCATCGATAAAAATCCAGACACCGTGAGAGCAAATCTAAAAGACGGACCGTTTTTAATGTTTAGCCTCAAAGAAGATTTAAACAAACAATTAAACAAATTAATCACAATCCGCCAAGAAAAATTGAAAGATAATTTCAAAAATATTAAATACTTTGACTTACGCTACGGCGACAAAGTCTATTATATTGATAACCAAGAGGCAGGGAAGTAACCCCTTCCCTAATTCTAACGACTGAACTATATGTTAAACTCAGAAGGATTCTTTAAATTCATCTTTGGCTTCGCCATCTTTTTGTTTTGCTTAATTACTATTGGCATCTTTCTGATTATTGTAAAAATTGTTCTATTGTTTATGCCTCAGGTTAGTATCATGGGTCTGATTATGTCTTACCACTAAGATGAACAAATATTTTAACTTGGGAAGACACAAAAGAAACCAACAAAAAACAAATAACTATAGCGCTTGACTATAGTTGTTTCTTGGACTATAATTGAGTGTAAGAGATATTATACTCAGTTATATTACAAAGCTAACTCATCGTCTTTATGTCTGAAATTTTGCCATTATTTGATGATTTCCTTCTAAACCTGAAGGTCAACAACTATTCCCCGGAGACACTTTATAATTATGAACGTGACCTCAAAACTTTTGAAGATTTTTTAATTGACTCACAAATTTCTTTTTCCAAGTTGACCAAGAAAGATATTTTACTATACAAAGCCTTCCTGACTTCCGTTGATCGTAAAACCGCTCAACACTATGACACCAAGGTCCGTTTAGGCGCTTATTCAATTAACCGAGTTTTATCTGTCCTGAGGAGTTATTTGCGCTATCTGAATGATATGGACCATCCTTCCCCGCTCCCGCCAGATACGATTAAAATGTTGAAAACTGTCAAGAAGAAGCTTCAGATTGCCGAACTTGACGAAATGTCAAAATTATTGGAATCACCAGTTATCCTGGAAAAAGATCGGCTGATTGGTTTGCGCAACCGGGCAATGCTCGAAGTCCTCTTCTCTACTGGCATGAGAATCTCCGAACTGATTAATATGAAAATTGCCCAAGTTGACCCAGAGGGCCGTATTTTTGTTTTAGGAAAGGGCAAAAAGGAACGCTTCGTCTATCTCACTCCAAGGGCCAAAGAGCACTTAGAGGCCTATTTAACGACTAGAATGGACACTTCCCCTTTCGCCTTCATTCCCTACCGAGGACAAAACGCCGATGGTCTTGAGAAGAAGATTTCGACCAATTATTTGCAATATAAAATAAAACAGTATCGTGAACTGCTGGGAATCAACCTGCCAGTCTCGGCCCACACCCTGCGTCACGGCTTTGCCACTTATTTGGCTGAATCCGGGGCTAATCCGGTCGCTATTCAGGTTTTACTGGGCCACGAGTCCCTGGACACAACAACCCGGTATGTCCATGCCTCTGACAATTATGCTCGGTCAGAGCAACAAAAATTTCATCCTTTGAAGAAGTAGTAAAATTTGGCTATTTTTAGGTAATTTATGATTTATAGCAAAAAATCTCCACCAAGATATTGACAATTTTCATATTAAGTGATATAAATATTGAATAACAGGAACATATTGTATATTTAAAATTAAAGACATAATGAACAATCAATCACAAATTACAGAAATTTCTAATCAGGAAACAAAAGTGTGGAACAGACGTGAAAATCTAAGATTTTCATTCTTCCCAGTATCATTATTAGCTGCTTACCTAATAATTAAAAACTTTACATGGGCAGCTAACGGAGTTAAGTCCGATGAAATAATCGGGGCAAATATCTTTGTCACTCTCTGCGGGTTTATGTTTATAATAGTAGTTGGATGTACAATTCATATACTATTATCCAATAAGCTGAGCACGCTTTGGGAACAAAAAAAGGGTTTGTTCTAAGAAGAAAAAATTGTTTAAAGCGGTCTATAAATTAGACTGCTTTTTATTAGTATTGACAAATATATAAAATATTTATATTGTGAAAATATAGTATAAAATAATCGTTTCATTAAAAACTTGTAAAAAATGGAGAAAAACGTTCTTAGAAATGTCTCTTGGATAAGCTTTGTCTTATTCATCTTATTTTTTTTAATTTTTCAGCAAGGACTTGCGTCGGCAAAATTGCCTAGAACCATATCTTTCACGGAATGGTTCTACCTACTTACTCTAGCAATAGGATCATTATTATCGGTGGTTTCTGGATTAATAACTTTGGTCACTGGGGTAATTTACTCTTTTTCAAAAGGCTTAAATGCTTTGTCTGGCTTGATTTTAGCCGCTTCTATGATTTCTATGTTTTTTATAAAAAATGCCCCTGATGTTGAAATCAACTTATTTGAGTACTTCTTGTCTTTCTTGATACTCGTTTCTATGATAACTCGCATAATCGCCGAGTTAATGTCAGCTAAAGACGTTATGGTCAGATTAAACGAGCAAACAAAGGATTACTCGGAATATTGACAGCAAGATACAATTAACAAAACCAAAAAGCAGCCTAATACTTTAGACTGCTTTTTTATTAGCATTTGACAAACATCATAATTTATTGTAATGTCTTCATATCGCAAAATATTGTTTCATTAATAATTCAAATCATGAGAAATTTTTTAATAAGGGTGACCTGGATTACCAGTATTCTTTTTTGGATTTTGTTGGTCATATTTATGAGCCAGAAACTTGTTGAAACGGGAATTTTCTCATACCCATCAATTAATGCTACTTGGGTAGTTGGCTCATTACTTAACTTTGTTGCGGGATTTTTAACAATCATCCGCAAAGAAGGTTCGGTATTCCTGCAAATACTTTATTGGTATATAAATTTGGCAGCCGGAATATCTTATCTGATATTCACATGCATCTGGCTGTTTTCGTCATTTATGCCTGACGGTAATTTCGTGTACTGGCTAATACTATTAAGTGCACTAGCCTCAGCCCTTTCTAAGATTTGGGCCGAAATTATTACGGTAGCGTCAGTCTTCAAGTACATGTCCAGCGAAGACTAACTCTATGAGAAAAATATTTTAAAAGCCATTCAATAGATGGCTTTTTTTATATCAAAATATTCATATTATTCTTGACATTGCATGAAAAAAAGTAATAGTATTTTATTGCACACATATTTTGGACTTTAAAAATTAAAAAATATACCAAATGAAAACAGCGAACACCATGCTAGGAATTAGTTCGGGGCTAATCTCGTTAATAACAATTATTATGCTTCTGGTTTATAAAACACCCATTACGGATGAAATAACCGGTAAAATCGTGATGAGCTGGAGCATCGGCGCCTACTTATCAATATTAGTATTATTCGCCATCTTCTTTAAACATAGATTATTAATCAACGCTATAAACAGTCTAGCCTTACTTTCTTATTTTTGTTTTGTTAGTACTCTATTAAGAAATTATCAATTTCTGAAATTTGGTAACGACAGTATAAATATCGCTATTTATTCTCTCGGCGTAATAGTGATAGCAATAAAAGCTATCGAGATATTTTTATCTCTTCTAATGATTAAAAAGAAAAACCAAAAAGCAGCCTAATACTTTAGACTGCTTTTTTATTTTTATTTTGTTTTATTCTAAGGTAAGTAATTCAATGGATTGACTGGCAGACCATTTTTTCTCACTTCAAAGTGCAAATGAGGCCCAGTACAAAACGCTCCGGAACCAATTGAGCCTGGCATACCACCAGTTCGCCCGATAACTTGTCCCTGCTTAACATATTGATCGGCTTCAACATTAACCGCCGAAACATGACCGTACACTGTCGACAAACCATTGCCATGAATAATCATGATATAAGCATAGTTTTTATTGCCATCAAACTTCACGCGCGCTACATAACCATCAGCCGCAGAACGCAACGTGCTTCCTTGAGCTGCTTTTATATCGATTGCCGGGTGCTCGCCGATACTCTTTCGAAAAGGATAATCGGGGTCATGGAAACTAGAAGTAATAATATTTTTTGTCACCGGCCAATTCAAGGTAGCATTTGGATTGAGAACTTGTTTTGACTTTGCCAGCTTTTCGCGGACCACTTTCTCCATATTTGCAATATCAGCAGCGGCAGCGTTTTGCTCTCTCTTGGCTTGCGCCAAAAGTTTTTGATAAGTTTGCTCGGAAGATCTGGTCTCTTCGAGGATCTGAGCTTTATCTTCTTGCTCATAAAGTAGCCCATTCTTTTTTTCTTCCAATTTTTGTTTCAAAGAAAGTAGCTCCGCCGTTTTTAATTTCATCGCTTCTTGTCCGGCTAATAACTGCTCTCTATTAATTTTCAAGTCTTCTAAGCTTTTTGATACTTCACCACTAGTATTTTCAAGGTATTTTGCCTGATCCAAAAATTCTGACAAGGAATCGTTCGCTAGAAGGATTTCTAAAGTTGAAACTTGATCTTGTCGGTACATCAAACTTAAAAGTGTCGAGATATGCGCTTTCTGTTTTTCAACAGAACGATTAATATTCTCTAAATCAATTGTCACTTTTTTAATTTCTAGTTCAGTTTCCGTTATTTCGCTCGCCGTACCGTCTAAATCCAATTGGGCCTTCCCCACTCTATTTTCAATAATCGCTAATTGATTATTCAAATTTTCTTGCTCTTCTCTTTTTTGAGCAATCAGTGAAGAATAAGTCTTTTGACGTTGTTGAATTGAAGAAATTTGATCTTGCTGCGCTTTTATTTTGGCATTTAAATTGGCGATTTCCGAATCATATTGCCCACCACTTGCAAACGGCGATGAAAATAAAAAAGCGACCCCGAGAGTGGAGAGTGCAGCAATTTTGAAGCGATTTGCATGGAGCATAAAAAAGGCTGAGATATTGTTATGAGATAATTATACCACTTTTATAAAATTTTGTAAATGATATTTTTAGGCGACGAAAGCATTCTTCTCGACCCAAGACCGACGCAATCTCAAATGGGCTCGGACTATTCTTTTCCCCTGACAAAGCAACTCGAAGCGGCCAAAGATAATCACCATTTTTTTTATTGTTCTTTTTAAGCCAAGAGAACACTAATTCTTCGAGCCCTTCCTTGGTCCAAATAATGTTATTTTCTTCCAAAATTTGATTAATCTCTTTTAAATTATTAATGCTATCCTGCACACTGAGCGTTTTCCAAGCCAAAAGACTTGCCTCGTAATTTGGTAATTCAAAAAAGAAATTCGACAATTCGGTGATATCAGAAATTTTCTTCATTCGATCTTTTGCGAGAGCAACAACGCCAAGAAGAAATTCATCCTTTAAATTACTGGGTAAATACTTTCGACACAGCTCTAGTAATTCTTGATCACTTTTTTGACGAATATAATAACTATTATAAAAGTCCATTTTCTCTAAATCAAAAACTGAAGGGCTGACGCCCATCCCAGCAGCAGAAAATTCTTTTTCCAATTCGTTGAGAGTAAAAAACTCTTGATCACTTTTTGGATGCCAACCTAGAAGAACACAAAAATTTATAATTGCTTCAGGTAAATAACCCTTAGCGCGATAGTCTTCAACAAAAACATCGCCCTGGCGTTTCGACAATTTTCCACCTCCTTTATTAAGGATCAAAGGTAAATGAAAAAACTTTGGTGCCGTCCAATCAAAAGCTTGATAGAGTAAAATGTTTTTTGGAAAAGACGGAATCCATTCATCACCACGAGTGACGTGAGTTATTTCCATCAAATGATCATCAACAATGTTCGCGAATTGATAAGTAGGAACACCATCTGATTTAATTAAAACGTGATCATCAAGATCGGCAGCAGAAAAAATAATTTCTCCTCGCAATTCATCAAAAACTTTTATCTCACCATCGAGTGGCATCTTCTGACGAATCACAAATTTTTCTCCCGCGATCATTTTTATTTCCGACTCTTCAGGAGAAAGATCGCGACAAGCCCGATCGTAGCGAGGAGCTAATTTTTGGGCTTGTTGGTTTTCCCGCATCGCATCTAATCTTTCTGACGTACAAAAACAACGATAAGCTTTCCCTTCGTTAATTAATTGTTCGGATAAATCGTGATAGATTCCTAATCTCTCAGTTTGAATATAAGGACCGAAATCTCCACCCAAATGAGGACCTTCACTGAATTTAATACCAATCCAGTCCATTATGTTAATTAAGCTTTCCAAGGCGCCAGTCACTTCTCTTTTTTGATCAGTATCCTCTAAACGCAAGATAAAGTCACCTTCGAGACTTTTTGAAAGAAGGTAGCCAAATAAAGCAGTCCGCAAATTTCCAACGTGCAAAAAGCCAGTCGGCGAAGGCGCAAAACGTAATCTATTTTTTTTAACCATATATTTCTATTTTAATATTTTTTTAGCAAAATCAATGAAAATTTTCATTGCCTCTTTTCTTGATGGATGTATTTCTTGAAGCAAGTTTTCTAACGGAACAAAACGAAAGGCGCGATGATCCCAAAAATCAATTTTTATTTCTTCAGTTAAATCTAGCATTTCGACAAGTAAGAAAGACTGACTTTGACCGCAATAATCATAATGTTTTGGTGAACCCGTCGTAATTCCTCGGTACATCCCATCTGGAAAACGGTATTTATAAGCATTTTTTAAAACACCAAGGATTTTTATGTGATGAATATTTGTTTCCTCTCTGATTTCTCTTGTCCCCGCCGCTTCTACTGGCTCACCATCTGTGCCGCCTTGAGGTAGTTGCCAGTGTCCTGGTGATTCTTGACGCTCAACAATTAACACTTCCCAACCTTCAAAACCTTTACGAAGCATCATACAAGAAACGTTTTTGCGATAACGATGCGGATTAATAAAGCGCCATAGAATAATTTTCCAAAAAAATACTGCCGTTGCTTGCCATATTCTTTTTAAACGTCTTGGTTGCTTGATTAACCGCCACAGCCATTCTAATCCCAGACGTTGAAAAGATCTAGGGGCTCTAATTGCCTTTTTTGTTAAAAAATCGAAGGCACCCCCGACACCAATAGCCAAACCAATGCTGGGAATTTTATTTAAATTATGATAAATGACTTTTTCTTGAAAAGGCGCGCCAAAAGTGCAAAATAATAATTTTGGCGAAAATTTATTCAGCGAGTATAAAAATTCTTCTGGTAAATATATCTCTCTTTCGAGATCAATAATTTGAAATTTCAAGTTTGGCCATCTTTTATTCAAAATTTCTCGGATATCTGACGCACTAGACAAACCTTTGTGCCAATTTAAAATACTAACCGGCCAACTATTTTGTTCGGCCTCGTCCAGCAGCTCCGGCGTTAGATCGGCGCCAGTTATTCTCGGAATTTTTTCATCAGCCAAAAGCCCGGCGAGAACCAAGCCAAATCCATCGGCGGGCGCTAAATCAGCTTTGTTCAAAACATAAAAATATTCTTCATCTCGATGAGCAGTGAGAATTATTTCTGGATTAACCGTGGCAATATAATGCTGACCGGAATGGATGAATTCAGTTAGTTTGTTTTTTAAATCTATCTTGGACAAGGTAGAAATATTTATTCCTAAAATATTAATCATTTTTCTATTTTTTTGATTTTTTCTTTATGCTATAATAATAACATTCAATCTTATTATAAAAAAGCCCCCATGTCCAACCACAAAAAGATCTCAAATAAAATCGAGGAATTAACCATTGATAATCCCGACACGCCATTTAAGCTGAGTTGGGTGAACATCACTGGTGCTGATCAAAAAGAAATTGACTACCTAAAAAAACGTTTCAATTTTAGCACCCAACATCTCAATGCTTCAGTCGCCACTGTTTTTTCACAGAGACCTATGATATTCGATGAAGATGGCTATATCTTCATGATTTTGCATTTTCCAATTTTTGAAAATAACAAAATTATTCCAGCGGAAATTGAGTTCTTTATTGGTCATGGATTTTTAATTACTGCGCATAACAACAATATTCCTGCACTTGGAAAGTTTTTTGAGTATTGCAAAGACAACCAAGATTCTCTTCTGTCATACGCCAATGAATCATCAGTCATGCTTCTCTATGAAATCCTTGATCGCTTAATTAAGGATTGTTATCCATTAATCGACAAAAATAGTATCAAAGTTGATGAGGTGGAGGAACAAATTTTCTCTCAAACTCAAAAACAAACTGCCGGAGAAATTCTTTCTGTCAAAAGAAATATTATCAATTTAAGAAAAATCCTTCAAAATCACAAGAATATTCTGAAGCATCTGACTGAAATGCGCAGTAGTATTGTCGAAAGAGACTTAATTAAGAAACATTATGACGGCCTGGTGGAGCATTCGAAGAGAATTTGGGAGATGCTTGATATCCAAAAAGATATTATTGATGCTCTTCACGACACAAATGAATCAATTTCCAACGCAAAAATGACCAGTGTAATGAAAACTTTGACTATGTTCTCGGTGATTGTCTTCCCGCTTACTCTCTTTGCTGCTCTTTTCGCCATGCGCACCGCCTATATGCCCCTGGAAACTCATCCTTATGGATTTTGGCTTATTATCGGCATTATGGCAGTAATCACCGCGATTATGCTAACTGTGTTTAAAAAGAAGCACTGGATGTAAATATTAACCAAAAAATTTGAAAAAATATCTAGAATCTCCATATTATAATGGAGATTTTTGGTACAGATAATATTTATTTAATATTAGCGAAATAATCTATATGTACGCCGCTTTTCCAAGCTATTGACAAAAATAAATAAATAATGTATAATTTAAAGTCAAAGTAAATACATATATGAAAATTTTTCTCATTGGACAAAAAGGAATACCAGCTAAAAATGGCGGCGTTGAAAAACACGTCGAGAATTTAGCAATTCGTTTGGCACAAAAAGGCCACGAAGTTTTTGCCTATGCTAGAAATAACTATCAAGACGAAAAAATCAAGGAATATCAGGGAGTAAACATTATTACCTTGCCAAGTATTGGGACTAAAAATCTTGACGCAATCTCTCATACTTTTTTTGCTTGTATGGATCTAATCTTCCGTCGCAAACCTGATATCGTTCATTTCCACTCCGTTGGTCCATCTTCCCTTCTTTTGTTAGTAAAATTTTTCCGCCCACGTTTAAAAATAGTTTTTACCTACCACTGTCAAGACTACCGTCACCAAAAATGGGGCAAAGTCGCCCGTTGGTATTTAAAACTCGGCGAAATGATTGGCTGCCGATTCTCAAACAAGACCATTACGATTTCCAAAGAATTACAGAAATATGCTAAAGAGGTCTACCAAATTGATTCTGCTTACATTCCAAACGGTGCCGAGAAAGCAGTCGAAAAGGGCTCGGATCAATTATCTTCTCTAAATTTAACAAAAGGTGAATACCTAGTTTCTATTTCTCGTCTCGTGCGTCACAAAGGAATCCATTATTTAATCGAGGCCTACCAGAAAATGACCACTAACAAAAAATTGGTAATCGTTGGCGACGGCGCCTTCACAGACGAATATGTTGCTGAATTAAAAAAACTTGCTGGCGATAATAAAAATATTATCTTCACTGGCAACCAAAGCGGCCAAACCCTGGCTCAACTCTA
>JBMOHF010000011.1:0-32816 GCA_049317985.1 Patescibacteria group bacterium
GACTAGCCTGTTATCCCCGGAGTAGCTTTTATCCGATGAGCTTCCGCCGTCCTATATCGAACGGTCGGATCACTAAGTTCTACTTTCGTAACTGCTTGACTTGCTGGTCTCGCAGTAAAGCTGGCTTATGCCTTTACACTATCTCCCGGGTTTCCATTCCGGGATAGCCAACCTTTGTAAACGCCTCCGTTACATTTTGGGAGGCATCCGCCCCAGACAAACTACCCACCAGACACTGTCCCGCATGCGCGGTTAGAATTAAAAACATACAAGGGTGGTATCTCATTGGTGCCCGAAGGCTCCCACCTATACTGAACATGCATGCCCCTAATTCAATATCAAGCTATAGTAAAGCTTCACGGGGTCTTTTCGTCCGACTGTGGTTAGCGAGCATCTTTACTCGCCTTGCAATTTCACCGAGTCCTTCGCTGAGACAGTGCTCAAGTGGTTAAGCCATTCGTGCAGGTCGGAACTTACCCGACAAGGAATTTCGCTACCTTAGGACGATTATAGTTATCGCCGGCGTTCATCCGCGCTTCAATTCAAAGCTTCACCCCGAAGGGTTAACCTCTCCTTTTAACGTTCGGACACTGGCCAGGCTTCACCCCCTATACTTCATCTTACGATTTAGCAGGGAGCTGTGTTTTTGGTAAACAGTCCCTTGAGCTCTTTAGCTGCGGCCCCATTTAACTGGGGCAGGCCTTATCTCGAAATTACGGCCGCTGTTTTGCCGAGTTCCTTAGCGAAGGTTCTCTCGTACATCTGAGGCTTCTCGCCTCACCTACCTGTGTCGGTTTACGGTACGGTTACCGCAACCTTAGCCCTAGAAGTTTTTCTGGGCGACTCTGCTACTCGAATTGATTCCGCCTTGCGGCTTCATCTGCAGACGACCTCTTGAAACTATTGATCCGGATTTGCCTAGATCGTTTCTTGAAGCAATCAACGTACATACCATAGATACGTTCAAACTTTAGAATCGCGTCACTCCGTCGGAAAATTGCGGTAGTGCTGGAATATTAACCAGCTCTTCCATCGACTACACCAACACTACATTGGTTACGCCTTAGGACCGACTAACCCTGGGTCGATTTTCGTTGCCCAGGAACCCTTAGGTTTTCGATGGGCGTGGTTTTCACACGCCTTTTTGCTACTCATGCCAACATTCTCTCTTCTGTCCGCTCCACCACACCTCACGATATGACTTCAGTGCTGAACAGAATGCTCCTCTACCACTCCATAATAAATTATAAAGTTCGCATCTTCGGTACTATACTTGAGCCCCGATAAATTTTCGGCGCGAAACAACTTGATTAGTGAGCTATTACGCTATCTTTAAAGGATGGCTGCTTCTAAGCCAACCTCCTAACTGTCGCAGTCACAACACCACCTTTTACACTTAGTATAGATTTAGGGACCTTAGATTATGATCTGGGCTGTTTCCCTTTTGACTGATGGACCTTAGCGCCCATAGTCTGACTCCCGAATTATACCCTCAAGTATTCGGAGTTTGATTGAAGACGGTACCTTGCGGCCCGCCCTCATCCAGTGCTCTACCCCCTGAGGTCAACATTCGAGGCTAGCCCAAAAGCTATTTCGAGGAGAACCAGCTATTGCCGAGTTCGATTGGAATTTCTCCGCTAACCACGAGTCATCCCCTAGTGTTGCACGGCTAGTGGGTTCGGTCCTTCATAACGTTTTCACGCTACTTCAACCTGCTCATGGCTAGATCACCCGGCTTCGGGTCTTGTCCATGCGACGTGTATTTCACTTTAACGCACTAATATGAAACTAATGCGTAAAAGTGAAATACAATGCGGGCTATTAACCCTCGCTTTCACTGTGCATGCTTGCCAAACGGCAATTATGCAAGCCACATAGAACAAACTCGTTGGCTCATTCTTCAATAGGCACACCGTCACCCCAGTAAACTGAGGCTCCGATTCCTTGTAAGTATATGGTTTCAGGTACTATTTCACCTCCCTCATCGGGATGCTTTTCACCTTTCCCTCACGGTACTTGTTCACTATCGATCATAAGAAGTATTTAGTCTTAGGTCATAGTCGACCTGGCTTCAGACGGAATTTCACGAGTTCCGCCCTACTTAAGAACACTAGCTACGAAGAGTTAATTCCTTTCACTTACCGGGCTATCACCGTCTCTGGCAGAGCTTTCCAGCTCATTCAATTAGAAATAATCTTTTTTTACTTCGCCCCGTTGATCTGGCAACAGGCACTAGGTCTTGCAACACCGATAAAACATATGGTTCCAGAACCTTCTATAATCTCTCGAGCGAACTCGATTAATTACTCAGTTATGTCGGTTTAGACTCCTCCCCTTTCGCTCGCCACTACTTAGGGAATGATTGTTATTTTATTTTCCTCCAGCTACTAAGATGTTTCAGTTCGCCGGGTGTTCCAGCTCGCCTAAAAGGCTGAGCTTCCTCTTTCTTCAAAAGAGGGGGTTTCCCCATTCGGACATCTGCGGGTCAAAGGTTGCTTGCCACCTCACCGCAGCTTATCGCAGGCTGCTACGTCCTTCATCGTTTTCTTATGTCAAGGCATCCGCCATATACTCTTGTTGAGATTTCCTCACACTTTTGTTTTAAACTTTCTCGAAAAGTTTTTGTTTTAGATCTAACAGTTGAGAACTAGACGCTGCTAGTTTCAACCTGCTTCATTATAGAAATTGCAAAAGATCATAATGAAGTTTTTATTCTGATTTTAATGGTCACACTCGGTCTGTAATCTGATTGACTTACCGGTTTTGGTCACCGCTAGGCGACGGCCAAAATGAGTGCTTCAATCTTTTTTTAAATCATTTTTTTGAGGAAACAAAAAACCGCCCAGGCGGTCTACAACACAAGTGAAAAAGGCATTGTGTCGTCACCGTTTAAAAATGATATGAAAAATTTGATTACGCATATCTTATCTCTTGTTTTTTAAAACTGTTTTAATTATAGCTGATAAAAAAATATTGTCAATACCCTATAAACACTGGGAAAAACCATTAAATATCCTTGTCATTTTCAATATATTCTACGGCTATCTCTTTTGACAATAAACCATCATTATATAAACGCTTCAAATCATGATCGAGGCAGACCATTCCTTCGACGGAGCTGGTCTCAATCACATTCTTAAGCTGCATTACTTTGTCTTCTCTAATAAGATTGCCAACGGCCGGATTATTGATCATGATTTCTCTGGCAGCGATTCTTCCGCCGCCAACTTTTGGTAAAAGATGTTGAGCAATGACGGCGCTCAAAATATTGGATAATTGTGATCTAATTTGATTTTGCTGATGTGCCGGAAAAATATCAATCATTCGATCGATTGATTGAGCTGAATTTGCAGTGTGTAAAGTAGCAAGAACTAAGTGCCCGGTTTCGGCAATTGTGATAGCAGAAGCAATTGTTTCTAAATCACGCATTTCACCGATCATAATAACATTTGGATCTTGGCGTAGAACATGGGAAAGTCCCTCGGGAAAACTTAAAAAGTCAGTACCGTATTGTCTTTGCGAAATAATACTTTTTTTGGGGGTAAATAAGAATTCAATCGGATCTTCAAAGGTAACAATATTATAACGATAATTTTCATTAAGATAATTAATCATTGCTGCCAGGGTTGTTGACTTACCAGAGCCAGTTGGGCCAACCACTAGAATAAGCCCCTGCTTCTTATCTAAAATCTTTTTGATATCGTCAGAAAAACCCACTTCCGCCAAGGTCGTCTGGTGACTATTAATTACCCGTGAAACAACGCGCAAATGATCACTTGCAAAAGAAACATTAACGCGAAATCGAGTTTTATCTAGATCAAAGCCACAATCGAGTTCACGATTTTTCATTAAAGCCGCTTTTTGATCTTTGTTTAAAAATAGCTCAAGAGCTAAAGTTAGATCTTTATCGTTTAATGCTGGGAAAGAGAGACCTTTAAAATCAGCTAAGCGACTGGAGCTTGCCAAAACATCATTAACATCGAAGAGTTGACCATCCAAACGAAGCATCGGACTTAAGCCAAAAATCAAATGCAAGTCAGAGGCTTGTGCGGCAGTTGAAATTTTGAACAATAAACGAAAGTCCATATGATTTTTATAATTACCAATTTTTGACAATAAGACCCTTGGCGGCGGCATCAATTTGCGCTTCTTGTTTTGAGGATCCAACCCCTTCGGAAACTAACTCTTCACCAAGATACAAGCCAACAGTAAAAGTTTTTGCATGATCAGGACCTTCTTCACCGAGAATTTCATAATGAGGCGTCACCGCTAAAAATTCTTGAGAAGATTCTTGAAACTTTGATTTCGGATCAAGATATGTTTTATTTTCTAAAATATTTTTTAATTTAGAAACAATAAATAATAGAATGAAAGTTTTTACCGGTTCCATGCCTTGGTCGAGATACATTGCACCGATCAAAGCTTCGACCGCATTAGCTAGAATATATCCACGAGCCTTTTTATTTTTATCCTTGGCTTCGCCGCGGGATAAATAAAGATAATCATCAAGCTTAATTTCTTCAGCAACGACGTGCAGCATTTTGGCATTTACCAAACTAGCGCGCCAATTCGTGAGATCACCCTCCGGGGTTTCAGGAAAATTTAAATATAAGTATTCAGTGACCACAATTTCTAAAACAGCATCGCCTAAAAACTCCAAGCGCTCATTATGACCGCAAGGAAAATCTGGATGTTCATTTAAATAAGAACGATGAACCAGCGCTTGTTTTAATAAATCTTTGTTAACAAAAGAAAAATTTATTTTTTTTTGTAATTTTTCAAATTCGGCCATATTCTTAGAATTTTGGACTTTCGTCAATTTCTTTGGTATTTTCTTTCAGTTCTTCGGTTATTTCCGCTGCTTCGCTGCCTTCCATAATTGGTTTTTCTTCTTCATTTTCTGGGATAAAGTCCGCCTTCTTCAATTCCTCTGGCAGATCATTGAAGATTGAACCAAGCACTCCATTAACGAATTTACTTGAAGAATCGCTGCCGAAAGCTTTGGCAATTTCGATTGCTTCATTAATCGCTACCTTCGGAGGAATTTTTTCTGCATAAATTAACTCAAAAATGCCGAGACGCAAAATATTGCGATCAACATAAGTAATTTGTTCCAGTGGCCATTCAGTAGCGTATTTGCGGATGTAATTATCAATTTCTTCCAGGTGCTCAAAGACGCCGTCCATCGTGTATTTCACGTAACCGCTATCATCAAAATCGGGAGCAAAATTTGCAAAGTTATCTTTAATAATTCGATCAACTTCTGAATTATTACGACGATTAAAGTCCCAGACGAATAAAGTCTGCATCGCAATTGTTCGCGCGAGATGTCTATTACTCATAAAATTGTCTAATATTGAAAGCAACGGCCCAAATCCTTCAAGAGTCAGGCCGCCGATTTCAAATTTTTATTTTTTGGTTTTTGTAACAGTTTTCTTTACTACTTCTCGTCCTTTATAGGTACCGCAGAATTCACAAGCAGTGTGGGGTAATTTTGCTTTGCCGCACTTTTCGCAAGTATTCAGAGCAACTGGTTTGAGGGCCAAGTGGGCACGATTTCTGCCGACGGCCGCTTTGGTCCTTCTTTTTTTAGGATTAGCCATATAATTATGAAAATATATTAATTACCTTTTCAGAATAAACGAAAACTCTTTATTAGTCAACTTTAGTTGGCTTAATGCCCACTAAACTTTCAAATTCCGCTTTTTCGAGGGTTTCTTTCTGAAGGAGGGCCGTCACAACTTTTTCTAGGGCCTCAACATTATTACCAATAATCGCTTCCGCTTTTTTCCCTGCGATATCAAGAAGTTCGAAAACCTCATCATCGATTTTTTCAGCAGTTTTTTCACTATAATCACGATTTTCATGGATTTCTCTTCCCAGGAAGACCATCTCCTCTTTATCACCAAAAGTACGTGGCCCCATTTTTGCACTCATTCCATATTCAGTAATTAAAGCCCGGGCTAAAGATGTCGCTCGACGTAAATCAGAAGTGGCGCCAGTTGTGACTTCACCAAAAATCTTTTTCTCGGTCAAATGTCCACCTAATAAAACCGCCATTTCTTCGATAAATTCACTTCTCGAATGCATGTGACGATCTTCTAATGGAACCTTAAGAGTATAACCACCAGCACTACCACGAGCAATAATTGAGATTTTTTGGACTGGGTCAACTTTTGTTGAAAAATGGGCAACGATTGCGTGACCGGCTTCATGATAGGCAGTAATTTTCTTTTCTTCGTCATTAATCACTCGACTTCGGCGTTCAGGGCCAATCATTACCTTTTCAATCGCTTCAAACAAATCTTCCATTTGAATTTCTTTTTTGTTTTGTCGAGCGGCCAAAATAGCCGCCTCATTTAAGACGTTGGCTAAATCGGCACCAGAAAAACCAGCGGTTCTTTCAGCAACAAATTTCAAATCAACTTCCTTTGCTAATGGTTTTTGCCGAGCGTGCACCAGCAAAATTTCTTCACGATCTTTTAGGTCGGGATTATCAATCATCACCCGACGATCAAAGCGACCCGGGCGAAGAAGCGCCGGATCAAGAACATCTGGACGATTTGTTGCAGCAATCACAATCACATTTACTGTCGGTTCAAAACCATCCATTTCTACTAAAATCTGATTGAGGGTTTGCTCTCTTTCGTCATGCCCGCCACCAACACCAGTGCCACGACGACGTCCAACAGCATCAATTTCATCAATAAAAATAATACAAGGAGAGGTTTTTTTGGCTTTCTCAAATAATGAGCGCACTCGAGAAGCACCAACACCGACAAACATTTCAACAAATTCCGAACCAGACATGTGGAAGAAAGGAACACCTGCTTCACCGGCGACTGCTCGTGCCATTAGAGTCTTTCCAGTTCCTGGACCACCAAGAAGTAGCACCCCGCGTGGAATTCTCGCCCCAAGATCGTGAAACTTTTTGGGAAATTTCAAAAACTCAACCACTTCTGCTAATTCTTCTTTTGCTTCCTTGGAGCCAGCGACGTCCTTGAAGGTGACTTTTTCTTTTTTTTCTAAATTAAATTCTTTGGCCTGACTCTGTCCAAAAGACATCGCTTTGGAATTTGCCCCAGCCATCCCGCGCAGCATAAAAAACAAGAACACCCCGAGAAGCACCATAGGTAATAAGAAAGGAAGAACAGAGGTCAAGAATAAATCCATGCCGGTCTCCTCTTTAATGGTGATACCAACCTTTGACATCTGTTCTGCGCTAACCTGATAGTTCGCTAATAAAGTTGACAGCGACTCGCCAGCTTCTTTTTTAACTTCTTGCTGGCGTCCATCTTGTAGACTTAAAGTCAGTTTATTGCCAGAGACTTCGATGGTTTTAACTTGCTCACTTCTTACTTCAGAAACTAAAGTCTCTAAACCAACTCGATCAATGCTTTTCTTTGTTTGAAAGGTGGAAAAAATAGCAGCAATAGCCAAAAAGATTAGGAAAAACCAAATAAAATTGCGGAGTAGTTTTTTCATACGGAAAAATAAATATTAGTTATAATTAAAAAAATCATAGCACTCTAAAGGGCTTTTGGCAATTACTAATACAAAAAATCAAAAAAAGCCCCGGTTTATATTTTAATAAACTGGGGCAATGAATTACGTAGAGATTTTAAAGTTAAAGTCCTGTCTGGGAAGAAGCGAAAGCAATGCCACCGCAACTCCTGTACACATGATCAGAACCACCGAAATACATACACAATCTAGGTTCTCCTCTTGCACTACTGATACCAAGGAGAACTAAATCTCCCTCAGAGTCTTTAATTGGCTCATGAAAAATTATGATCTGATCAAGCCCCAAATCTTCTAGTGCTTGATCGGGTAAATTTACCAAAGCAAGGCAAGCCACCTCTGGATTTGGGACAAATAATTTTTTAACCTCTGCTTCTTCGCGGATATTTTTGGCTGTTTGTGTGCCACCAACAAAAACTCTTCCTTTAAAAACTGCGATTTCAGTTGTTACACCAGATGTTGGTTTAAAACCAGATGATAATAAGACGTGTTTCAAATTATCATCAATAATGCGACCGCTAATCTTAAATAAATTAACCCAATCTTCACCCGTCATGCCATCACTGGTCACGGATAAATAGATAAAATCTTTATCTTCACGATATTTTATTTTTGCGTCCATGATATACGTTTTGATTAATATGTTAATGAATTGCCGTCTCCGTTGATTCGGCTTTTTTAATACCAAAAAAATAACATAGCAAAATGTTTTTGTCAAATTGGAAAAATTGACAATACGACAGGTGAGTAGTAAAGTCTAATATATTCCGCAATTTAAAAACAACGAGCCATGAAAAGAAATACAAAGAAAATTACTTTTGACGTTTTATTTTTAGCATTATTATCTATCTCTTTTTTGATAGTAAACGTTCTACCAATATTCGGTCCGATTACTCTAGCTATTTACTTAGGGAGAAGTCGAGTTCGTGAACTTGAGACGATCCGTCTCTTGAGGAATTATTTCTTTCCATCCTTATTATTAGGCGAAACATTATTCTGGATAGTTATGGTTGGAAATTATTATCCCCCAAGTTTATTTATTACAATTGTCTGGTTTTTTAGTACATTTATCAGCCTGGCGTTCTTCTTTATTGGTTCTCATTGGTATAAACCAAAAGATTATACAATATCTTACCATGTCGGAGCTAGGGTTTATCAATAAAATCAGAAGAAAAGAAAAACCAAAAAGCACCCCTCGCGAGGTGCTTTTTTATATTTTCTTGTTTGAGAATTAAGCTTCTACTTCTTCGGAAACAACTTCTTCAGCTGTTTCTTCTTTTTCCGCTTTCTTCTTGGAAACTTTTTCCTTCTTTGGCGCAGCTTCTAATTTTTCTTCGCCCGCTTCGCCGGAGCCGACGCGAGGCGAGCCGGCTAATTTCAAACCCAAACGATGTTCGCTTGGTGAAATGTTGACGATTTCAAAATCTCTTTCTTCACCTGATTGGAATAAGTCAGTAATTTTATCTTTAGCAGCTAAACCGATTTGAGAAATATGAGCAAGGCCATGAATTTCTTCATCAAGCTTTACAAACAAACCAAATGGATTTACTTTTAAAATAGTTCCCTTAACAACTTGGCCGGCTTGATATTTTGCACTAGCTTCCTGCCAAGGATCGCGCATTAATTTTTTAGCACTCAAGAAAATCTTAGCGCCTTCAATGCCAACGATTTCCGCCTGGATTTTGTCACCAACATGATAAAGTTCACTTGGAGAATCAATTCTCTGCCAAGCTAGTTCAGAAATGTGAATTAAACCTTCCATTCCTTCATCAAAGCTAACAAACAAACCAAAGTTGGTAACTGCGGTAATTTTTCCTTCAACGACCATACCAGTTTGGTATTTATCCAAAGCTGGTTTCTGGCGTTTTGTCCAAACATCCTTTTCAGAAAAAATAATTTTGTTTTCCACTTCGTTCAAAGTCATGACGTTGACTTCAAATTCTTGACCAACAAATCCTTTTAATTTTTCAAGGATTTTGCTCTTATCACCACCACTGATTCGTGGATAGTTTTCTGGGGCAAGTTGAGATACTGGCAAAAAACCGTTAATCTGGCAATAACGGGCAAGTAAACCACCCTTATTGGCGTCAATAATTTTAACAGTAACTGTGCTCTTATCTTTGTTGGCAACACGCAAATGTTCCCAAGCTTTTTCCTGGCCAACTTGGCGGAAAGATAATTCAAGCTCACCATTCTCATTTTCTTCTTCGATTACCGCAGCCTCGACTTCATCGCCTGGCTTTAAGTTAGCAAATTCTGGCACTTCGACATAAAGTTCTGGGCCGCGAACAACCCCCATCATCACGCCGTCAAAATCAAGTTTAACCTCAGACTTAGAAGCGGAAACAACTTTACCTTTAATAATTTCACCAACCTGCGGTACTACTGGTGGATTTTCATCCAGGAGAGTACTAAAGTTTTTTTCTTCAGACATAAAAAAAATACCCTTAACCCTCCGCTCGGAGAGTTCGTCAGTCACCTTGAAACTGACGATTTTATAAAAGGTGAGTATTTAGTTAATTGAATACTAGCATTAATTGAGGTAAAAAGCAATAGCAACAAAAAACACTCTTTTTGGGGAGTGCTTTTTGTTTGATATTTTGAAATAGTTCAAAGATTAGATACCACCACCGATGACACCGTTTACTCTTTTTACCATATTAAGCTGATTACTTAATTCTTCTTGGCTAATGCTACCACCAATAACTTTTGAGTTGATTGGATCTTCGGAAAGATTTTTTAAATAATTTCCATATGCTGCGTTATCATTAAATCCAGCTTTGGTGATTAATTTATCAGCAAAACTTAATTTACTGCTTCCAAGAAAATCATTGCGCAATGTTCTTGTGAGATCATTATTTTTAGTATAATTTTCTCTGGAAATATAAGCTGCTAATGGATTAATTAATTTACCGCTCTTAGTAATTTCATTTCTGACTTCTTCTAACTGATTTATGCCGTCTTGGATCTTTCCTTTCACTTCCTGGTTGCTTGTTTCATTCAAGATTTTATTTCCTCGAGCAATTAAATCATCAGTTGCAAGAAGCATGAACTTTCCTGATTTGATACTCTCTGGATCATCTTTATGTTTAAATTCGAGATATTTAAAATCTTCAGCATAAGAAGCAGCGACTTCTTCAGCAATTTTATCTAGATTTTGACCTTCAGAATTATTTTTACTGGAAGCCTCTTCGTCAAGCTTATTTTTTAGATAATTTTGAGCAGCAATAAGGTCTGCCTTATCAACAAGAACTTGCTGCCCTTGTTTTTCAAGGTTGTCTTGATCAAATTTTTGTCTCACTAAATCCTTAGATGCTTGATCTAGTGTTTCGACAGAAGAAACTTCCTCTTCTGCTTTGTTTTTAACTGAAGTTTGATTTTCAAAATTGATAGCCATACTTTTTAGATTAAGACTTAACGACAAGACTTTGCTTGCCTTAGGTCATTATAACATAAATATATAAATTTCCAATTAATGTTTTAAATGTGACCAATAAAATTTATTTATTATGATTGCGAATTATCACATTTATTAACTACAATTAGTATACCACAAATAATAATATGTGTCAAGCTATATTTTTATAACCACCGGTAAGACCATCGGACGACGTTTTGTCTGGTTAAACAAGAACTGCCCAATATCATTACGAATTTTATTTTTAATGTAATCATCGTCGGCTGGCAATTTTTTATCCTGTTCTTTGACAATGTTTTTCACTCTTGTTCTGGTTTTTTCGATTAAGTCACGATTTTCTTTCATATGAACAAAACCACGAGAAATCAGGTCTGGATTACCAATCAAGTCACCGGTTTTGGAATCAATTGTTGTGATGACAACAATCATTCCATCTTCGGACATCATTCGGCGATCTCGTAGAACAATCTCTGAAACGTCACCAACACCAAGACCATCAACCATCACATATTCAGTTGGTACCTTTTCTTTGGTTAAAAGACCGGTTACTCCTTTAGCGGAGCGGCTAAATTCGACTACCTGTCCATTATCGGCCACAAATATTTTTTCTTTTGGGATGCCAACTTGTTCTGCTAATTCGGCATTGGCTCTTAACATATAATGATTAGCTTCAATCGGCATATAGTATTCCGGTTTCACTAAACGCATCATCAATTTGAGATCCTCTTGTTTGGCGTGACCACCGGCGTGGATGTCAAGCATTTTGTAATTAATAATTTTTGCTCCTTGACGAACCACAACATCCATCAGATTCTGAATTGTTCTTTCGTTGCCAGGAATTACTGAGGAAGAAAAAAGAACGGTATCTCCTTGCTTTAAGGCCAAGCTACGATGCTCACCACGCACTAAGCGAGAAAGAAAAGCATTACTTTCACCTTGAGCACCAGAACCAATAATAATAACTTTATTGTCCGGAAGGTGAGAGAGCTCCTTATCCTCCGCTAAAATCCTTGGATCAAATTTTAAGTAACCAATTTCCTTTGCCACCTCAACGTTGTTGTTAATGCTTCGTCCTTGGAGATTTACTCGACGGCCATAACGAGCGGCAAGTTCAAATATTTTCTGAATACGAGAAAGCTGAGAAGCAAAAGTACCAATAATAATTCGGCCATCAATTTTTTCAAATAGTTTTCCCATTTCATCACCGATTGCCGATTCAGAAATTTGATAACCAGGATGTGTTGCATCAGTAGAATCGGCCATCAACATCAAGATTCCGCGAGAGCCAATTTGAGCAATGCGATTTAAGTCGGCCGGCTTATCATTAACTGGTGTAAAATCGATTTTGAAATCTCCGGTGTGAATAATTGTTCCAACGGGAGTGGTAATAATAACGGCAAAACAATCGGGAATTGAATGGTTAACTCTTAAAAATTCCATGTTAAAAGATGAACCTAATTTAAAATTACTGTGATCATCAATTTCTTTAATCTTTAAAAGAGGCGCACTTTTATATTCCTGATGACGCTTTCGAACCAAGCCAGATGTTAACTTACCCATAAACATCGGCGGGTTTCCAATTTCGCCCATGATGTGCGGAATCCCACCGATATGATCATAGTGACCATGAGTGATAATTACCCCTTTAATCCAATCTTTTTTATCTTTCAAGTAGGTAACATCGGGAATGATATAATCGATACCAGGCATGTCTTCGTCTGGAAACATCAAACCCATATCGATAACGATAATTTCTTTATTGTATTCAATAACAGTCATGTTGCGACCAACTTCTTCGAGGCCGCCAAGAACCATAATTCTTAATTTTCCATTATTATTCTCATGAGAAAAAACTGGACGAGGAGTATTTTTTAAGGGAGCACGACGAACCGGCATCAGGCCAGTATTTGCTGCTGCATTATTATTTGTGTTTGTGTTTTTACTATCTTTATTTTCTGGATGAAAACTTCTAATAGCAGGACGACGACGATTAAATCCGCCACCTTGAGGACGTGAAGCCTTTGGCTGGTTGGCCGGTGAAAACACCAAATCACTAGCCGGCTTAGCGCCAGAGTTAAAACTATTCATAAACGAGTTTGAGTTAAATTTATTAAAATATGAGAGAGTCTACAATGTTTACCAAACAAAACGATGGCTAACACGTAAATACCAATTTGAAATGGAAGAAAAGCGATTACTTGGCTCAACGATTGAAACGCCACTAAAGCCGCGCAATTTTTTTACTTGTAAATATAGATAATTAGGGGAGAAAAGAAATATTGCTCCCTGATCATTTGTTACTAATTCTTGAAAAAGACGATATTTTTCTAAACGAGCTTCATCATTTGTTGAGACCCGTGCTTCTTCCAAAAGTTTATCGGCCTCAGAGTTTGAATAACTAGCAATATTTAAACCTTCTGAAACTTGCGATGAGTGCCAAAAAGCATAAACATCGGGGTCAGCCCCAACATTTTCCCCAAAAAGCAAGGCTTCGAAATTTTTTTCACTGGCAACCTCTGAGGAGATTTGTGACGTTGGTAACGGATTTAGAGCCGTTTTCACACCAATCGCTTGCCAATACTCTTGAATTTTTCCAGCTACTAATGAGTTGTCCGTTGAATCTGGATAAGTTAAAGAAACAACCAAAAATTTATTTTCTGGATTTTTTTTGGTTCCTTTTTTAACCAACCAAGTGCCAACCGCGTCAACGCCTTTGTCTGAGGCTTTTTCAATAAACGTACTAACCGCAACCCCCTCAATCTCTTTGCCTGGAGTATTAATATCCTCATCGGTTAAGGTAATTTTAAGAAAACCAGAGTCGGCGATTTTTTTCTCAGCCTCAGCCACTGAATACTCGGTATTTTTTATTTCCGAGTTAAATGCGGGATTATCAGAAAGAATCGGACCGTTAACTTCTCGCGCTTGATTATTAAAAATTTCACTGATAATAACCCTTCGATTAATTGCCATGTCTAAAGCCTGACGAATATCTTTATCAGCTAGAAGCTCATTATTTTTCGAATTAAAAAAGATGCCTTCTAACTGTGATTGGTTCAAATAATGAAAATTAAATGAGCTTTTTGCAAATAAATCTCTCCTGGCGCCAAAAGGTAAATAGGATATTCCATCAACCGAATTATCATTTAAGGCTTTAACGGCAGAAACTGAGTCTGGGTAAAAAAGAAAAGAAATTTCTGCAATATATGGCTTCTTGTCGTAATAAGAACTATTTACTTCCAATAAATATTCCTTGATCTCGCCGTTTTTATTTTTCGTTAGAGATTTGAATTTATAAGGACCAGAACCAATTGGTTTTAGATTAAGCTCTGCTAAAGTAGCAGATTCGGGAGTGACTGCTTCCCAAATGCTTTTTGGCAAAACTCCAAAAGTGAGAACTCCGAGAAAAGGCGCATAGGCCTGAGTTAATTTAAATTTAATGGTATAATCATCAGTCTTTTCCACCTCCAAGCCAGCAAGCGAAGCTCTTAGGGGCGAACGGAACTTTGGATTTTTAATTGCTTGTACCGTGAAAAGAAGGTCATCAGCATTTAATTTTTCTCCATTATGCCAAACTACATTCTTTTTTAAAACAATTGTGTATTCCTTACCATCTTCACTTTTTTCCCAAGACTCAGCAAGGTCGCCAACTAAAATTCCTTTTTCATTGTATTTAAATAATGAAGAAAAAATTAAACTTGAGATATCAACGTCGACGTCACGGTTGCTAGAATACAAAGGATTTATAAATTTCGGAGAACCGACTAAGCCCTCGATATAAGTACCTCCTGGCAAAGGAGTGCTAACGATATGTTTATTAAAAAAAACAAAACCCAGAAAAAAAATATTCAGAACCAAAACCAGAGAACAAACTTGGACAATTCTTTTTTCTTTAGGTGATAAAAACTTACCAAGATATTTTAGTTGTTCGGAATTTGGTAGTTTCTTTGTGGAAAGTGAATAAACTAGTTTTCTATTTAAATCTAAATGATTTTGCTCTTGTTTATTTTTGTTTTTATCTAAAAATTTTAGACGCACAAAAAAAGGAGACAAAAAATTTTTAGTCTTTCTAATTGCGCGAAAAAAATTATTTTTCGTAAATTTCATCGATTTTGCGAGAGGCAAGATAAACCGCGTGTTATTTTAGAATAACACTGGCAAGAGAAACAAAGAAGAATAGAGTGGCCAAAACAATCGTTGCATAAAAAAGTTTTTTTTCTGCACCACGTTTAGTCAAGTAAACACTGGAGTTTCCCCCAAAAGCACTACCAAGACCAGAACCTTTGCTTTGCAAAAGAATAACGATAATAAGAAGAATGGCAACGATAATTTGAACAATTTTAAGCCAAAACATAAAAGGTTAGTTTATTTTTTCAATAATCCGATAATCTTCACTAAAACAGTCTTGTTGTTCACTGCCAAATCAGCTAAAACCTTGCGGTCTAAAGCAATATTTTCCACTTTCAAGGCATGAATAAATTTGGAATAAGAAAGTTCGTGCTCATGAACAAAAGCACCGATTTTAATTTGCCACAAAGCGCGATTAACTGTTTTTTTCTTTCGACGATCAGCATAAGCATGAGCACCAGCTTTTGTGCGAGCAGTCTTGGCAACTTTGATTAAATTTTTGCGGCCCCATTTAAAACCTTTGGTCGCTTGATGGAGTTTTCGTCTTTTTTTGACGTGGGAAGTACCCCGTTTTACTCTAGGCATATTCTAAAAAATAAAAACTAAATAAATTAATACTGAATCAACTGCTTGATAGTCTTTTCGAGGGTTTTTGTCGTGTTGATATCCGAGCGTTTAATGCGCTTGGTTTTCCCGGTTTCGCGAGCATTAAAATGGTCCTGACCAGCTTTTCTTTGAACAAGCTTGCCACTACCAGTTACTTTGAAGCGTTTTACGGTCGCCTTGTGGGTTTTCATTTTAGGCATATTTTCGAATTTACGATAAAAAAACAGGCAGTAAGCACCTGATTCATCTTTTAGGTTTACTTCTTATTGAACAATATTATATTAAATCTTCCTTCTTGTCTTGTCAAGGGCTGTTCTACCTCAATATTTAGGCCCTCTTTTTCCTTTAAGGCGTTAATAAACCGAGTAACTGACTCCATGGCTTTTTGAGGATACTGCTTTTCACGACCACGCATCATGATTTCTACCTTTAATTTGTTATCCTTGGCCAAAAATTTCTCAGCTTGATTGAGACGGAAGTCAAAATCATGCTCACTAATACGAACCGAGAGGCGGATGTTCTTGGTTTCCACTTTTTTCATTTGAAGCTTCTGTTTGTGAGCCTTTTTTTCTCTTTCGTAGCGGAATTGACCAAAATCCATGATTTTTACCACAGGTGGGTTGGCTTTTGGATTTACTTCAACGAGATCCATTCCAGCATCGACCGCCATTTGCAAAGCAATATATGTCTCAACGGTGCCGATTTGCTCCCCATCTTCATTAATAACTGAAACCTCAGGAACGCGAATTTGCGCGTTACTACGGAAGATAATCGTTGGTTTAACAGGTTGGGCTTTACGCCATTTAATACGCATGGAGGTATAAAAAAAATTAAAGTTTTTCAGCTTTTCACTAATATTAATAGCAAGAATAATATGAAAAGTCAAATTTAAGGGAAATAAAAAAGCCCTTGCTTGTTGCAAGAGCTTAATTGTCTTATTTTTTACCTAACTCGTCTCCAATATCGCGTCAACCACGTTGCAGATTGACTCTATTGAAGAAATCTCAACATATTCACTTTGAGAATGCGGATGTTTAATTGTTGGTCCGATTGAAACGGCCTGCAGGTTTGACAGCTTTGCTTCAAGACAACCCGGCTCCAATCCTCCATGACTGATTTTTATTTCGAATTTTAAATCCTTATTCATAAATACGTCTTTAGTTTTTTGGAGTAAATCGTAGTCATGTTTTGGTGTCCAAGGCTGAAATTCAGTATCAATATTCAACAGAGCTCCAGGAAAAGCGGAAAAAATTTCCGTAGTCGTTCTCCTCAATTCATCTAAAGCGTTTCTTGATGAACTGCGGTACAAAATAGTAACTTCAAAACCATTCTCCAAAGTTTGGACAATTGCTAAATTACTTGAAGTCTTCAGAAATTTCTGATCTTCCGGGTCTCTCTCAATCACGCCGTTGGGCATTGAAATTAGACCATCTAAAAATCGACCAGAGAACTCCCTGGTAAAATACATCGGCAAAGATTCAATTTTGGCTTCACTAATATAGAAGTCACAGTTTTTTTCTGCAGGAATTGAGTTTAATAAGAATTTTTTTGTTTCAAAAAATGCAATAGATATTTCCGAACGCAGAGCACCATCAGTATTATCACAAACCAAAATTGCTTCACATTTCTGTGGGATTATATTCATTCTTTCTCCGCCGTTTAGGGAAACTAATTTTAATGAAGGGAATCTTTCCATTAATCCTGCTACTACCTGGGCAGTGAGAACAATAGCGTTGCCTTTTTCTTCGTGAATTTCTACCCCAGAATGTCCACCTGATAGTCCGGAGATACCTAATGTAAATTCAAAAAGTTCTCCTGCGCCTGCCCCCTGAACACGTTTGCTTGGAACAGAAATATTCCAGCACACTCCACCGGCACAGCCGATTACAATCTCATTTAATTCTTCTGAGTCCAGATTGATCAATTTTTTACTTTGAATCCAATCCGGGTTTACTGCGCTGGCACCATTAAGGCCAGTTTCTTCATCGCTGGTAAAAAGAAGTTCCAGAGTAGCGCCTAAATAACTTCCATACTCAATATTACTAAGCATAATTGCAACACCAATACCGTTATCGGCACCAAGTGACGTATTATTTGCGCTCAGCTTACCATCTTTTAACATAAACTCCAGAGAAGATGTGTCAAAATCCTTTCCATCCGTGCCCACGGCAACCATATCAATGTGGGCCTGTAAGCAAACACCTTCACTTTCGGCGTCAGCTACCTCCGGTTCAACATAAACAACAACATTGTTATGTTCATCTCTTTGCCAACGGCGACCAAAAATGACAGCAGTTTGAACGATAAAATCGGCTAAGGCCCGCTCTCGTTTAGACGCATGATCTATCGCCGAAATTAAGGCAAAATATTTCAAGACAATTTGTGTATTGAAATCATCAACTCCTTCAATTGCTTGAAGGTTTTTTTGTAAATTCTTCATTATTGAGAATCCTCCAGTTTTAGTGAATAATTATTGTTAATTAACTGTTAAAAACAGACAAGGAGAAATTAACATAATATTTTAAAAAAGGCAAGATTTGTAATTTTGTTTAATGTAAACACTTGTGGATTTTTTAATTATTTGTTAAAAACGTCATAAATATGTTCCAAAAAATACGCTAGTATTGACAATTTATTATTTAAATGATATAATTATTTTGTCTCATTTGAGTTAGTAAATAACTTAAATATTAGATAAATAATGTATATTAATAATCAAAATCCAGATAATCATGAAGAAGAACGTTATTTCGAGAACCACGATAGCTGTTATAGTGTTAACTATTTTAGCTACTGTTTACTTAGTAAAAATTTACAAAAAATCTAGCTCTTCAGTTAAGTCAACGACGCATTGTATGACAAAGGATGGCTTAATGGTAATAGTTAAACTGGACGAATCATACACCGCAAAAAAAATCGAAAACGCTAGCCTTGATTGTGTTGTACTTGATGGTTATCAAGGGGATTACATCCGTAGTAAATCTGCATATATTTGCCGTCAAATTACACGCAGCTTCAACGGTGAATATATTAATCAAAGGAAAAACATTTTTGAGAGATACCTCGAGAAGAAAATAAAGGAGAACTTAAAATCGTATTTAACTTACTACGAATTTCTTCTTGCAGACAATTTAAAAATTAACACAATTGAGGTTGATCTAGAATTTCAGCCAGAGGCGATTAAAGCAATTAAACTACAGAAAAAAAGAATTAAAATATAATTCTTCACTAAATCTATTAAAACTACATCCCAATAATGATGTAGTTTTTATTTACTAAAACCAATAATGACCTCCTCCCCGCACTTGCACTCACGCTTCGCGGTTCGCCAAGGAATGCTCATGCGGGGCTTCCTAACCAATTAAAAACCCGTACATAATTGTACGGGTCTAAAGCTTTTTAAATTAACTTTGAAAAATTTATTCGCTTGTGGAGTTTGATTTCTTTTTTAAATATTTCCACCATATTCTGATAAGCCAGATGATTAGCAATACCAAGCCGATAGAGTAAACAATACCGATTGTGCTATTCACCGTGTGATGCATTCTAATAGCCTGATAGGCTAAAGTGTCATCATTCAGTTGGTCCGGAGCAACGCTTGTTGAATATTGCATATCCACCAAATATTGAACCCAAACACGAATAAAGTGCCAAATAATTATAAAAACTGCAATAATAATTGTTTTTGTTGTTTCTTTTTTCATTTTATTTTGTTTTTGTAGTTGTTTGAGTGCCTAAATTTTTAACACCCCAAATGTCCATCAGGTTCATTCCCTGACCAATTACTAAGGTATTTGGCCAAGTAATTTTTCCACCTCGGATATATTCGGCCATCGCATTAGTTAAATTAATTTCGGCATCCAGACGTTTTTGAGCTTTAATTGCTTCTGCTGCCGAGGCATACTTTTGAGCTGCTAAAACTTCCTTGCTTGCAGCATCATTCTTTTTTTCTGCAATAAACTCAAGATTAATCGCAGTTTGAATGTCGGGATTAAGATACGTAAATTCTCCGGAAGCGCCGATGTTATCAATGCGTAAACCCCTTTGACTAAACCATTCTTTGGTAGCTTTTTTCATTGCATCGAACACAGTTGATCTTTCCTTCTGGCAGGCGGTTAACTCTCTTTTACCAAATTCTCCAGTTAAAAAATCAGCAACAAATGAGCGGACATTGTTGTCCATCACTTCTGCGATTGATTTTCCGGAATACCAGTACAGAAATTTAGAGGCATCTTCTTCGGGAACAGACGCAGTAATAGTAACACCGGTACTGAAACCGATAGAATTGCTTGATTCAACGGTAATTTGCTGTTGAGTTTGGCTTGTACCAGTTTCTGGCTCCTTAGTCCATTCGCGAGTCACCGGCGCCCTATCAACAATAATAACAGCAACTGAAGGAATCCATTTGCCTTCATAACCACGACGACCAGTTTGATGCCAAACGGTTGGAGTATAAACTCTTTTAGTGGCAACTTTATTCTGTTCAAAATACTCAATTGATTTAAGTTTTTTCTGGTCAGTTTTTGTTCCTTGTTCCAAGGGTACAACGAAGACTGTCTGGTTTGGTTTGACGTCAATATATAACTCTTCTTGATAAGGTTTGCGACAAGAAGAAATTGCAATTACAACAATTGCCAATAGCATTACGATTTTTACTTTTTTCATTTACTATAAGTTTTTAATATACACTATTGCAATAGAATTGTTTCCCAAATTCTTTTAATTGCAAAAGTTGTTCTAACTTAGCACAACGCGTTAAAGATGTCAATAGCTGCTGGTAACGTTAGCATATCTTATGGTTTTTCACCCTATATTCCGAAATCGGAGCAAATTAATTATTAACATTTGACAAAACCACCGCCCAATTCCTATAATAGAGCCAGTTCTTAATAAAATACATCATGAAAAAAAATTTCACACTCACTGCCAACACCGACACAGAAATTGCTGTTAACCAAATCATCCAAAAGAGTTTCGGTTTAATAGTTATCGGAGAAGTTATAAACGGTAAAATCTCCAAGGGAGACTTTGTAAATATCGAAAATGGCGAGAAAGAGCCAATTTTTGACAAAGTACTCACTATAGAAATTTTTAACGAAGTAGTCCTTTCCGCCGAAAAAGGAAAAAAAATTGGTATATGTCTTGAAAAAACAGACAAAAAAAGTCTTCTTGAATACTTAGAAGTTGAAGTATTATGAACAAAAAATCAGAACATCACCCAGGTGATGTTTTTTTAAATTTAAGAATGTTTCACCTTTTTATTGACTTCTTTCCTTAACTAAACAAAAACAACTCCAATTTTGGAGTTGTTTTTGTTTAGTGAGCGGGTAAGGGGAATTTGTCGTGCTCGCCTGCCGCCAAAATTGCGGCAGGCTTGCGTGTCCAGGATTGGCGTCCGAACCGCATTTAGCGATTCGTCCGACGCTCGAGCACTCATTTCGTCTTCCGCCTCAATTCGTGTCTCGCTTCCAATCTGTTCGATTCCCCAACTTTTACTAATCTGAATTAAACAAAAGAAGCTTCCCCAAGGGAAGCTTCTTTTGTTTAATTGAGCGGGTAAGGGGAATCGAACCCCTCTTTCGACCATGGCAAGGTCGCATAATAACCACTATACGATACCCGCCTACGTGTCTTCGACACTCCGGCGGGCAGGCCCGCTTTAGTGTTCCGACGTTTCGGCTTTTCTTTCTTCTTTTTTAATTTATCAAATAAATTAAAACTACACAAATTAACGGGTGCCGCGGGCGGGAATCGAACCCGCACTGTGTCGCCACAACTGGATTTTAAGTCCAGCGCGTCTACCAATTCCGCCACCGCGGCAACGATGAATCCTCTAAAGAATTAGAGCCAACATCAGCTTACCGTTAAATAAGCTTTGTGGAGATGATGGGAGTTGAACCCATGTCCAATAAATCTTGGCCGTAACGGAACTACAAAGTTAGTCTGACTTGAATCTTAGCTAATGCGTAAAAGCCAAACGAAAGCGCATTAGTGCAACCCCTTAAGTTTCGGCCGACAATCAGAAGTAATCTTATCAACCTATCCTCGAAATATAACACTCGCGACCCAACACCAAGGACTAGTTGGACGAATGGTTGCGGCTATTAAGCGGCAACTGGAGCAAACGCAGGGACCTTCCAAGAGAAGGCTGCGCCGCTTGTCTTTGCGACAATTGTGTTTTTGATCACTTTTACGTGTTAATCAGCACGCTTTGCCCGTTAAGGAAATAATCTACTGTCGATGCCTGGCATCCCCAGTGTTCCTTTTTGTTAGTGTACTAATTTGTCGTTCTGTTTCTCTTTTTTTGATTGCCGCACGCTTGTCAGTCTTCTGACGACCGCGCCCAACACCAAGTTCAAGCTTCACAAAACTATGCTTAGTATATATTTTCAGAGGCACCAGTGTCAAGCCTGTTTCTTGTCTCTTGCCAATTAAATGGCTAATTTCTTTTCGACTTAACAAAAGTTTGCGCTCGCGAATTGGTGAATAGTCTTCAACCTTGCCCGCCTGAGGATAAAGTGAGATGTGGGCGCCAACCAGGTACACTTCAGGCTTGCCATAAAGGCTCCTGATAGTAACGTAAGAGCCGCGCAAGCTAATATGACCGTTCTTCACAGACTTAACTTCATAACCCAGTAGCGACAACCCCGCTTCGTAAGTTTCCGAAATATCGTAATCAAAACGGGCACGCTTATTTACTGCTAGCGTCGGCATTTTTTGCTTTTGTTATTTTTTAATATTCCAATCCTTTAATAAAGCGAGAGTTTTTTCGTGAACGATGGCGTTGCGCAAGTAGCGACGATAAGACTGGGTTTCGATGGTTTTTAGGGCTTCGGCGTCCTTACTGTAGTGTTCTTTCAAATCGGCCACTTTAATATCAATTTCTGCTTCAGTTGATTCGACTTTTTCAATAACTGAAACTTCACGAAGAATCATGGCAATTTTCACGCGCTTCACGGCTCCTGGCAACAAATCCAACATAATTTCATTTTCTGTCTTTCCAGTATGCTGAAGATAGTCATCGAAATTCATTCCTTGGTGTTCTAGCCCGTGCTTCATTTCTTCCATCATTCCTTCAGATTCATGAGCAATGAGCGTTTCTGGTAAATCACCAATTTTTGAACCATCAACAATTTTTTCTAACATTTCAATTTCTGCCTTCTGGCCATTTTTATATTCAGTTTCCGAAATAATATTTTTCGAAATTGCTTCTTTCATTTCCACTAAACTTTTAAAATTAAAACCAATGGCAAATTCATCATTCACTTCCGGAGTTTCACGACGATATAATTCCTTAGCCTTAATTTTGAAATCGACTAATTTACCAGCTAAATTTTTCTGATGGTGATTCTCTGGATAATGAATTGAGAATTCACGTTCGCCACCTTTTTCGATACCAAGAATTTGGTCATCAAAACCAGGGACCAAATAATCTTTACCAAGAATAACGGCAACTCCTTTGCTAGCGCCACCTTCTACCGGTACTTTATCTAAGAAAATTTCAATATCTAACAATACCTTATCACTAACGACTGCTTTATGACCTTCGTCGGCTAAAAATTCCTTGGTGCGCATTTCCGCCAAGTCTTTAATGGTTTTTTCCAATTCTTTTTCGTCAACTTTTGCTTCGGCAAGTTTAATGTTTAATTCTTTATATTTTCCAAGAGCAACTTCTGGTAAAACCGAAATAACAACTTTACACTCAACAGGATTGCCTGGGGCTAATTTAGTGATATCAACGCGAGGGCCGCCAACGGTCTGTTTGCCAAGTAATTGCTCGGTTAAAACACCATCAATTTTCTTACCAATCAACATTCGAGCTGCCTCTTCCCAAAGACTCATCTCACCAACTTTTTGTTTCACAATTTCCAAAGGCGCTTTTCCTGGGCGAAAGCCTTCAATTTTCATGGTTTCAGAGATTTTTTCCGCTGATTTCGTTAAATATTCCGAAACTTCTGCCACAGTGAACTCGAGGGTAAATTCTACTTGGGAATTTTCTAATTCTTTTTTATTTACTTGCATATTTGTATTAGTCAATTAATTCTAAGCTTTTTTATTTTAATGATATTTGAGGAAAAAAGCAAATTTACACGGAAATATTAAAAAAACACCTTTTTTTAAGAAGGTGTTTTATCGGTGATGCCTTGTCAATTTCTTCTATTTTTCGATTGTGGTTAGATAATCTAAACAAGAAATAATTATTATTCCGATCGGTGAACAATCCAGAAAGTACCCCATACTCTGAGTAAAAAAGTAATTGACGAATATTCCCATTATCACGGCGAGTACAATGATAATCATTGTTGGTGTAAATGATAAGATCAAATCGTGGAATACTATATATATTTTACTAATTGATAAAGCGAGAATAATAACCGCCATCAGCAAAAAAAGAGTAAAATATGGTTTTTCATCTAAAGGTAGATAGTCTACTTTCTGGTAATTCAACAAGATGATTGCAGCCAATGCGGCCACTAAAAAATTCAAAATAATTCTTATCTTTTTCATTGTTTACTCCCTTCTTTTAAGCATCTTTTTATTGTTTGCTTTAATTCTAAAACTTCATTTCCCAGTTTATTTAGCGTAAGTCTTAATTCTTTGTTTTCTTCGACGGTCTTAATCTGTTTTTTTACTAAAATTAATGACAAATTTATGACCATCGTTATATCCCCTTTTTCTGGAATTTTTCCAGTCTTTTCAAAACTTTCCTTTAGACTAGTGAGGCTCACAATAGTCTGATTTAAAATTTTGATGGTCGAATCTGATATCTTAGCAATTGAGGCAGAGTCTTTTCGGTAACTTTGAGCTCTGGCACTGAAGATAAATACAGATCCCAAAAATATTAAAATTAAAATTTTTGTTTTCATGATTTTTGTTTCTAATGAGTGATTAAATTAATTACTGGAGACATCAAAAAAATAGTCGTCCCCGGTGATTAATTTAATCGCTGTTTTTTAAGAAACGAAACAACAAAAAATATTACAACTATCCAGCACAAATGTCAATTTGCTATTTCAACAAAAAAAGACGCGCCCTTTCAAGCGAGTCTTTTTTATTTTCTAAACCTTTATTTTACTAAATCAACAAACCAACAATCAATAAAGCCACAATGTTTAAAACTTTAATCATTGGGTTAATGGCTGGACCGGCAGTATCTTTGTATGGATCACCAACGGTGTCGCCAGTAACTGCGGCTTTGTGAGCATCAGAACCTTTACCACCGAAGAAACCGAGTTCAATGTATTTTTTGGCATTGTCCCAAGCACCACCACCAGAAGTCATCGAGATTGCAACAAAGATTCCGGTAACAATGGAGCCAACGAGCAAGCCGCCAAGGGCTTCCACCCCATGAGCCTTACCAAATCCAAAGCCAACGATAATTGGCACAACAACTGGGATCAAAGCAGGCAAGATCATTGCTTTCAAAGCCGCCTTAGTAACGATATCAACGGTGCGCCCGTAATCTGGTTTTTCAGTATTATTCATGATCCCTGGTTTTTCTTTAAATTGAGCACGAACATCTTCAACAACTGAGCCAGCAGTTTTACCAACTGCGCTCATAGCTAGCGCACCAAAATAATATGGTAACAAACCACCCAAGAACAAACCGATCAAAACGTATGGATTGTTAATTAAGAATTCAGCATTACCGCCAGAAGCCTTAATCTTGAAAGTGAAATCAGCAAACAAAACGAGAGCAGCAAGCGCAGCGGAACCAATTGCATAACCTTTAGTCACAGCTTTGGTGGTGTTTCCAACTGCATCCAAAGGATCAGTAATGTTTCGAACATCGTCGCCAAGTTCAGCCATTTCCGCAATACCACCAGCGTTATCAGTAATTGGTCCATAAGCATCGATTGTCACAATAATGCCAGCCATTGAAAGCATAGCCATCGCAGCGACAGCGATACCATAGATACCAGCAAAACTATAAGCGCCAAAAATTGCTAAACAAATCACGATGACTGGCCAGGCAGTAGACTTCATCGAAACAGCAAGACCAGCAATCACGTTTGTACCGTGTCCAGTCTTACTAGCTTCAGCGATACTCTTCACTGGAGAAAAAGCAGTGGAGGTGTAGTATTCAGTAATAAATACCAAGGCACCAGTAACCGCTAGACCAATTAAAGTAGAGAAATAAACATTCATTGCTAAAACTGAATCAGAAAACATCATTTTTGTAATTGGGTAGAAAGCAATTGCTGATAAAACACCAGCGGCAATCAAGCCTTTGTACAAAGCACCCATGATGTTATTTTTCTTGCCCAAGCGAATAAAGAAAATACCAATAATTGAAGCAACGATTGAAAGTGCGCCAATTACTAGTGGGAATAAAATAATATTTGCATTATCAACAAATAATAATGAGCCAAGAACCATCGTCGCGATTGAAGTCACGGCATATGTTTCAAATAAATCAGCCGCCATTCCTGCACAGTCGCCAACATTGTCGCCAACATTGTCAGCAATTACGGCTGGGTTGCGAGGATCGTCTTCTGGGATACTTGCTTCAACCTTACCAACAAGGTCAGCGCCGACGTCAGCAGCTTTGGTATAGATACCGCCGCCAAGACGAGCAAAAATTGAAATTAAAGAACCACCAAAACCAAAACCGATTAAGGCATGGAGATCATGAGTCAAAAAGTAAAAACCAGCAGTACCAAGAAGTGCCAAACCAACAACGAGCATGCCGGTAACACTACCGCCTTTTACAGCGACGTTCAAAGCTTTTTTCAAACCGCCTTTTGCGGCTTCAGCGGTGCGGACATTAGCACGAACGCTAACATGCATACCAATATAACCAGTTAAAGCGGAAAGGATTGCGCCAACTAAGAAAGCAATGGCAGTCATCCAACCAAGGACCGGACCAAGAATTAAAAATAACACAGCAGCAACTATTGCCACTGAACGATATTGACGATTCAAAAAAGCATTCGCTCCTTCTTGAATAGCACGAGCAATTTCCTGCATTTTTTCATTTCCTGCAGGGAGTTTGAAGATACTGCGGATTGTGACTAAGCCATAAACAATGGCAAGAATCGCTGAACCGAGAATGAGATACGTGGAGTTCATAGTTTTTATAATTAATATAATTGATTATTTTTCTTCAGTAGCAGTTGCTACTTCTTCATTGTTTTCTAACTTCTCAATAACTTCTTCAGCAACCGCCACTTGACCATCTTCATCGCTAGTCACCACCTTCACTTCACCACCTTCAGAAGATTCAATAATATCAATCTTCCAATTTGTGAGGTGAGCGGCAAGACGAACATTTTGCCCAGCCTTACCAATCGCTAGAGATAGTTTATCAGCACTAACTTTAACCGTCGCTTTATGTTCTACTTCGTTTAATTCTAGGCTGATAATTTTTGCCGGCGCCAGAGCGTTAGCAATAAATTTTTCTGGATTTTCATCGTATTCAATAATATCAACTTTCTCGCCACCGAGCTCTTGAATAATTGTCTGAATACGAGCACCACGTTGACCAACACAAGAACCGACTGGGTCAACATTCTCAACGTCTGTCCAAATTGCAACCTTAGAACGGGAACCAGCTTCACGAGCAATCGCCTTGATTTCTACTAAACCATTAGCGATTTCTGGAATTTCAAGAATGAAAACTTTTTTCAAAATTTCTTCAGACTTGCGAGATAAAATAATTTCTGGTCCTTTGTTTCCCGAACGAACTTCCTTAATATAAACCTTAACTCTTTCGCCTGGATTATAATGTTCATTAAAAATCTGTTCTTCCGCTGGCAAAATACCAACTGCTTTACCAAGATCAACTAAAACGAAGCGACCTTCGCGACGCTGAACAATCCCGGAAACAACTTCCTTTTCTTTACCTTTAAATTCAGAAAGGATCATATCCCTTTCAACTTCTCTTAATTTTTGGATAATAACCTGTTTAGCAGTTTGGGCGGCCATCCGACCATAGCTTTCAGGAATTGGCAGTTCGGTCACAATTTCGTCGCCGACTGAAGCGCCGTGCTTCATGATGCCAGCTTCTTTTAATTGAATATCGGTTTTTGGATTGAATTTTTTTACCTCCTCTTCGTCTGGGTTATGGAGATGTTCTTCCTTCCTTTCTTCTTTTTCGGTGTGACGAATTCCTTCTTGTTGATCTCTTAAACGTTCCAACATCTCTCGTTCTTCTTCTTCTGGTAAATCTTCCACGACAGTTTTGACGTCAAAGATCTTTGATCTTCCATTAGCTGGATCAAATTCGACACGAATATTTTGATTTTTTTCACCATAGTCCTTGCGATAAGCTGCCGCAAGAGCGAGCTCAATCGTCGAAACGACGATGTCAAAATCGAGATTTTTTTCTTCGCAAATTTGTTTGATTGCGTTTGTTAGGTCAGACATATTAAATTTTGGTGGTTTTCTTTAGAAAACCGATAAATTATAGAAAAAGCTAATTGTCTAAAACAACTAGCTTAATGACTTTATATTAGCAGATGTAGTTGAACTTGTCAAAAGTCGCATTTTTCGCTAGTAATTATTTCCGGAGGTAATTTTTAACATTTTGGACAAAACAAAGATTGTAAAACCTTTTGATGCTAAAATGATTACCAAACCGATTACTGCACTCGTTAAATATCCCTTTGCTGTTTCTATTTTTTTGGCGTCGCCCATCGCAGTCATCCAGATAAAACCAGCAATAATTGTTAATACCAGGAAAATAATCGCTAATAGCGAGAGGGAAAAATTGATAATATTATAAATTGTGACTTTGATATTTGGATTTGGCGAACCACCAAAAGCTGAACCAATACTGTTACTTCCGCCACTACCAACCTGTGAGTCCCACATTCCAGCCGCCGAGACCGAAGCCACTGCAAAAAGACCAAAAACCAAAAAGAGACCAACGGAAACAATAATCTTTCTCAACTTAGTGCTTTTCATAAATTTTGATATAATAATGATATAGGTTATTATAACACACATGAATATTTCCGCAAAAATTGCCTACAACACTTTAATCCAAGTCGCTGGTAAAATATTGGCGACTATTTTAAGTTTGATCGCCCTGATGTTTATGACCCGTTATCTCGGGCCCACTAGTTTTGGCGAATACACCACTGCCTTTACCTTTATTTCCATTTTTGCGATTTGTGCTGATTTTGGCTTAACTCTTGTTACTTCTCGTCTTCTGAGCACCCCAAACGCTGACGAAAATAAGATTATTAGTAATTTATTTGGCTTGCGCTTAGTTTTGGCAATTGGCTTGGTTGGATTAGCGCCAATTATTATTTCGGCTTTCCCTTATTCCTGGGACATAAAAATGGCGGTTTTTATTGGATCAGCGGCTTTTGTCTTCCCTTTATTAAACCAGGTTTTTGTTGGGTTTTTTCAAAAGAAGTTAAATCTCATATACGTTGCCATCGCTGAGGTTCTAAACCGAATTATTTTCTTGTTAGCAGTAATAATCACCATCCGTGGGAACTTTGGCTTAAACGGAATTATGATTGGCCTCACAGCATCCGCTCTGGTTAGCTTTTTAATCCATTTCTATTTTGCCGGTAAAGAAACAACCGTGAAACCTGCCTGGGATTTAAAATATTGGCGGGAGATTTTAAAAACAAGTTGGCCTCTGGCCATAACTATTATTTTTAATCTGATTTATTTAAAAGCAGATACCCTTCTTTTATCTTTGTTTAAAAGCCAACAAGAAGTTGGACTATACGGAGCCGCCTACCGAATCATTGAAGTTCTCAGTTCTCTGCCGTTTATTTTTGCAGGTTTAATCTTGCCGATTCTCAGCGCTGCCTGGCTTTCAGGGGATCGACAAAAATATCAAAAAGTCCTTCAAAAATCTTTTAATTTAACCATGATTGCAATTTTACCTCTAATCATCGGCGGTCAATTTCTGGCCGGGGGGATAATCTCGATTATGGCCGGCGAAGGTTATTCGGAAGCTGGAGTAATTTTACAAATACTACTTTTAGCCGTCGGTCTGGTCTTTACTAGCTGTCTTTTTACTCATGCGGTTATTGCAATTGACCAGCAAAGAAAAATTATTGGGGCCTATGCTTTCACGAGCATTAGCTCCCTTGCTCTTTACTTATGGCTGATTCCGCGCTATTCATACTATGGAGCGGCTATCGGTACAGTTTATAGTGAACTGGCAATTACTATCGCTGCCATTTACTTTGTTCATCGCTATAGTGATTTTCGTCCAAGCTCCAAAATTATTCCCAAAGTTTTATTGTCCGTTGCTGTTATGTCTTTTTTTCTTTTTTTAATTCCAGCAAACTTTCGGAACTCGCACATTGGTACAATCTTTTCGATTATTACCGCAACAATTATTTACTTTCTTTCTCTTTATGCGCTCAAGGGCATTAAACCATCCGACTTAAGCGCAATCCTAAATAAAAAATAACTCTGAAATAAATGTATAAACTAATTGAAGAAAATAAAGACTGGCTCGTCATTGAAAAACCAGCCGGATTAACCGTTCATGCCGGAGCAGGAATTAAAGAAAAAACTTTAATTGATTTTCTTTTGGAAGACTACCCAGAAATTGCTAGCGCTGGCGATGATCCAAAGCGCCCGGGAATTGTTCAGCGACTTGATAAAGAAGTAAGCGGTTTAATGGTCGTAGCTAGGACCACCAAAGGTTTCGAGTTTTTAAAAACTCAATTCAAGGAACGTCGGGTAAAAAAAGAATATACCGCTCTCGCTTTCGGTGTCATTGAAGTCGATCATGAAATTTTAGATTTTCCAATTAAGCGCTCCAGCAAGGGTTATAAAATGGCGGCCCTACCAAGAATTAGCGAAGAAAAAATGGCGAACAAGAAACCAACCAACCGAGAAGTTGGTCTTCGGGAAGCACTCGATGGAGCAAAAGATGCCTGGACTGAATTCACTGTTTTAAAAAGATTCACTGGATCTACTTTAGTAAAAGTACGAATCAAGACTGGCCGTACTCATCAGATTCGCGTCCATTTTTATGCTTTTAACCACCCACTAATTGGTGACAAACTATACTCAAACAAAAAGAGTAAAGCTAAGAACCAAAAAATAGCTTTAAATCGCGTTTTTCTTTTTGCGGATCACTTAATCTTCAAGGGTCTTGATGGAGAAAAGCACGAATTCTCTCTGCCAATGCCAAATGACCTGGTTGAATTTATGAAAACTTTAAAAGAAAAAAAATAAGAATTTATAAATAATTCGCTAAAATAAAGCCCTATGAAAAGAGCTTTATTTTTTTTACTTCTTTTATTATTATTTCCAACGACAGCAACTGCTAAGACCACGATAATTGAGACGCGGGGAATTGCTATTACCACGCCAGGGGAATTTGCCAAACAATTTTTTTATATTATCGATGGTAAAAATCTTTGGCAAATTTATAGTTATCGATCAAACTTTCCAATTATCAAAATCGGTGATATTTTGCTCGTTCGCGGCGA
Organism: Patescibacteria group bacterium; assembly: GCA_049317985.1. Classification (GTDB taxonomy): domain Bacteria; phylum Patescibacteriota; class Patescibacteriia; order Patescibacteriales; family UBA12465; genus CAINDR01. The sequence goes on from JBMOHF010000011.1 coordinate 31,090, forward strand.
AGAAAGTGAAACGAAAGGATTAAGACGTTTGAAAATAAAAGAGAAAAGCCAAATAAAAATCCTTAGCAACCATGCACTACCGAATACACCGACTATTGATAACAAAAAAATAAAAGAAAATATCGGCAAATTAGTACTACTAGAGGGAAAGCTCGAAAAGGATGAAAATAGTCTTTATTTTTTAACGGATCAAAAAGAAAAGATTTTAGTTATCAGTCCAAAAAAAGCAACTAATTTTGACACTAAACTAGGATTTTTTTGGGCAAAAGGGGTGCCCCTCAAAATAAACGGCCAAATTTCTTTTTTAGTATTTTCCTTTGAGGAAAAAACATCAAAAGAACAGAAGAAAGAAGCGAGTACAATTTCTAAAGATTTAATTAGACCAGAAAAGGAATTTTATTACTTAAGAATTAGCCTGTTTATCTTTTTGTTTATCGTTGTAGCAATTTTATTAACAAAAATATTTTCCAAAAAGAAAGTATTTTGACGACAAGACCCTTTTTTACTATAATAAGTAAGCATCAAAATATATATTAATAATTAATGGACCGGTAGAGGCCCAACGTTTAAAAAATATGCCGAAACAAAAACTTATTGGTTTACCAAAAAAAACCATCTTCGCCGCCTTGGGCGGAATAGTGATAATTATTGCGATCATTTCAGCGGTATTTTTAATTAAAGGAAAAACCCTGAGCCCAGAAGAAGCAAAAATCAAAACTGAAAATTACATTAATGAAAATTTAATGCCTTCTGGTAGTAAAGTTAAAATTGAGAGTGTCACTGAATACAAAGGAGATTTATACCAAATGAAAATTGATTTAGGAAACGGACAAAAAGTCGATTCCTATGTTTCAAAAGATGGAACAAGATTCTTCCCTCAATCGATGGACATGAAAGCCACCACCACTGATACTGCTGCACCAGCTACCGACGATCAAGCTCAAAAAGCTCCATCTAGCGAAGTAAGCAAAAAAAGCGCTAAACCAGTAGTTGAATTATTCATCATGAGTTATTGCCCATACGGGACTCAGATGCAAAAAGGAATCGTCCCAGCAATTGAAACTCTTGGTAGCAAAATTGATTTTAAATTAAAATTTGTTAGCTACGCCATGCATGGCGAGAAGGAATTAAAAGAAAATCTTGTCCAATATTGCGTCCAGAAGCAAGAACCAAAAAAATTAACTTCTTATCTTAATTGTTTTTTGAAAGCGGGAGATTCAGCTACTTGTTTAGCTGAAAACAAATTAAATGTTTCCGCTTGTACTGCAAGTACTGACAAAGAATTCAAAGTTACTGAAAACTTTACGAACAAAGTGGGTTGGCAGGGAAGTTTCCCACCATTTGACGTTGACAAAGCAGATAATGAAAAATACAGTGTTCAGGGTTCCCCAACTTTAGTAATCAATGGTGAAGAAATTTCCGCATCTCGTGATTCAGCAAGTTTGCTTGCAACAATCTGCAGTGCTTTCGAGACTGCCCCAGAAGCATGCAACACAAAATTGTCAGCAACTGCTCCAGCTCCTGGTTTTGGGACTGCTGCAGCCAGCTCTGACACCGCAGGTGCTCAGTGTAATTAAAGACAAACCTAAAGTAAATATCACAAAAAAACATCGTTTCAGTAAACGATGTTTTTTTACTTAAAATAAGTAATTTTTCATAATAGCACATTAACTGTTTTAGGTACACACATATGGCGGTTTTAATTATTCATTAAAACCATCTCATTT
>JBMOHF010000012.1:0-29905 GCA_049317985.1 Patescibacteria group bacterium
ATGAGATGGTTTTAATGAATAATTAAAACCGCCATATGTGTGTACCTAAAACAAAACCATCACTACCTTGATGGTTTTTTTAAATTTTTGAATCATTTTCAAAATAAATTAGCCTCACCAACCACCGCCACCACCGCCTCCTGCTCCGCCACCTGCTCCCCCGCCGCCACCTGCACCAGATGAAGATGGAGAAACACTACTAGCAACACTATCAGTAATTTGATTAATTGTGTCGGTAAAATTATTAAAATCTGCGAAGCCCACGGCCCCAACAAAAAAAGCAGGATGATATGTCGCTAAATACTGATCGCCATTGATTTCTTTAATTTTTTTCAACCACTCTTTGGTAATGCCAAATAATATTGCATAGGGCAATAACTTATCCATAATTCCCTCCTGCTCTTGAAAACGAGATCGATATTTTTCCGCAGTATTCATATATAACTTAAAGCCTTTAATCCGCCAATTTAGTTCGGCGCCGCGCGGTGTAAGTTTTTCCATTAAAATTGTGAAGATGAAAACGATAATTGCCGAGACAATCAAACTAATCAAAATAACTGGTCTTGCGGCGAAGATAAAACTGCTAAAAAGCAAAACTCCGCATGAAATAAACATTCCTTTAGCATAATTCTCTCCGGCCCGATCAACAAAACCCCTTGCGCCGAAATCTTTCAGAATAATATCAGATATTTTTGATAATTCTTTACTGAGAGAATTTCTTAAATCATACAAACGAACTTCATTTTTTTCTTCAAATATTTTGCCAATCACAAATTTTTCAGCTTCATATAAATCATCCCCCAATTGCTTCTCGGTTCGGATTAACGTAAAGCTGGAATATTCGAGAAAGGCAATTTGTCGGTCTGTCTTTTCAATCTTTAAATAACCAAAAACTCCAAAGCGAATAATACTGGCCGCCAGTGAATTCTTTTCTAACTTCCCCTTCTTTATTATCCCACCCATCTCCATCGGCGATAAATTCTCGGGAATTTCAAATTCCGGAATGACGGTTTTATTGAGATGAGGATCTCGGCCATACTTATTCCAGAGGAAGTAGGAAATAAAAAAAATAATAACGGGAATAAATAAAGCAATAATTAATTCAAAAACTGAAAAGCCATATTTATCTTGAAAAGTAAGTTGATAGGGGCTAATAATATTTTTCGGGAAAGTAGCGGAAATTGTTACTCCCTCTTTTTTTAAAAGAGGGCGCAAACCATCAACTTCCAAAATATTATCGCTCAACCATTGATATCTTGCCGCACTTGAGTCTTTAGAGCCAAGTGTTCCGGCATAATAATAGATGCCAGTATTCTCCTTGCTAATTCGAGCGGGGAAAATAATTTTGGCGGAAAATTTATCAATTTCTAAATCCCAATAATTTCCCAGGACATTCCAATACAGTTCATCGAAATTGAGGTTATTTGTTCGAATGGCATTTTTCAAACGATATTTTATTTGGTAAAAGTTTTGTCCCTGAACACTAATGTTTGGATCACCAATTTTATAAGTTACCGCCCCTCGATCTGAGGTTTGCGAATATGGTAATTTCTCACCCTTTTCATTAGCAATACTAATTAATTCCAGGGGTAAAACAAAATTGCCGTCCTTGGTGCGATATTCTTTTGGCAGAGATCGAAAGATACCATGCTTATCAAGGGCATTGCCGCAATCGGCTAAGATATTTTCAGTAATATCCAGACTGGAATCTTGATTGATGATTATCTCGGTTTGAAAATCTTTAAGATACCAATCAGAGACATTCTCCCGCGCTAAAACAGGCGCCGAAAAAAATAGAAAAAAAGTAAAAGTAAATAAAATTTTGAAAAAGACTTTCATGATTTTAAAAACTAAAGGGAATAATTAAAGTGAATTGATAAACCGTTCTTGTGCCTTCTCGTTTTCATCTAATTCACCGATTTTTCGTAAAACACCGACGCCAAATGTATTCTCAATTAAACGTCCAACTGGCAAAATGTTGCCAGTCATCATTCCTCTGGCAAAAACCTCAAAGACCTCATCTTTGTTTTGAAATTTCAAAGGATTTCTTTCGAAAATTTTATTCAGTAACTTATCAAGAAATTTTCTTTCGGACTCATAAGAAAAAACTGAAGTGATTATTTCTGCAACTGGTTTTTGGATGATCGATAATTCGCGAGCATGAGTGATGGTTTCTTTTTGCTTAATCCCCGCATAGATTGTATTCTCGTCAAATAGCATTTCTCCAGAGGCAGTGATTGCTTGAGGAGCACTAGTGATTATTTCTTTTGTTTGTTTTATTTCTTGAGCAAAGATTGGGTCCTCTAACATAACCGCTAATGAGTTTTTTGTAATTTGCTCGGTTACTGCTTCGTTAAGGTTTGTAAAATAGATCCCATCCCCCTTCCTTTTAACAATTGTTAGACCAACTCGATAACTCTCCAATTCCGGACTATCTCCTGTTGTTATTTGCATTGAGTTATACGATTTAAAATGAACCATCTCATGAAAAATCTTTTTCAAAAAATTAATTTTTACCGGTTCATCACAAGTGGCAATACCCTGCAACGAAGGATTGTAGAAGGCGGAGCGCCCTTTTGGCCAATCATTTTTTTTGATAATATGAACATTTTTTGCCAAAATATTAAGATTATCTACGCCATATTTTTCGCAAAGCTCATTAGTGGCAAGATTAGCGAGAGAAATAATTTTCAATTCTTCCAACGTTTTATCTTTTTCCTTCCCAACTAACTCTTCGAAGTACTGATCATTAAATCTATCAATTTTTTCTTGAACGATCTGCTCTTTTTCTGATTCCGGGATTCTTCCGATTACCCGAGTGAAAGATGAAAATTTTTCCATAATAATATTACTGCTAATTTTATATTTTGGAATTATATCATATTACTAGCGAAAAATCCTAATTAATGACCTAATTATCATATTTATGATGTATTTCCTCTCCAAACAAAAACAGGGCAATAAGCCCTGTTCTTGCTTCAAAAAATTTAGATAACGTCCCGATAGAATTCCATCACTTTCGCAATGTCAACGTTTTGTGCTAGATCATCTTGGCCGGGGATACTAAGAATACGGCCAGAGATTGGCTTGTACTCTAAATAACTAACAGTATTGATTACTTTTCGATTTTCCTGAATTTTCTCGGAAAATATCCGCTTTTTAGCGGCTTTTTCACTAAGACTAACTACTTCGCCGATCCTCAAACGATAGGAAGCGATATCAACCTTCTTGTTATCAACTAAAATATGGCCGTGGTTAACTAGCTGTCTGCATTGCTCTCTGGTTTTGCCAAAACCCAGGCGATATACAACATTATCGAGACGCATCTCTAGCTTTATTAGGAGCTCAACTTGCGCATCCCCCTTTCCCTTGAACGCCTCACTAGCATAGCGCTTCATTTGTTTTTCCATTACTCCATAAATATACTTTAATTTTTGTTTTTGTTCTAATCTTTGTCCATAGTCAGTCTTTCTGGGAACTATCTGTTTTTTTCTTCTAATGCTATCTTCCGGGGAAGCTAGGCCATATTTTTGACGAGTTTTTAATTTAAGTTTTAAGTATCTTGCCATATATAATAATATAATTAAGGTTTTTTAAATGATTAGGAAAATAATTATATCAGGGTTCATCTTTCTTTTCAATCCATCGGCAATCAAAAACCATCACCTTTATTAATTTTAACGACAATCCCCTTTTTATTAGGTGAAATTATAATTCTGTTCATAATTTCTTGCCTTAACCCCTTGTGGAGATGCCGAGATTGCCAAGCATATTCTTTATTAACTTTTTCTTCGGAGGTGGTTGGATTTGCCGTAATAATTGCCTTAAGGGCATAATAGGCACTGCCATAGGCGTGCTGAGAGACATGCGCAGTTGCCGCCGCCTGTCCCGCAGCACGAGCAGCAAAACAAGCAACACTGTCATCTTTAACTTTGCGTGCAGCTGCATGTGCAGCAAGAGACGCCCCACGAATTTCATTCATTTGAAACACTCCTGTCTTAATCCAGTTTCGTAATATTTCTATTGCTTGACGAGGTCGCTTATCTTCTGGATATTTATTTTCAAATAAAGGCAGCACTCGTTCGGCGCAGTCGGCGGCCCAAATCACCAAAAGCTTCTGGTCTGATTTACAATATTTTTTCATAAATTGATTATATCATTCAGAAATTTTTGAAATACTTTCAAAATCGATAAGCCCAAGATCCCAAGCGTCTCCACCCTTTTTCCATAACTTCCAATTCAAATATGGTGACTCGTTTGTCAGTGAACCTTTAAACGGGATATTTCTTCTTGAAACATCAAATATATACCAACTGCCGTCCAGTTTTACTTCGGCAATAGAGTGAACTTTCGCGTCATTCGTTACTTTAACAAAGTTTGTCTCCAATCCAAGCGCTTTGCACAGGGCAATAAATAAAACGGTTAAATCGGTGCAGGCCTTACCACTATAGACATAGCCATCTTGAAGAATCTCACTAGCAGTCCTTTTCCATCTTATTTCTTTTTCATGGTCTTTCGTGGAGTCGTTATATGGCCTTATTGTTATTTTTGAATACATTAAATCTCTAATATTAATTAGGGAGTCCGTGGTGATGGGACTCTTAATATCTTTGACCAGGTCTTTTATAATAATCGTTGTTTCAATTTGGGAATTCATATACATATTATATCACTCCTTTCCCGGGAGAAAAACTTCTGATCAAAAAATAGCCCTAAAATAGGGCTATTTGAAATATACTGGGAAAGACGTAGTTGGAACGGTTTTGAAAACTATTTGTTACCATGCCATTCATCAAAAAACTCTCTCAAAAACTGCTCCATGAATTTATGTCTTTCATTAGCCACACGCTTCCCAGTTTTTGTGTTCATGTTATCTTTAAGTTTCAATAGCTTACTATAAAAATGATGAATAGTAGAAATATCTTTCTTGTTTTCATCAAAATATTTTCTTTTAAAAGGGCTTTCTGGCACCCACATATTTACTGAGTGAGCACCACTAAAAGCGAACGTTCGACCAATACCAATTGCCCCAATGGCATCGAGGTTGTCGGCATCTTGGATAATCAATGTTTCGATATCTGATACTGTTTTGCCTTTTTTGGAAAAATTATATTCTTCATGGTACTCAATGCAATGAAGAATTTTTTCTTTTTGCTCATCTGTCAATTTAATTTTACTAATTAATTCTTTTATTTTCGGCAACGAGTCTTTAGGATTACAAAATTTTCCAGATTCTTTTTCCATAATTCTATGCAAATCATGCAAAAAAGCAGCTATCGCGATAACTAATTTATCCCCACCTTCTTTTTCTTGCAAAAACATGGCCAAATTTAAAACCCGCCTTAAGTGGTATATATCATGGCCGCTACTTTCAGCGGAAAAAGCTTCTTTTATTTCTTTTTCTAAAGTTTTAATAATCTTTTTCATATTTAAAAAATATTACTTAACTATTATAACATTTCATTCCAAAGCGATAAACTCCTATCAAAAATAGCCCTAAAATAGGGCTATTTTTTAATTGGTGGAGAGGGCGGGACGCTGCCGGAACGATGTTAGATTAAATTATTATATTTTTTTCTCTAAGGTTAAATCATAATCATCAAAACCAAGTTTCTTGTAGAATCTAATACCTGATAAATTTTTTGCTGATGCTATAACTGTAATTTTCTTTATGTTTTTGACTTTACACCACCTAAAAAATTCCTTAGCTAGTTTTGAACCTATTCCCTTTCCCCTAAATTCCTCAGAAATCATCATGTTTTCTAATTCGGCTTTTTTGATAATTTGAATTGGAGAGCGATGAATCCCGCAACAAATATATCCAACAATCTCCTCGTTGCAAATTGCTACTGCCACAAAACTATCTTTGTTTACTATTCTTTTGGAAAAGTAGTCTCTGCCCTCTTTGCTATTTGTCCACTTAATATTTAATGATTTATCAAATTCTTTAAATTCTTTTTTAAATAAATCCAGATTTAATCTTAATATTCCACTCAAATCTTTGTTACTAGCTTCTCTTATTAATATATTGCCCATATTTTTACTATTTGTTTAAATATTAGCACCTCCAATTCCAAAGTTCAATTCACACTACAAAAAATAGTTCGTAGATAACGAACCAAAGACTTCTCATTACTTTTCTCACACAGCAATAAAAAAGACTCCACTCGCGTGGCATCTTTTTTTTGTTGGCGGAGAGGGTGGGAAGCTATTCGAACTTTTTTATAATATCTCTAACATGAACTTCATTCTCCGGAGACCAAGCTGGGACAGTTATTAGATTTAACTTCATTTTTCCTAAATAGTAAATTTTAGTATTCGGAGGGATAACAATTAAATCAGTTGCTTTTACTGGCGTCTCAACCCCGTCTAAAAAGAATTTTCCTTCGCCTTCTAATATGTAATAAATAAAAGTGCTCACTTTATGATAGAACTCTTCAAAATGACCTTCGGCAACTTCAGTATAAACAAACCCAGCATCTTTAGTGTTAGTTTTATAAACCCAAAGATCAATCCCAAATTTTGACTTAGTGACGGCCTCGTTTTTAGTTGTTTTCATATTATTTTACTCTAAACATAAAGCTATTGCTTTTTTGATTTATCTATGCTATATTAACAATAGAATTTCTATTAAAAAGCACCTCTTAAAGTTTCGTCTTTAAGCGGTGCTTTTTTCTTTAGCTATATATTCAAGCTTATTCCTCAAATTATCCATAAACACGATTTTCTCTTTTGCAGTCTTTTTTAATAATTTTGAGCAATTTTTTACATCAGGGCTAATCACTCTAGACAACTTACCTTTCTCATATAAATATTTAACCAAGCAATAAAAGTCACCATCGCTAGAAACAATAATTGCCTGATCAAAATTATCAAATTCTATCATAGTTTGCAAAACCAAATCCGCGTCAACATTACCCTTCGGCTGCCTTTCCCCGTTAAATAAAACTGGTTTAAAAATTAAAATATAACCGTCTTTTTGCAAGGAAGAATATAAATCTTGATTTTCTGGGATAAATCCAATAAACAAAAATGCCTGAGAAACTTTATACTTCTCTTTCAAATAGACCCGAAACTTCTTAAAATCGAGTTTCCATTGCAATTTATTAATACCAAGGTTAAGATTTTGGCTATCAATAAAAGCATAGTTGTTTTTGATATTTTTCTCCATACAAAATTATTCTACCATAAATCTCTGAATCCCAAAAACATACAATTACGGTTTGAACTTTTTCATGAATGATAAAAAAATAGAAATATTAGCGTTAAAATTGTTACTACCGATAGAAAAAATCCGAGGACTCTTAAATGCCAATTCTTCACGTTCGAACTTTCAAAAAAGAAGATAAAAAGGACAAAATGAGCTTTTAGACTCGCTTCGTCCCTTACTGCGGAGAGGCAGGGTTTGCGAACCCGTCGCTTCGCTCCCCCCAGGGGGCTTCCGCCCCCTTAGGCGCTCCTCATTCCATTCGTCGCTGACACCCCCGCATAAACGGTGGGAAACTACCGTTTCCCAAACCCTTCCCAGGGTTCGAATCCTTTTCACATTTCAAACAATTAAAAAACAGACACTTTCGTGTCTGTTTTTTAATTGGCGGAGAGGCAGGGATAGCGGGGCGACTATATCGCCCCTTTTGCCTGCGCCGTTCGGAAACGCTAATTAAAATTAGCGTTTCGCTCACTATCCTCGGCAAACGAACCAAAGACTTCTCATTACCTTTCTCACACAACAACAAAAAAAGACTCCACTTACGTGAAGTCTTTTTTTGTTGGCGGAGAGGCAGGGATTCGAACCCTGGGTCGGCTTGCACCAACGACAGTTTTCAAGACTGTTCCATTAGACCACTCTGGCACCTCTCCTATTTATCACTCATGCAGGGACGTCTAACGAAACCAATCTTCTTCACTAACAAAAGCAAAGTGAACCGATCTCCCAAGTAAAAACTTAGGTAAATACCTCTCCCGATGATTGTTATTATATTCTACCTAAGTATCAGAAAATTTCAAGGCCTTGACATCTTTCCGGAGAAGGTATACAATGGATAATAGTTATCAGTTAATAATAATTATCCATTAACTTATATGAAGATCTGCCAGCAAGAAATTGAACTGCGCTTAGAAAATTTCCGCAAAACTAGTCGTGATAAGCACTTGCCTCTCACCCCTCAGAAATCTGCGATTTTCCAGGCCATTGCCTCCTCTTGCCAGCATCCCGGTGTTCCTGAAATCTACAAACAACTAAAATCAGAATTTCCATGCATTTCTCTCGCCACGGTTTATAAAAACCTGAAGAAATTTGAAAGTCTCGGATTAATTGTAGAAATTCCTGTTCCAGGAAGTACTCCTCGTTATGACGCCAAGTTAGAAATCCATAGTCACGCAGTTGATTCTGCAAGTGGACGCGTCTACGATGTTGAAACCCCAAAGAATTTGTCACTGCCGAAAGAAATTCTCGGAAAAACAGTGAAGCACGCCAACCTCATTTATTATTTATAACAGAAACAAAATGTTGAAACTTAACCAAACTGCTCCTACTTTTCAGAAGCTTACTTCTTTTCATCAAGGTGAATTCAAGGAAATCAGCCTGGCCGACTATGCTGGCCGCTGGCTTATCCTATTTTTTTATCCACGCGACTTTACTTTCGTCTGCCCGACGGAGCTCCGTGGTTTCGCCAAGCATGAAGAAGAATTTAAAGCCTTAAACTGCGACTTAGTCGCTAGTTCAACTGATTCAGAGTGGTCACATAAAAACTGGTTTGAGAATGAATTACCGGAAGTAAAATATCCAATCATCGCTGACACTACCCAGGCGCTTGCGCGTTCCTATGGGGTACTAGATGAAGAAAATGGTGCAGCGGATCGTGGTTTATTTATTATCGACCCAGAAGGAAAGATCAAATACATTGTCGTGTCTGCAGGCTCAGTCGGCCGTTCGGTCACTGAGACCCTGCGCGTTCTTAAAGCTTTGCAAAGCGGAGACTTATGCCCTCTTGAGTGGCACTCCGGTGATAAAACTTTAGGAAAAGCTTAAATTAAATAAAATAAATTGAAATAGAAAAACCAACTTGTAAGTTGGTTTTTTGTTATAAAAAACCCCACTTTCAAAGAAGTAGGGGATGTTTTTTGTATTTTTTTAATTTCAAGTTTTTGCTTGTTAAAAATTTATTAACGCTGATCAGAGAGCCTTCTCCAAAATTTCTAATTTTTAACAAGTCGTGTTCTGTCCAGGACAACAGATCTTCTAAGGTTTCAATATCTGCAGACCCAAGACTGTTTTTTGCTCTTCTCGAAATATCAAGATCTTCGATATTCAGCTTCAGCATATCGGGATCAATAACATAAGCTTCATCCGCTACCAGTGGCTTACTATTAAAATCTTCATATTTTGCCAACCGAGCAATTAAAAATTTATTGTCATGAATCAACTTCTTATTTTCCTCTTCGGAGGCTAATAATCGTTCATAAATGCTACTAACATCGTTCACCAATCTTTCAAATTTTTCGGTAAAGATTCTGGTGATTGTATTAGTCGATAGCTCATATTTTTCGCATAATTCCTCGATTGTCCTTTCTCCCAATAACAAGTCACTGACAACATTGAATGATCTTTCTGAGAAAACATTGATTTTTTTTGCTTGAGCAAGAAGGTTGGAGACCAATAATTGATACTCCTTGTAACGCCAAGCGGTGCCATGATACTTTGAATGTTTTTCCAAGGATATTTCCAAAACTTTCTTTTCTAAAATTTCCTCTTTAACATAGAGAATTGGACTCCCTTGGTTCACGTTTATTTTGTAACAAGGAATTAAATTCTGATAACATAGAGCCACTACTTGTGATTCTTTAAGTTGTAATATTCTTGCTACCTCAGGGGTAGTCAAAAACTTATCTGGCAATTTATTAATCTTTAAGGCCGAGCGAAAATCATCTTTGTTCCAAAGAACACTATTTAATGGATCTGAATCGCTTGATACTCTTCTGATTTTTACCCTTTTAACAAAGCTAGCGAAAGTATTTTCGGTAACTCGTAACATTTTTCTTGCTTCTTTAGTGGAAATAGTTTCCACGACTACGTGCTCTTTTTCCTTTCGCATGATTTATTGTTGTTTTTTATTATTATTTTAAAGAATTTTCATCTAAATCTAACATATTAAAAATAATATGTCAAGTTACTAAACGGCGGTATCTGAATATTTAGACCTGACTACCTTTACTAGTGAAATCCAAGGTTTTGTAGTTATTTTCCAGCAAGTACTCCTGATTCACTTGATACAATACTGGCGCAAAGTTTGTTGTGATTTTTTTGATACTCTTGCTCTGACCATTTGTTTTCGTTTCCTGATAAATTTCGTTATAACGGAAATAATCCTGTCCTTTTTTGATAAAGAAATGATTTTTCTCAAAGAGGTGAAATTTCAGGTTAATCTGATTTGGCGATAAAATTTGACCCTTAAGATGATTATCTGTCAGCCATATTTTTAATTGCAATGGCGAGGCTGAAATATTTTTGACCTTTAAATCGACAAAATTATAGAGAATAGTTGCTCCACTACCAAAAGGCAGAACTCTCCCTGAATCCGGAAAAACGTCTAATGAATGATGATATCTTTCAATAGTTTCAAATGGGGCATGCATGAATATCCAATACAAAAAATTTGATAATTGACACAAACCGCCCCCGAGACCTTCGACTACTTTTCCATTAGACAATAGCATTCCGTCCACATAGCCATTATCGCGCGTTGGCTTTCCCACGATTTGCCAAAGAGAAAAAACCTTGCCTGGCAAGATTATCACGCCATTCAATTTTGAAACCGCTTGCTTTAAGTTAATAATTTTCTGTTCCTGCAATCGCAAATCACTATTACCAAGCTGACGACGCAAAACTGACTGATGTCTCGCAATAATATAACCAAAAAACTTGTCTGATTGTTTGTATTTTATTTTCGGGTCGATAAAATTTGAAAAACTTCGCACTTGATGCCGAACAAAAATAATTGGCTTTCTAAGACTCGGGAATCTTTTGCTCAGAGCAGTCCTTGCTGGATTTTTGTATTGATCAATCCGGGAAATAATTTCTCTTTCAAGTTGTTTCATAAAATAAACATAAAAGACGGCTACTGCCGCCTTTTATTTTTTGCTATCGATTGATTAAGCGCTGGCTTCCAGAGTCTTTGGTTTGATATTAACTTCCTTCCGACCGTTAATCATTAGGCGAATCGGCGCTACGGCAGAATTTTGATCGTTCTTACTGATAAAAAACTTATTTGGATCTACTTCAAAATAGTAATCCCCAACAGGTAAATTATTGGAAATGAAAGTATACTTAACTCTCTTCCCTCCTGAACGATCAATGTGTGATAATTGGCGATGCCCCTTATATGTTTCCTCAAAGAAACCAGCTTTCTGCCAGCCTTCAGCAATCGCGGCTTCTTTCGCTATTTCCATTATTTGTTTATGATCAAGCGCCTTTCCGTCTGCAAAGGTTGGTTTTTTGTTAATCCGATCACGAAGATATGACAAACAATCTTCTCGCAAAGCTAATTCTTCCTGAGAATATTCTGGCACTTCTTTCCATAAATCTTTTTCTGCTGTTTTTTCTATTTTTGGATTTCGATTAACCATCAAATTTTCGATAGCTGCGATGCTCTTGTTGATATTTCGCAAATCAAAAATCATTTGAGGTCGAAGATTTGGGGCAAGAGTTTCGTCTTTTGTTGAATATTTAATATCTGGATTTGTATTAACAAAATTGTCGTTGCTAATTTTTTCGGAATTAAAATTACTAGTCTCAGCAAGCTTAAAAACTAGATTGCTTTTTTCAAAATAAAGGTTTGCCAGCTCCTCTCGTTTTTCCCCGGAAACTTTCTCTAATTCTTCCGCACTGAAGGGAAAACCATTTTCATTTTTTGCTGCCAAATAATCACGATAAAAAACTGCCAATTCTTCGACTTCGCTCTCATTCTTTAGAGGAGAAGATTTTTCCTTACCATTCAAGAATGCCTCACATTTTTTCATTAAGTCGGTAAGCTCCCATTCTTCTAAGCCATACTTTTCCATGAGCTCACCAATTTCACCGCCGACCTGAGAATCATCAACTACGTCATTATACACTTCTCTATCTTCGAAACCCGGCTGATTGTAATTATTCTCAGGATCGATAACGTTTGCGGCAGGGTTGTTATAAGCACCTTCACGTGGGTTAGCATGAGGATCATGTTCGCCAGGATTTTTATTTTCGCCGTCTTCATATTCTGGCTTATACGCTGGACCATTGTCCCTTGTTTTCTCACCACCGAAAAATAGTTTCATACTTTTTATGATTATTTATAAAATATAGTTAATAATATTATAGCATATTATTAAAAATTATTATACCACGATACTTATTTTTTGTAAATAGCCGTTTATTTGACAAATATTGACAATGGTTTTAACATTGAAGGACAATTACACAACACAGGAGGGACGAATGGGGACAATAATAAAACTGAAAATTTCATACACGCGAAAGAACCTTAAAAAACAAAGAAAAAGAATTCAAGAGCATGACGCAGTCAATATTCTCAACAAAAATGTTGAGAATATTGGACTGAGTACCAATGCCCTCGCTGGATTAAAAGCGGGGGGCTTCAAAAATCTGAAAGAATTGGCAGAATCAATTAACAATTTCTTGCCGTTAAATACTCTGGGGCTTGAATCAAGAATTGAGATTCAAAAGCTCGCCAAAAAAAGTAAAATTATTCTACCAACCAACTGGTGGTGGCGATAAATAAACGAAAGGCTTAAATTAACTTAGGCCTTTTTTGTTACTCAAATTTTCATCCTTATTAATTAAGCGTATTCTTCTATTTTTTATAATCAAGGAGCGATTCATTTTTTTGGGGTCTGTAATTTAAAAACCCCACTTCAATTTAAGCGGGGTTTGGTATGAATTTCGATACGAATTATAGATTATCGATAATTGTTTCATCAACAATATAAGGTATCGTGATTTGTCCTTTGTGTGCATTCTCTCTATTCCATTTCGAAGCGGTTTCCAGCGCCCCAGGATTTCTTGCCCAGTTTCGACGAGCAACACCGCCCATCACGTCCCATGACAAACCAGAACGCAACACTTCATCAACCCTCTCACTGCCGTCCAAAACAATGCCATTTCCACCGTTGGAAGCGCGGCCGATGCCAACCCCACCTCCATTAGAAAGAACGACCATCGTCATGCCGCGAGCAATATTTCCTGCGAAACATTGAACGGACATATCGGCGGTGTATTGAGAGCCATCGTATATATTTGAGGTTTCACGAAAAGGAGAATCGGTTCCGGAAACATCATGATGATCGCGTCCAATCATTATGGGACCGATCTTTCCTATTCGTACTGCTTTGTTGAAAGCAAGCGCGATATTTATCCGACCCTCTTCATCGTTATAGAGAATTCGTGCCTTTGTGCCAACGACTAATTTATTTTTTTTGGCTGACACAATCCAATCGTAATTATCGCGATGAAGCGGACTAAGTTTGGGGTCAATGTTGGCAGCAGCAAGATTATCGGTAAAATCCAAATCTTCTTGCTTGCCTGATAGACAAACCCAACGGAAAGGGCCAAAACCATAATCAAAGCAAACCGGGCCCATAATATCTTCCACGTAGGAAGGATAGATAAAACCATCTCTAGTGTCGACACCGTTTTTGGCAATGGATTTCTCACCGGCATCAAAAATCGACGCCATAAATGAATTACCATAATCCCAAAATGATGCACCTTTTGCGGTTAAACGCTTGATTACTGCGAAATGATAGAACAATGATTCGTTAACCAATTCGATAAAGTGTTCTTTATTTTCCTTAATCATAGCTCTTCCTTCTTCAAAAGTTAGACCGATTGGGGTGTAACCCCCATCATAGACAGCATGACATGATGTCTGGTCAGATAGTAAATCAACTTTAACATTGCTGTAATCCAAATATTCCAACAAAGCAACAACATTACCGTGATAGGCGAGAGCCAGGGGTTCCTTGCTTATGGCGTGTTGCTTCATTAATTTGGCAACTACTTGTAAATCATCGGTCCACTGATCAATCCAGCCCTGCTCCATCCTCATTTTAATTCGGTTCATATCCACCTCGGCAATAATTCCGATGCCTCCAGCAATTTTTAGAGCTTTTGGTTGAGCGCAAGACATGCCGCCCAAACCAGAGGAAACAAAATTGATGCCAGCCAGATTTTGATCAGCAGAAATACCAAGATATTTACGACCGGCGTTAAGAACGGTTAGGAAGGTTCCGTGTACAATCCCCTGTGGGCCGATGTACATCCAACCACCCGCGGTCATCTGACCGTAGTTGGATACGCCCAAAGACGCCAATCTTTTAAATTCTTTTTGATTATCCCATAACCCCACCAGCAATCCGTTAGTGCTGATTACTCGAGGAGCGTTGATCGATGAAGGAAAAAGTCCAACTGGATGTCCTGAACTGATAACTAAGGTCTGATCGTTCCGCATTATTTCCAGATACTTTTTAATCAAGCGATATTGCATCCAGTTTTGGTGAGTCTGACCTGTTTCACCATAGGTCACCAATTCGTAAGGATAGAGTGCAACGTCATAATCAAGATTATTATCGATCATGAGTTGAAGGGCTTGAGCCTCGGTGATTCCTTTATAGGTATCGATCGGCCGGCCGAAGATTCTCCCCTGTGGGCGATAGCTATAACCATAAATCCGGCCAGTACTTTTTAATTCTTCCAAAAATTCTGCAGCCATTCTAGCGTGAAATTTTTTCGGAACATACCGCAAAGCATTCCTTACTGCCAGTTTTATCTCCGAAGGAGATAGTTCTAATACGCGATCGGGCGCCCGGCGAATTGCCGGATTAAAAATTTGTTTTTCTGGGACTACATCCGATAGAGATACGGTTCCGTCAGAATCTACATCATGTTTCATTTCAATTCTTTTTTTGTTGATAATTTGTTTATTTTTTAAAATACTAATTTGCTATAAAGCCTATAATCTTACAAATTATCAGCAATAAAGTCAAATGTTTACAAATAATAAATCATTTGTTAAAATATAAGAGACAATTAAATAAATTTATCAATCAAATTAATGGAGGAATTAGTCATGAAACAATCTAATTTTCAAAAATTAAACAAAACAGCAAACGGTAACCTACAAACAGCAGAACCACAATTAGCAGGTGAAAAAAGAAGTTTTTCAACAAAATAAGCCCAAAAAGTGAGCAAAAACAATGTTGAGAGACGACCAAAAAAGTTTCAAAAATTTCACAAAGAAAGCCGATACAAAAAGTCGGCTTTTTTCTTTTCTATTCTTATTTTTAGTCTTAATTAGATTTAAATATCCGGAGAAATAAAAAATCCGTATCATTACTAATACGGATCATTTTGTGTTTTAAAGTCAATTATTTAACTTTCCTGAGAAAGTCTGAATATGCTTCTTTTAAGCAGTTTTCTTTAATAATCGAAGCGGCTTCAAGTTTTTTTTCGTATTGTGTTTGTAATCTTTTCTTTTCAAATTCACAAACACAATTTGCTAGGTAAATCATATCTGAGGAGATTTTCTTCTCCAATGCACAGGTGGCCAGTATCTTTTTAAACTTTTCAGGCATTTTTTCTTGGTTAACATCACTTGTCCCAATCTGGAAATCGATGGATAATTTTGCTGACCAATAGTTTTGGTTACTACTGAGATAAATGTAAGAATATGCAACTGTATTTTCAAACTGTTTTATTGAAATAGTTGCTAATTTTGGATCACTAAGAAAATAGTCAAAAAGAAGTTTTTTTTCTTTATTATTATAGATGTCATCTGCATTATCGTTTTTAGTTTTTTGTACTGCCTCAGCCTTCTCTACTCCTTGATCCAGGATAAGAGTGGCGGCTTTCTCAATTTTTTCATAATTTTCGATAGCAAAATGTTCAATCACAGAATATTCTAACCAAGCGGTTTTTACACTTTCTGGGATATTCGAATATTTTTTAAACACGGTGTCCGGAAGACAAGGAACTACTAAGTTAGCATAGAAAGTTTTGATACTATCTTTTTCCATCGTTAACTGAGAAATTTTAAGCTCCATGGCTTTTTCACTTTCGTTTCTAAACTTACGATCCAACATGATAGCAAGAATAGCCAAACCCAATACAGCTAAGCAACAAGATACGATAAATAATTTTTTGTTCATGATTTTTTGTTTTAAATGAATACTGATATTTCGACATAACTCTCTAAAAACCTTTAAATAGCGTTTAGGGAGTTACATCGGAATATAGATCACGAACATTGTTAACAAACTACTAACCTTAAATATTACAACAATATAACTATAATGTCAATAGTAGCTTGCATTTAGCCATATTTTAGCTAAAAAAACACAGACCTTGAGAGTCTGCATTTTAATAAATATTGTGAGTAGGATAAAGGCAAAATATTTATCTATAAATTTGTAATAATTGTCTTGTGTTCTCTATTTCATTAACAGTAAGACCGAGAAAACAAGGAGCATTAAAATAAATAAACCGATGCCGGTAAAAAATAATAATTTTACTCCCTCTTTTTTGTGACCGTCGGAATAAAGCATTAGTGGTTTACCCAAAACTAATCCGCCCGTCACCAGGGCCGAAAAAACAAAAAGCATCAAAGCAGCAACCGGAGTAATAATTTTTTGATCTGCTTGACCAAACCAGTCGCTAGCTCGGTTAAAAAAAGTGGCTAGCAAAAACACATAAACAAGAACACCAAAGGCATGAATTGCGCCCCACTTAGCTAATGTTGAATTTTTCATATGATTAAAGAAAATAAAAAATTGATTGAATAGAAGATATTTATTTATTATTAATCTCGTTAATTATTAATAATAATTATTATAACACGTTTTTTGACGTTATTTAATTAAAACAAGGGCTATCCCGTATTTAACAGGTATCTCTTGGTACTTAATATCAGCGCTTGATAGCATTTTTTTATACTTTTCAAGCGGAACTGACCATTGGCCATCAATTAGTTTTTCATCCCTAGATTCTATCTCTTCTCGATCAAAAATATGGATGGCGATCCCTCCTGGCTTTAGGGCTAAATAAGAATTTTGAAGCAAATCGAATTGCTTTTCATTATCAATGAACTTTAAAACAACATGTCCATAAGTAATGTCGTATGGCCCGCCAGGCAACGGAAGAGTGCAATCATGTTGAATAATATTGTCTTCACCACCTAAATGTTCAACCGTGATATCAAATGTTGTAATTTCAATATTTTTTTCCAACAATTGCTCAAACATTTCTCTATGACGGGAGACAAATCTTTTGTCACCACAACCGAGAACGGCAACTTTCACGGTACTATCAACAGTATTTAATGACACTTCGCGAAAAATTGCGATGAGCTCCTGTTTTTTGGCATCAATACGCCGATTAATTTCCTCATCAGGATTATCAGCGTATTTTTGATGATATAAAGATAGTTTCATATATTAATATTATATCACGTCATTGCGAAGTGAAAAACTTCTAAAAATATCTCTAATACTTGCGCTAATTGATACATGCGAAATTCAAGGGCGTGTCCAAATGGTTTTAAGCGAAAACTATTATTAAAAAAGACGTTTTTTAGAACGTCTTTTATTGCTCAAAGTGAAATATATTATTCAAACATCGCTAAATACTTTTTTACTTTATCTAAAAAGCATAGTATTTCTGCGATTTCCACCTCCAAGCCAGCAGGATTGCCGCCAACAGAAAAATGAAACCTTTCTACAATTTGATCGCTTAGCGCAAGAAAAATATTATTAAGTATTGAATCATCTTTTACTTTCAAAGTTTGTTTATTTACAAATTCTTTTTTAAATAATATTCTTTTTTCGCCCTGAAATTCGTGCCACTCCGTTTCTTCTACTTTTTTATTGATTTCTTTAATTTTTTTAAGACCATTTTTGTCTATTGGAAAAATATCATCATTTCCATCAACGATATCTGTTTTTAATAGTCTTACCGCTTCATCATAAAGAATTTTACAATAAGAGTAATTAAACCCGGTGATGGTACCGGCTATTTGTACTTGTACCTGTCTTAATTTCATTTCCATGGTTATATGTTTTAAAGATTTAACAATTTGATTAATGACTAAAACCACCTATTTTTAGACGATCTTAGTAATTAATCAAACTTCATCTTGTTTTTTAAAGTTCTGGTTAACAAAAAAGTATACTATGTTAGCATACTTTTGTCAATGTTAGGGAAGGGGAAGTTAAAACGGTGTTATACAGAAATAATTTTTATGGTGAGATAAAAATAAATTATTTAATTCTTATTCAAAAAATTTCCTTCCCACCATTTCTGGACTCCGATCTGGCCGGAAGATTTAAATATTTCGATTGCTGGCTTGAGGCCGATTTCTTTAATCATATCATCAAGTTCAACCAGAAAACGAGGGCTATTATAAGCTTTAGATATTCCATCATATAATTCTTTGCGTCGCTCCAAATCGACTGGTTTTTCCGTATCGGATTCAAAATAGGCTTGATAGAATAAACGAGGTGGTATTGGCTCTTTTCCGCTTGTTAAAATTAATTCAAACAGTTTTCGCTCATGATAGTAAGAGTCGTTACTGTCAAAATATTGATCCTTCGGTATTATCTCTTTTTTTATATCGATATTTATATGTTCAGTGATAGCTTCGTTCAACCAATTAAACCGATCTGGATGACTACTGGTGTGGTCAAAGGAAGCACCCAGGCGAGGTATGCTGCGGGTCATATACACCTTGTCGTCAAATGATCCTCGGCTCATTAAATTAATCACATTTTTTCTACCAGATACGGCATGAATATGTTCGTGTTGTAAAGTGCTAAACTCTACCCGAGAAAATGGTGAAATTTCAACCCTAACAATATGGCTATTCTTGTCATAATCACCAGCTATATGTTTGTTTTTCTTATTGCAAGAGTATTGATCAAATAAATCATAGGAGACAGTATTAAATTTATGTTCGATTTCTGGCCAATCTATTACTAAAGAATGTCTCTCAACGAAGCCTTCTAAATTTGGCATGAAATCTTTACGCATCTGTTCGATAATCTCTAAGGTTTCCATTCTGATTCGGCCTATCTCCCTGTTGTAAACCTTAAGTGTTTCCAATAAAAAATCATCTGAGAGAGTTTTTAGAACGCCCCGGATTTCTCCTTCAACAGCCAAAGCTTTCCAAAAATGTTTTTCCAAATATTCATTAAGTTTCAGATTAGGAGACTCTTCCCTCTCATATGAATTCTCCCAAAATTCATCCGGGTACACAGCCATTTCTTTGGCAAATAGCTCACACATCTTGGGATCTTGCAAAATCGTTCTTAAATAGAAAATAATATCATCATCAGTCTTTAAATATTTGATCTGATCACGGAATTCCCTAGTATTCCATTCTCTAACAAAAGACCCATTTTGAGTTGAACCAATATGCTCAAAACCAGATCTCGCCCAAGAATTTTTATACTCTTTGTTTAATTGTTGCACTTCAGGGTTTAATTCCGGCAATACCATCGATATGCGCTCTGTCATATATTGAAATATAATTAATATATTAATTATAACATACCGCTATTAAGCGATAAACTCCCTATCAAAAATAGCCCAAAATATGGCTATTTCAAATGCTCGGGAAGAGGGCGGAATATTGTTCAAATGGTATTGCCTCTAATCTTGGATAATATATCTATAATTCTATATAGACCGTGTTATTATTTTTAATCGCTTCGATACAAAATGGAATGACATATTGTTGCCTTTCATTAAGCAAGTTTATGGCCTCAGAAACTTCCACAAATTTGAATTCGCTATGCTCATTTTCGTCTAAGGAGATTTTGCCTATTTCGTTTGCAGCCAGTTCGCCTCCATTAAAAATAAATTGTAGAGTCTCGGGTTTTATTCCTTTTTTTGCAGTATATTCGACACAAACAAGAACAATATTTTTTAAATCTAAGTTAGCCTCTTCTTTAGTTTCCCTAAGAGCCGCTTGCATCGGAGTTTCATCAATATCTACACCGCCACCTGGTATTGACCATCCGTCTTTATAGATCGGCTTAACTATTAAAAGTTGGTGATTTTGATTAAATACCAAAACCCCAGCTCCAATATGTTTTTTGGGGAGGTTGCCATAATATTCCTCGTCTGATAATAATTTTTGCATAATTTTATTACATCACTACCGCAAAAAACGTCTCAATTATTTTAAGTGGCAAGTACTAATAAATGAATTATGTCTTTATTTGAGCTTATTAATCAACTCTACAATACTTGATTTAACTTCCTCAAAAGTGTTAATCGGTATTTCTTTTTTAATATATGGAGAATAATTTCCACAAGGATTTGAATCAACAAACTTTATGCCCTTAAATATTACTGGTTTATTGTATCGTGGAATCAAGTGGGCATGAAGATGACTGGCCGAATTTGCAAATATGGCAAAATTTGATAAATTATGTTGGAAAATACTGTGTATAACTTTATTCCAAAGAGGAATTATAACTTCAAATAACTCCTCCCTTTCTGTCCGGTTCATATCCATCAAAGATTTTGCCTCATCACGCTTGGCCCAAGCATAACATCTTCCTATGTATGGATATTGATTGGGGTGCAAAAATAAATCCCATTGCTTAAAGGAGTAAATCTTTAAATAGTCAAATTCATTCTTTTCCAATAAATGATCTACCATACACTAGTATTATACTACAGCTGTCATTATTATAAAACATTGCGTAATAGTTGGCTTTTTTCCAACTATTTTTGACCATTAGACCACTATTTTGGGGTATTAAACCTTTTTTAATAAAAAAGAGGGACAATTTTTGCCCCTCATGTATTTTAGATTTAATAAATTAATTGGTTGTAGCTAAAGACATTCCGAACAGTAATCTTTTATCATCTTGTCGGCTTGTAAATACAGCTCATCGAGTGTCCCGGAGTTATCAACCACAACATCTGCAACAGCTTCGATTCTAGGGACTCCCCATGCTGTTTTAATTTCATCTCTGGGCAATAAAAGTTTTTTTGCTTCATCCAAAGAGGTTAGATTCTCACGAATAATTTGACGCTGAAGGCGAATATCTACGTCCATATTAACATAAACAATAACCACCTTGTCATCACCAATCACATCTTTCATGTAAACTCCAAGTTCTGGACCATAAAGACTTTCTAGAGCACAATATTCAAACTCTTCTTCTATCATGGACGCTAAAAATTCTTTAACAAATTCTTCTCTAAGCCACTCCGGATTTTCGATTGAATTTCTATTGTTCCAAGACACAAAATCTTCATCGTTACTTTCCCTGTCTTTTACTTTTTTCAAAAAAGACACAATCTTTAATCTCGGAATACCCTTAGAGTCAAGATAGCGACCAAAAGAACTTTTCCCAGATTCACTCATTCCTCCAATTACAAATACTTTTTTCAATTCTTTTTTTAATTCATTCTTTTTTTCCATGATTTAATCTCCTAAAATTAAGTTTATTTCCATTTTTGCCTCCTCTAAAGTATGCGGGCCATGAGCAATGTTTTTTATAATACTCTCAGCCCATTTTTCCCTAATTCCTGATGGTGGTTCACGTTTTCCTATAATTAATCTTATTTTACTAACTGCATTATCACCCTCGACAATGAAGATGTGGACTTCCGAGGAAGTCATAAAATCAACTAATTCAGGGAAATATATTCTGTCAGATATATTGCCGACATGACTATAAAGTTTAATTACAGTTTTTCTTGATAACACCTTATTCTTTTCCATAACCACAATCAAACTATTTGCCAACAAAATCTCACGAATTTCATTTACCAACCCTTTTTTAACGCCATCTGGCTTAACTAATAACATTGATGTTTCTAACATTTTTCCCTCCATTTCTTTTTTAATCAGTTGTAATGAATGATTTTGACCAGTCAATGTCAATTATCACAATCCAGTCGTCACGAAAAGCAAATTCTAAAGTTGGCAACAATGAAATTTTTTTTAGATTTTCTAACTCCTGAATTTTATTTTTAAACAAAAAACAAATTCTCTCAATAATTGAATAACTTAGAATACTGTTATAACCCAGCTCTTTGAGAAATTTTACCGTTTCAAAATATTCTGTCACCTTTAAATCGCAATAATAAATTCGCCCAGAATAAGAAAATAGATCATAATTATGCATTATTTTAGAGGGAAAAGCCCCTTTCTGCAATTCAATGATTTGAGACTCGTGGCTTTCATAAGATAATCTTCCGGCAATAGTATCATCGCCCCAAATAGGATAAGTAAACTCCAGCCACGTTGATTTATTGAAATTTTTAATTTGTTTTAAAAATTCAACAAAATTTATTTCTACTTTTTCCCCAAAACAATTCCGCCATATAATTTTTTCAGTTGAATAAAAAATAAATAATGGCGGGACAAGGGTGGGCATTGGTTTTTCGGAAACAATAATGATAAAAGGTAAATATTTAGAATATACCTCTATATAATCAATAATAATTTTTTCCGATACAACTTGGCAAGATTTCAAACTAGAATCAAGAGAAAAACCTAATTTTTCTAAAAGCTGCCTTTTTTGTAATCTTAAAGGTAAGTTTAAATCAACAACTGGTCCTCCGCTGTGTTTCAAAAAAAAATTCTCATCATATAATGTTCTCATGACTGCTCCTCCTTAACTATTTAAATTTTAATGTTCATTAATATTACATAAAAACACTAGCACTTATTAATAATACTGTCAATATCGAGCTTATCATGAATTGCTAGCCAGTTTCCTTTATATTTTTGTGTATTTATATAAGAACAACCGTTTTTTAATCCCAAAGCGAACAACTCCTCTAACACTAAATCAAAATCTTTTTTAACTTTAATATTAGGTAATAACTTAAATAATTTAGGACTAATTGACATTAAACCTAAACTACAATAATAACTACTAATTTGACCGTTATACTTAAATTTACTTTTTTCTACTCTCGCTCCGATATAGCTTACATGATTCTTTTTTATCAATAATTGTAAATGGGTTTTAGCCTCATCCTTATAACTTACTGCTAAATTTACCAGAATATTATTTGAAAAGGTATTTATTGGCATCATTTTAAGTAAAAAACTTTTATTGTAGAGGATGTTTCCATCAGATACAATAAATGGCCTAGTTAATTTACTAGTTAATGAAAATAAAGCATGAGGAACGCCTTTTTTCGACCCTCTAACTATTTGTATTTTTTTATTACCGTAATAATACTTATTTATTAATTGCAAAATATTGTCTTCATGATAATCAGTTAAAAGAAATATTCGCTTAAAACCTAATTCTAAAGCACTATCAATTGAATGACACAATAAAGGTTTACCTTTTACAATAAAAGTGACTTTAGATCCTTTATAATTAATGGATTTAAAAAAAGAGGCAATCCTTTTTCCTTGACCACCGACTGGAAAAATAATCGTATCTATATCAGTTTTGTAATTTATAATATTACGTATCATCTTGTGCTTCATTCTTAATTATCTAATGGATATTTTGGCAACCAGTTAAACGAATTAGAAATATCGTGGACACTTTTTTTATTATTAGAGATAGCATAAAAAACTGAAAAAAAATTTTTAACTTTTTTTGCCATAATACAATTATTAATAACACTCACGCAATCTTCTTTGTAAAGTAAAACCTTGTCATAATCAGGATCTTCTTCATAAATAACGGCATTTTTAGAATTCACCCCTCCGAATCTTATGCATATCACTTCTAATTTATGATATCTTGCAAAATATTTTCCCAGTGATTCCATATATACTTTGGAGGCGCCATAGGGACTATCTGGCCAAGGATTATCTTCCGGAGAAACTTTATTATTTTTATTAACAAAAGAATAATCATTAGCATGCACTGAACTAGCCATTATTACACGCTTAACCCCTGCCTCTATGGCTGCTTTATAAATATTTTCAGCCATTACTTTATTTTTATAATCGATGGTTTCTTTCGGAAAATCTTCAAAAAAATTCCAAGCTAAGTGTAAGATTATATCTTTATTTTTAAAAATATTGACTAATTTATCGTATTCGCAAGAAATATCTACATTAAAAGTATTGGCACTATCCCGTTCTTTTATGTCAATTAGATATAAATTAAAAATATCTGATAGTCCATCTTTTAAAATTGTGCCGATGCACCCTTGGCTACCAGTAATAACAACTTTTTTGGAAAATTTATTTTTTTTCATTTTTTAATTTAATATAAATATCCTTAATAACAGCAGAAAAAGAGATTAAATCTTGTTTACTTAAACCAGGATTGACATATAAATTAAATAACCTTTTCGTTATTGATTTGGCAACAGGACATTCAGTATTATTTGTCTTTTTAACTATTTCCAGTTCCGGTAATGATAAAGGATATAATTTTTTAATTGGTACTCCTTTTTTTTGGACATTCTTTAGGAATTGATCTCGTTTGGCTGCTAAACTTTCTGGCAACAATACTGTTAAATAAAAATATGAATTTTCCGTAAATTTTTCTGTCTTTTGAAAAATAAAATTTAAATCTTTAAATTGATTCTTGTAAATTTCAACATTTTTTCTTCTTTGAATGTTTAGTTTATCCAATTTCTTTAACTGAACAATGCCTAAAGCTGCTTGCAATTCGGTCATTTGATAATTATAACCTATTTTATCATAATCATAGGCATCTACATCTTCTTTTTTTATTCCATTGTTTGCTATCGAATCAATAATTTTAGCAAAACTACGATTGCTAGTTAAGACCATTCCTCCTTCACCAGTTATAATATGTTTGGTTTGGTAAAAACTAAAACAACTGATATCGCCAAATGATCCCACATATTTTCCATGATAACGAGCACCAGCCGACTGAGCGCAATCTTCTATTAAAATTAATTTATTTTTCTTAGCAATTTTACTAATTTTACTTAAACTTACTGGCTGACCATACATATGAACAACTATTATGGCTTTAGTTTTTTTTGTAATTTTTTTTTCCAAGTCACATGGGTCAATATTAAAAGTTTCCGGGTCAATATCAGCAAATACAGGCCTTGCTCCTTCTTGAATAATTACAGAAAAATCAGCAATATTAGCTAATGCTGGGATGATTACCTCATCATCATCTTTTAACCCCAGGGATGCAATCGCTAAATGAAGAGCTGATGTTCCGGAGGTTGCTGCGAAGGCGTATTTTTTGTTTAATATTTTACCTATTGCTAACTGGAATTCTTTTACCTCTGGGCCGCCAGATGGACGTGATAAAAAACCTCTTTCAAGAACAGATGCGACGCGATTCATCTCTTCTACTCCTATGATATTCCTGTTTATTTTACTAATTATTGATTCAATTTTATTCATATAATTATTGATATTTTTCAAATACCAAATACTTAATTTCTTTTGGCCTTAAATCAATTTCTAATATTTTTTCAATATCTACCCATTCTGGATTATATTGGCCTGTGTAGGAAGAACTTTTTTGAAACTCTGGCCCTTTTCCGGATCCTAAAATTCCGCCAATCACAGAACATAGATAAAAAAACTCTTTTTGGCCTTTGGTTTCAATTTTTCTAGAAATAATTTCTATGATAAAATCATTAACCTCTATTTTAACACCCAACTCTTCTTTACACTCTCTCGTCAATGCCTCTTCTTTAGTTTCATTTTCATCCACACCTCCTCCAGGAATAACCCAATAAACACAATCTTCTTTTGTTCTTTTAATTAATAATATTTTATTATCTTTAATAATAATAGCTCGCACTCTATTTTTCATATTCAAAAATTTTAATTAAAAAAAGTACAAACCGTATTAAATTGCTGATCAGATAAATTGCACCTACAATAAGTTGGTATTTTGCTAAAATCACTAAATAGTTTTTTATGCTCTTTGCTGCCCCAAATATCTGTTAACTTTTTATTTTTTACTGATCCATACGAAAGGCCTTGAAAATTTTCAGAACATGTTTGTGAACAAGGATAGACATCTCCGTTACAGTCTACAGACACCGTATTGGCTAAAACATAACAACGATCAAATTGTTTGCCAGAAATTGATCTTACAAAAACATTTTCTTTATTTTTACGCTGCAAAGCATTTATTAATTTTATAGTACCAACATTAACTTTATTAACTTTATTCCCTTCAACTGGAATTTGAGGAATAGAATATCTTATTTTATCTACTCCTATTTTCAATAACTTATTCTGCAAATTTTTCAAATCATGCCCCGACAAATCACCATTAACAAGAATGGGGATATTAACTTGCACTGGCGCATTCATAGCATTTCTTGTTTCTATAAGATTCTTTATTTTTTTTTCTAAAGAGTCATAATCTCCGTGAGTGATAGCAGCAACGACATTAAAGGATATGTAGCTAGATCTATCACTTTTGTTCTGTTTTGCACTTTCACAGATAGCTTTAATAGTATCATTGTTTAAAAATCCTCCATTTGTGTAAATACCAAATCTAAATTTATATTTACCCAACAATCTTATCAATTCTAGCTTATCTGAGTGTGCGAGTGGCTCGCTATATAAACCTGCTAAAATAACAATGGGGTCGTCTTTTATTAATTTACTATTTTTTATATTCTTAAATATATTGTTTTCAATAATTTCCAATGGGAGATCCGTCTTTTTTTTAAGTTTAAAATTTATACCATAACAAAATGGACATTTGTATTGACAGATAGACGTGGGATGAATTTCGATTCTTTTGAGACCAAAATCGGGCAAAGAGTTGTTATGTTTTACCTGCTTAATACTATTTTCTATAACCCCTTTGTCCCATTTAATAATTCCTGTGTATGGGTAGCCGTCTTTTAATAAATTTTCACTTTTCATAATTAAAAAGTTGCTATTATTTTATAAAACTAATGATTATTTAATTTAGCAAACATTAATATACTTGTTAATAATCCCACAAATTAGGCTAGAAGTCAAAAATTGTAACATTTCTTCATAAATTTATAATAAAATTTAATAACGTAACAATTTAGCATTTACCTGTATATTAAATGAATAGTTGGGGCTTTAGAGCCTACCAAAAAGTCCCGTAAACACGGGGTTTTATTGGTTGTGCTATACTAAATTGTCTTAGCGGAGAGAGTGGGGTGTAGTTGGAACGGTAATAAGTAATTATCTATAAATGCCATTCTTGGTCTTGGTATTTATCTTTTTCCATTATCACTTTTATTTCTTTTCTAATTTCTTCAATATCGTCTTCATTAAATGGAATAAAATTGTCATAGAAACCTGTGCTCCTTTGTGGAAAAAAACAAGCATCACCCCATTTATTAATTTTTGCACTCTTTGCTCTGCCGTATAAATGAATATGGAAATATGGACCCTCTGGCTTAAACACACTCCAATTGCCATTATCTTGATAATTAATTCGTCCGATATCAACGCCGCGACTATTCATAGCAGTTGTCATTGCTTCCCCAACAATCATTGTTAATCTAATAACTTCTACGGCCAACTTTGGTTCTAGCTCTGTTCTGTCTGATATTTTTACTTTCGGCACAATCATAATATGACCACCATCTTCTCTCGACACGTGGGGTTTTTCGACAGCAAAAACTATAAAATTTTCTGTTTGAGTAATCTCTTTATTCATATCTAAATTTGTTATTAATTTTATTTTATCACAACATTTCGAAGTGATAAACTCTCTAACAAAAATAGCCTAAAATAGGGCTATTTTAAATGCGCGGAAAGAGAGGGACGTAGTTGGAACGCTATTGAACCCCAAACCCCTTAAATTTACTACTGTTATTTAGTGGCTACCACAATCATATCCTCGGCATTCTCAGAATAGGCTGATCCGTTCCAATCAGAATAAGTAATAACCGAAGAAAAGCCTATCTTTTTACACAATCCTTCAAATTCCTCTTTGGTATATACTCGGACGGAATAGTCCTTCTTTTCCTGGTTTGTATCATCATTAATAATCCAAGAGCCTTCTATCCTTTTTGTTGTCGGGTTGTAAGAATCAATCACCCGAAGAGTTTTCCCGGTTGTTAAATTCCTTTTTTCATCTTCTTTATACTTTCCGTTAAGAATTCTGGGGATATTAACGTCGGTATGCATTAAAAATTTACCACCTGATTTTAGAGCTTTATAAAAATTCTTTAGAGTTTCTTCGTTCTCTTTGTCAGAATCAAAAAATCCAAAAGAGTAAAACATATTGATAACGGCATCAAATTCGGATTTATATTCTAGGTCGATCATGCTTTCTTTGTTAAAAACAATACTCAATGAATTTTTCTTTGAATCCTCGGTTGCTTTTTGAAGATGGGTTGAATTTATATCTGATCCTACGACCCTAAAGCCGTGCTTCGCTAATTCAATACTGTGCCGACCATATCCACAGGGACAATCAAGAATTCTGGCATCATTTTTTATACCTATTAATTTAATCAAACCATTGACTTCGGTTTTTGTTCTATCTTCCAAGCTCTGTTTTTTCTCTACAAGATAACCCTCTTTTGAAGCGTCTCCCTCCATATAAAAAGACCCGAAGAACCCATATTCCTCTGACCACCAAGGAGTTTTTGAATCTTGATTCATATTTTTACTATTTGTTAAGATATTAGCACCGGCCGTTCGAAAATTCAACCTCCCTATCAAAAAAACAGCTCTAATATTAGAACTGTTTTAATCTGCGGAGAGGGTGGGACGTAGTTGGAATGGTTTTAGATAAATAAAAAAGGAAGGCTATTACTAGACACTTCCTTTTGACTACTTATTACCCAAAATGAACATATTTTGGAATTTCTAAAACTACATTATGGTTACCAGACTCTATTTCTTCAAACAGTTGTTTGAAGTCCTTCCATGACATTCTGTTAATACCATCAGACTCAACTTCTTTTAATCTAATAACATGATTGATATTCTTAATATTTTCCGCGATCAATTTATTATTTTCAGAATCATCCACATAAATGTCGTAAACTCGCACCGTGCCGTCGCACAAGAATTTTACAGTAATGGTAACAGAAGTCTCGATCAGGTTGTAAAGTTTAAATCTTACAAAAAAAAGAATTTTTTCTTGCAAAAAATCTGACGGGTCAACCAAATCATTTTCTTGGAAATAGCCCGCGCGTTCATTGAGCTCATTAAGCCTTCGTGTTTCGTTTATTTCTGAAAAAAAATCAACCACGAGAGGGAAAGAAGAGAAATTATCATAATCTCTTCTTTTAATCCATCCAAACCATGACCTTAATTCTTCCTTTGAAATTTTACCAATAGGTAAACTTAGATAATTTGAATCCATTTTTTTATATTTAAAGATTATTATTGTTTAACTAATTACTAAACACACCTTTTTTCAGATGAACTTGGTAATTAGTTAAATCGAATCCTATTTGTAAATGTTCTATTTTAATTATTAGATAGTAGTATATTTTGTTACATATGTCAATTCATGGATGAGATACCTAAAATTGGAACTACTGCTAGTTATATAAATATTAGCTAAAATATTGTGCAATTTGGCAATATTTTTACTTACTCTGTTCAACAAAAAATAAGCTATTAATAGCTTATTTTTATCAATGCGGAGAGAGAGGGATTCGGTCACGGTCGCTAAGCCTCACTTGTTCGCTAAAATCGCGAACTGCGTTCGCTAAGCGCCCCGACCCTGCCTCGGCGGTGCATAAATGCACATCGCCTCCGGCTTTCGAATCCCTCCATTTTCATTTCAAAGCAAAAAGAAAACCTGACGCAGGTCAGGTTTTCTTTTTGTGCGGAGAGAGAGGGATAGCGGGGCGACTTTGTCACCCCTTTTGCCTGCGCCGTTCGGAAACGCTAATTAAAATTAGCGTTTCGCTCACTATCCTCGGCAAACGAACCAAAGACTTCTCATTACC
>JBMOHF010000013.1:0-27618 GCA_049317985.1 Patescibacteria group bacterium
TTAGCCTCCCTATAAAAAGATACCGCCAGTCCTATGACTGGCGGTAGCTCATTGAGTCGTGATTATGGTATTTTTAAATAGTAAATAATATTATCAATTATGAATATTGAGAATGGTTCAAACCTTTTTGAAAAAAAACCGGAACATATTCCAAGTTTAGAAGATGTTCAGTCAGTGTTTAATGAATTAACCAACAAAGAATACAAAGAAATCCGTCGACGAGAAGATGCCGAAGGTCTATATTTTTTAGAAATCAACGTCCAGGGAGAATCTGAGGAAGAAGTAATCGAATATTCCTATATGAGGAAAGGGAGTTACCCAGAGTGTAAAAGTTTAGCGACCGAAATATTTGTGACCTATTATGACGGTGGGATGCCAATTAGTGGGACTTCGGCCGCGAGATGCGTGGATGGCGTTTGGAAAGTTATTAGTTAAAACATAAACATATGTCCGACCTATTCCCAAAACCTTTTCAAGAGGCGATTATCTATCAGGACCGCAAACTTTATGTCTGTCTCGCAAATAATCCAATTGAGCTGGGCCACGTGATTGTGGTTTGGAATAAGCCAGTGAAAGACTTAAATTTGTTAAGTCGGAAGAATTACGATTACCTAATGGAGGTGGTTAGTAATGTTAGAAAAGCGATGATTAGAACTCTAAAAGTTAAAAAGGTATATTTGCTTTACATGGACGAGATAAATCATGTTCACTGGCATTTGATTCCAAGATATAAAAAGATGGGTCTTGATAATTTATCAATCAAGCCAGGAAAGATCAAAGATTTTTCTCTTGAGAACAAAATTAGAAAAAATTTAATTATTTCCGTAAAGTAGTCATTAAACCTTCAACACAATAAAAAAGGCATCAGTTTTTCGCTGATGCCTTTCACTTATATCTCTTGTTGAGCTTGTGTTAGTAATCTCTTGAGTTTAGGATTTTCTATTTTTCCACCATCATAGTTAATGAATTCTTGGGCGATGACCGGTTGCCCATTTTTTTGATACTCAATGGACTTCAAAATACCTTGCAATTTGTCTAATTGATAGGCAATTTTTGCTCTCTTGGTTTGCCTTTTTTCATATTCAAGCCATAATTCCATCACGCAAACGCCGCTTTGACCAAGGGTTGCACAGATTTTTTTCATCGCTTTAAACTCCGCCTCGTGCTTTTCTTGAGTCGTTTTGCGGGTGTCTTCCGAGCAGTAAGAGTCAGTTCTTAGATCGCCAACCTCATCGCAAGACTCGGCCCAATCATGTATTTTTAGCATTTTGCTTAGGCCAGGAATATTAAAATGTATTTCTGCCAGACTAACCAGCTTATCAGTATGCTCGCCCACAGTTTCAGGATTTTTCACACCACGATCTACCCAGCCAGTGCGGGGCACTTCGTGTAGCTTATTGACCACTCTCTGCGCGATATCCTGATATTTTCCAGAAAACTCGAGAGGATATAAACTGTACTTTTTTTTGATAAAGATAAAACTAATTTCCGCACTAATCGCTGTCCGGGCAGTTTTAAATGAAAACAGCAGAGAATTATCCAGCCGATTCAATCTTGCGCAATCTTTTAATCGCAAAACGATTTTAAAAGATTCATTCTTTTTGATTTTTTTGTGAAATCTGATCATCAGATCTCGGTAATATAATTCACAAGATATCATTGCCTGAATAAATTCACTTTCCGAAATTTTAAACGGGATCAACCCGTTTTTTATTAAGTGATCAGTTAGCAAATAAGAGGCTTGCGAAAGACATCTAACATAATTCTCTGCGGTGACATAAGAGACAACTTCATTGGTGTACTTACCACCGGAAGGCACAATACAATCTACTTCTATTCCCCTATTTTCATTTGTGAAAACAGTGTTTTTCACAAAGATTTCGTTTATCGGATAAAGATATTCTAATAAGTTCATTTTTAAATTTTTTAAGGTTCGACTTCTACAATTATTATTCAACTTTTTATCATAAAACTATTCTTGTATTTTGTCAATAATATCACCAATTAACAATTAACTTCATTTTTTTATAAGATATGTTATAATAATTGAACAATTATCCTCAAAACCCTTTCGAGGGATATTAGCAGCTGCTTTGGTTTTAATTTCTTTATCCGTTAATATCGGTTAATTAAAATCTTGCAGTTTATGTACCCACTTGCGTGAGTCCTCTATGGATTAAAATAATGTTTGATGGATCTCCGTTAAACATCTTGGGGATAATTTTTTATATGTTTGCCAAAATTATCAGTGCAGCCAATTTAAAATTGGCTTATTTAAATATCGTCGAGCAGTTTGCTGCCGATGAAAAGGCCGCGAGTTATCATGGTCTTGATAATCTTTTTTTGAGAGACTTTGATTTAAGTTCAAGTGACCTCATTAGTATTGTTCGAGCTGAATTAATTGAAAAAAAGGAAATCGATCCTGCTATTTCAGTTAAAATACCAAAGAAAAATAATCCA
This sequence comes from Patescibacteria group bacterium, assembly GCA_049317985.1. Taxonomy (GTDB): domain Bacteria; phylum Patescibacteriota; class Patescibacteriia; order Patescibacteriales; family UBA12465; genus CAINDR01. The sequence goes on from JBMOHF010000013.1 coordinate 2,461, forward strand.
GAAAAATTTCGAGAAATATTTATTTATAATCTCAAGGAAAGGGTGAAGGCTCAAGCAATTTTTCAGATTGTTTTGCCAGTTTTTGAAAGTAATTTTTCTGATCGTCTCTTTTCTTATCGACCAGGTAAACCCCCTTACTTGGCGGCAAAAAACTTTTGTCGTCGATATCGTCATTCTTTCGCTAATGACCACACTTTAATTCTTGATTTAGAAAACTACTCTGATTTAATTGATAAGAATCTCTTGTTTTCACAACTTCAGAAAATATTTTCCGATCCCGATGTTTTAGCCGTTTTACGGCTTTTTGTTTTTAATAGAGTCTATTGTGATGGCAAAATAAGAACTTTTGCGCAGGGCTTGATCCAAGGTGTCCCGCTAATTGCAATGTTTGCCAACCTTTATCTTAGTGACCTAGATTTTAAATATCAAAATTTGGTTCCTTTTTATATTAGGGTTGGTGACGATATCGCTATTACGGATCAGCGACCAGAAAAGTTAGTAAAAATAAAAGAGCAATATATTTCAGATATTCTAGGAAAGAAGCTAAAAATAAATGAACGAAAGGTGTATCTCGGACCAGCTAACGGAAGTTTTTCTTTTCTTGGTTATCATTTTCATGGCGGAGTAATTAGTTTAGAGGCTGGGTATCTGAGGCGGATCGAGTTGAATTGGAAGGGGATTCTTGCTTATCGAGAAATATCCGATTTTCAAAAAGACCGATTGTTAAAAAAGATTATGGCTGAGCCTAAAAATAATTATAATTTTCAATTTGAAAAAATAATCAGAGATAAGCCGCAAATTAATGACTCAGAGCAAATAATAAAATTTTCCGAACTATTCTTCCGGATTATGACAAAATTTTTTTATCATCGCTATTCTCCTCAACGTCGGCGGCTTTTAGAGAGTCGCCTAAAAGGGTTTGGTGTAAAATCAGTCTATAGTTTTTATAAGAAATTTCATTATGAAAGAGATTAATATTCAAGCTAAAATACTGAAAGATGTTCGAGTGATCCGTAGTCGATATCAGAGAATCAAATTAGACAGACTACATTATTACTTTCTTTTTTCTTTTTTGAAGAAACATTATTTAGCCTTCGGGGCTTTGGTTTTTTTATTTTTAGCACAAGGTTTGATTGAAGCTTTGCTGATTATTTTTAGCCGTAATCAACTATCTGGTCAGCAAAAAATATGGCTCGCACCTTTCTTCTGGGAATTTTTGCTCATTCTCCTAATTTTGTTTTTTATCAATTCGTATTTTTCAATTCGCCAAGAAAAGACTCTCGGTGTATTTTTTGCTAATAACTTGCGACGTCGAATCTTTAAATCATATATTGGCAGGCCTTTAACTAAAATTAATCAGGGAAATCAAGCGGAGCTAATCGCAAAAATTTCTTACCAATTACCACTGGCCTCAATGGGCGTTTCAAATTCATTTTTTTCTTCTCTGCGCTGGCTGATAAATATTTCAGTGATTACTCTCCTTGCAGTTCAAAGTGGTTTGAATTGGAGTTTAATTTTGTTAGTAATTTTTTCAGTATCAATAATTGTTGCGGTTTCTTCGTACTTTATTTCAAAGAGCTATATCTCTCAAGAAGTAACTTTTTATTCGCAGATTATTAAGGAGATTGGCAGCGCGACAACTGGAAAATATTTTCTTAAAATGTTTAATCAGGAGAAAGCAGTCTTGGGTCGGTTTGATCGCTTAGTTGATTTTGATTCGATCTTTCGAGTTCGTCGCGACTTATGGATTAAGCTTTGCGCCAAGTCCCTTTTTGCAATTCTTCTTATTTTATCAATTTTATCGCACTTTTATTCAACAAGATTTTTTTCATGGATTAGTTTAGTTGGGCCGGAAACCCAAGTTTTATACTTATTCCTTCTGATTTATCTATCTCGCTCACTCTACGAAAGTTTGCGAGTTGGTTTGTATTTTTGGCCAGCTCGTTTGGGATTGTTTTTGACAATTATGAAATCTGGAAAAATATTAAAGCGCGAGAAAAAACTTACCTTTAAAAAATCGCTCTGTTTTTATGGTCGCAAAATTAGATTATTTAAAGGTGCGGCTTATCAAAGAAATTTTAATTGGTTTTTTGAAAAAGGAGGACACTATCTATTTTTCTCTACTCTTTCAAAGGGGAAAAGCGCCCTTGCTTCAACCCTTGCTGGAATAGATACTTTCGAACCGAAAGCTTTGCGAGTAAAAATTGATGAAAGAAGAATCAGCTATCAATCTTGGATGGGTTTTGGGTCGGGGATTTGTTTTTTTGATCACAAGTTTTCGACTGAAAAAAGTTTGTTGGAATTTATTCTTGGCCAGGAGCGGGAAACTACGGATTTTTTAGATATAGAAAGAGCGTTAGAGTTGATCAATCTATACCCAGTACTCGCAAAATTTGTTTCTCAAGATAATAATTTTAATTTAGCTGCTGAACCAATTCTAGCGCGTCATCTTTCCGGGTTCGCTCTTTATACTCTTCATTGTTTAGTAAAAAAACCAGAACTTATCATCATCGATAATGATTGGCTGGATCTCGGTTATAACGAAATTAATAGTATGCTATCATTAATGGGTAAGGAATTAAAAGAAGCGACAATTATTGTTTTCTCAAGAGAAGATAATAATTGTTTAGATTATCAAAAAAAATATGAAATTAATTAAGAAGAATAACACAAAAATTAGTAATAAAAAATTATTACCGTTTTTACTTTCTGGTTTAATATTAATTCTAATTATTTTATCAGCGGTAGTTTTCTTTAAATATTTTTTTTATAAAGCCAGTAATCAAAAGGCGACGCCAGCAAAGCTCATCGAAGTGAAAGATAATTTTTCTGGTCAATTATATTTTAATAATGAATTTGGAAAAAATATTTTTTCTTCTGTAATTATTGAAGCAATCAATCAATCGAAAAAAAGCATTGAATTAGCAGTTTACTCAATGGATGACACTAGGATTCGTGATGCGGTTTATCGTGCCGAAAAACGGGGAGTAAAAGTGATTTTGATTTTCAGCGATAAAAGAAAAGCCGGGCATAACCAAATTTTTAAAGATTTGCCTCTAAATATTAAGCGCATTGACGTGCCATCAGTAGATGGCTATATGCATCATAAATTTCTAATCATTGATCGAGGCACTGCTCAGGAAAAATTATTTTTTGGTTCCTATAATTTTACCTATCTGCAAGAAAAGTATGATCCATGTTTCTTATTGGAAACTTCTCGTCCGGAAATTATTGCCATTTTCGGACAGGAGTTTGATCGGTTAGTGGCTGGACTTTATGGAAGAGATAAACTAGATGTTAATCACGATCCACTTATTACGCGTATTCAATATCCCGAGGGGTTTTTGGAAATTTGGTTTACTCCCCAGGAGAGCAATGGCCTCAGAGAGAGAATGATGGAGTTAATATCTGGTTCCAAACAGGGAATCAAAATTTTAATTTGGAATTTTACAAGTAAAAGCCTGGCCCTTGATCTCGTGAACGCTGCAAAAAGCACTAGTGTTAAAATTGTTACCGATGATTTTAATTTTTCACTTCCCGATTCAGCTTTTAATTTTTTACTTACTGAGAAGAAAAATAATAAGTTGGATAATCTCGAAATTATTACCGATGCTCGTCGCAACGAAGAAGTATCAAAGCTTTCAGGGGATAAAAATCTCAATTCTTTCATGCACCATCACTTAATGTTAATTGATGACCAGATTGCTATTTTTGGCACAAACAACTGGAGTGAAAATGGTTTTTATCATAGTGATGAGTCAGTAATGATTTCAAACATCAGTTCGATCGTATCGCCATTTGTTGATACCTGGCAGATTAATTATGATAAAAATAAATAATTTTTTGATATGAAAATTTTCAAAAAAGTTTTTCAAATAGCTGATTTAATCGAAGATAAAACACGACAATTTCTTAGTCATCATCCATATCTATATGCTTTTCTTGGTGGTGCTGGGGTGGTAATTTTTTGGCGAGGGGTCTGGGTTAGCGCTGATTCATTAATGGCCTTACTGACGGGAGTTGTATATTTAGCTCCTTGGTGGGATGGTCCACTGACTATTTGTTTTAGTTTGTTGATCCTTTTGCCCATGGGAATATTTGTTTCAAGTTTTATTGGTAATGAGGTAATTATTTCTGGTTTACGTGGAGAGAAAAAAGTCTTTGAAAAGACGGAAGGGGAGATTGAAAGTGAATTAACTATTGGGGCCAGAACTTATAGCAGCATTTCCGAAGTGGTTAACCGTCTAAAGAATGTTGAAAAAAAGCTTGAAAAAAAATAATTCCCAATTTTTGACGTATTAATTAATATCAACCCCGTTTTTGGGGATAAGGGCTAAGAAAATGCCGCAAAATCAGGAAGAATATTCTTCTAAAACCGACAATGAATTAGTGCTTTTAGCCCTAGAGGATCAGGTCTTTTTTGGGGTGATAATGAACCGTTATAGCGAAAAATTAGCACGCTATACGAGAAGAATTTCCAATCTCAGTCCCGAAGAGATTGAAGATGTTTTGCAGGAGGTATTTATTAAGGTTTATAAAAACTTAAATGATTTTAAAGTAGATTTAAAATTTTCTTCTTGGATTTACCGCATTACTCATAACCAAGTAATCAGCCATCATCGAGCCAAGGGAGCAAGGCCACAAACCGTTGAAATCGATGATTCTTTAGCCAACCGCCTCAGGGCCGAAGTCGATTTAAATGCAGAGATTGAAAGTCATGATTTAAAAAAGGAGATTTCTTCCTTGATGGCCGAGTTAAAACCGATCCATCGTGAAGTGTTGGTTTTAAGGTTTTTTGAAGAAAAAAGCTATGAAGAAATTTCTGATATTTTAAAAAAGCCAAGCGGTAGTGTGGCTACTTTAATTTATTCAGCAAAAAAAGAGTTAAAAGAAAAATATGGAAAACTTTAGCGATAAGGTTCTAGAAGCAATCAAGAAACAATCAATTAAACCTCGTCCAAAGTGGTATTTTTTTGCACGAGATTTTACTTTATGGTTTTTGGTGGTTTTTGTAACATTATTAGGAGGAGTAGCTTTCTCGTTGGTGCTACTTTTTCTATATTTTCAAAGACTTGGCCTTGGTCATCCTCAGCCGGCCGGAGATATGGGGTGGCTATTTGTTTCAATCCCTTATGCCTGGCTTTTTGTCTTTCTCCTTTTGGTTGGCGTTCTCTATTATAATCTCAAGCATTTAAAGAAAAACTACAAATATCCCGCCTATCTTCTAATCGTTGCTTCTCTTTGCGGTAGTATTATTTTGGGAGAAATTGCGGCTAATTTTGGTATTCATCGGCGAATGAATGAAGAATTTTCTCGTCGCCTATCTTTTTATGGACCAGTTTTTGATGCTAGAATTCCTGCTTGGGGAAGGCCAGGAGAAGGGGTCCTTGCTGGGAAAATTGGCGCGGTTAATGAAGAATTTTTTCTTTTGGAAGACTTTAGATCTCAAGAGTGGAAGATTATTCTCCGCAATGAAACCGAAGAGGACGAGTCAGTGAAAATTATTACTGGTCAAATGGTGATGATCAATGGGCAGCAAGATAGTCCGGGCGTGTTTCTCGCGGATGAAATTTTCCCTTGGGATGGATGTCATAAAAAATGTAAATTAGTGAAGCCGGAATTTCCTCGGCGATTACTTCAGTAACGATTAATAATTTATTTTAAAATATGAACAAAGTATTAACTTTTTTAAAACGTTTCTTGAGGGTTAAATATCTAATTTGGCTTTTAGTGGTTGCTGGTGCCGCTTACTATTTTTATCCAAAAGTATTTCCTGCTAAAGTAATTCCCCAATATGTTTTGTCAGCAGTGGAAAAAGGAAATTTAACCGTTTCCGTGTCAGCAACTGGCCAGGTTTCTGCTTCTTCGCAGATAAATATTAAACCAGAAGTATCTGGGAAAATCACCGCCGTCAAAGTTAAAGTCGGGCAACTACTAAAGGCCGGAGATGTGATTGCCATTGTTGATCAGCGTAATGCCAGGATTTCTTTAACTCAAGCGCAGGCAAGTCTTGCAAGTGCTCAGGCAAATTATAGTAAAGTAACCTCCGGAACAACTCCAGAGGATTTAAGAATTAGTCAGCTTAGCGTTGATTCAGCAAAAAGTAATTATGAAACTGCCAAAACCGATTACGAACAAACCATTAGAACTGTTAACGAAAACCTGGTTCAAGTCACAAAACAGTTAAACGATATTAAAGACACCTCTTCTTCTGCAAGTAGTAAGAGATCGCAGGTGATTAACTCAGTTGAATCTCAAATATCCGCTTCTCGGAATGCTCTCGATTTACTGAAGAAAATATTTGCCGATGAGGACGCAAAAATATCACTTGGAGCCTTGGACAGTAATTATCTAAGTTTGACTAAAAATAATTACGATTTAGCTGTTAGCTATCTTAGTCCAGCAGTTAATAGTTTAAGTAGCGCAAAAGCTTTACGTGATGATAGTAGTATTGCTTCCGCAACAAGTGATGCTTTAAATCTTTTAAACAATACTCTAACGGCGATGAATAGCGCTTCTTACCTTCTGGAAAAATCTGTTTCTAGTTCATCCTTTACTCAATCAGAATTAGATTCATACAAAAGCTCAGTTAGCTCGCAGGTTAATTCAATAAATAGTGGAATTTCTTCGATTCAAAGTAATTTACAGAGTTTTAAAGATGCAATTACAAGTGCAGAAAACAATCTTGCCAATGCTCAGCTCTCTATTTCTTCGCAAACTAACGCTGCTCAAGCAAAAATTGATAGTGCAAAAAGAGCTTTAGATAATGCTCAAGCGCAATATGCTAAGGTTTCTGCTCCCGCTGACAAATCCTCAGTTCGTTCGGCGTATTCCCAGCTCACTTCTGCTCGCGCCCAAGTTGAATCGGCTCAATTAAATTTTGATAAAACCATCATTAAATCGCCAATTGATGGACAAGTGGCAACTCTTAGTGCTGAGGTTGGAATTGATGCCGGTTCTGATGCCACGGTGTCTGGTGCTAGTTCAGTCGCTACAATTGTCACGAAGCAGCAGATTGCCATCATCCAACTAAACGAAGTTGATACGGCAAAAATTATTGTTGGTCAAAAAGCAAAAATGACTTTTGACGCCATTCCTAACTTAACAATTGATGGTACGGTTAGTGAAATTGAAGGAGTTGGCGTCGTAACTTCTGGTGTGGTTAACTATAATATCAAAGTTTCTTTTGACACACAGGAAGAAAGAGTAAAAACCGGAATGAGTACTTCTGTTGATATTATTACGAGTTCAAAAGATGGAATCTTGCTGATTCCGAGTGAAGCTCTAAAGTCTGGTATGCAGGATATAAACTATGTTGAAATGTTGCCTGGCGTTGGCGCGACTGGTCGTCGCCCAGTCACTTCATCAGTTATCCCGGTTCGTCAAGCTGTGGAAATTGGGGAATCAAACGACACCCAGACCGAAATAAAAAGCGGTTTAATAGAAGGAGATCTAGTTATCTCTCAGGTGATTTCGACAAGCACTGCTGCGAAATCATCCTCAGCAGCAAGTAATAAATCTGGTGGATTTCCGATGGGTGGCGGACGTTAAAAACTAATTTATGATCAAGTTTAAAAATATCTGTAAAAATTATTTTAGCGGCGAGCTGGAAACCAAAATTTTGAAGAATGTTTCTTTTGAAATTAAGGCTGGAGAGTTTGTGGCAATCACTGGCCCTTCTGGATCAGGAAAATCGACAATCATGAATATCCTTGGCGCGCTTGATTCACCAACCAGCGGCGAGTATCTTCTTGACGGAGCCGATGTTTCAAAATTATCAGATGATGAATTGGCAGCAATTCGTTGTAATAAAATTGGTTTTGTTTTTCAGTCTTTTAATTTATTACCTCGAGCAACAGTTTTAAGAAATGTTTGTCTGCCTTTGGTGTATGCAGAAATTTCAGAGAAAAAAAGAGAAGATATTGCCAGAAAATCATTAGAGGCAGTATCGATGCCAGAAGATCGTTGGCATCACTATTCTAATCAGCTTTCGGGAGGACAAATGCAGAGAGTAGCAATCGCGCGTGCTCTCGTTAACAATCCCTCTTTAATTTTGGCTGATGAACCAACCGGGAACCTTGATTCAAAGACGGGGCAAATTGTTTTGCAAACTTTTAAAGATCTAAATAAAAAAGAAAAAAGAACAATTATCCTAATTACCCATGACCTGGAAATTGCTAAGCATGCCGATCGTATTATTAGTTTGCGTGATGGAGTAATCGTCGAAGATCGTCTTGCTTAATTTTATATTTTTTTTATGTTAACTAGTGATTTATTGAAGGAAACTTATAGTGCAGTGACTGCAAACAAAGCGCGGTCTGGTTTAACAATGCTCGGAATTGTGATTGGTATTGGCTCGGTTATTGCAATGGTCTCGATCGGTCAAGGAGCTCAAAGTTCAATCGAAAGCAGTATCCAATCCATCGGTTCTAATTTAGTAATGGTTATCCCGGGTGCTCAAAAAGGTGGGTTTAGCCCAGCAAATTCTGGCCGAGGTACCGCTCAAAGTTTGACGCTCGATGATGCTATCGCAATTCGTGATCAGGTTGATAATATCAAGGCAGTTTCTCCGGAGGTCTCTCGTCGTTATCAAGTAAATCAAAAGGACAAAAATACCAATACTTCAATTGTTGGTGCTAGTTCGCAATATCAAATTGCCAAAAATTTAGAAATGGATCAGGGGGTCTTTATTTCCGAGTTGCAAGAAAAAACGTTTGCGAAAGTGGCGGTTCTTGGTCCAACCACAAAAACCGATTTATTTGGAGATGCGAGTGCGATCGGTCAAACCATTAAAATTAACCAAATCAATTTTAAAGTAATTGGTGTGGCAAAATCAAAAGGGGGATCGGGCTTTTCCAACCAGGATGATCAGATTTTTGTCCCAATTGTGACTGCTCAGCACTTTTTGACAGGAAATGATTATGTAAATAGCATCAATATTTCTGCAAAAGATCAGGAGTCTCTATCAACGGTCCAGAGCCAAGTAAAAACTTTATTATTAAAAAGGCATAAAATAAAAAACGAAGTTGATGCCGATTTTAGTCTCTACACCCAGGCGGATATTGTAGCGGCGGCGTCGACCGTGACCGGGACTTTCACTATTCTTTTAGGAGCAATCGCTGGCATTTCTTTATTAGTGGGAGGAATTGGTATTATGAATATGATGCTTACCACAGTAACTGAGAGAACGAGGGAGATTGGTTTGCGGAAAGCAATTGGGGCCAGGCGTGGCGATATTTCCAGCCAGTTTTTAGCAGAGGCGGTGATGCTTACTTTTTTTGGTGGAGTACTTGGCGTTTTATTTGGTTTTAGCTTGTCTTTAGTTGTTTCGAAATTTTTTAGCCTTACTGCCACTATTTCTACTTCTGCGGTTCTCCTGGCTTTTGGGGTTTCAGCTGGGATCGGTATAATTTTCGGGTATTATCCAGCTAAAAGAGCCTCTAAATTAAATCCAATTGACGCCCTGCGTTATGAATAGAAAATAACTGAAATAGTTTATCAAGACCGATGATTATCGAAAGAAAATTATCGGTTTTTTTGTTTGCTATGATTACCAATTTATTGTAAAATATAGGCAGGTGAAACTTTATTTTTTATGGCTGATCAAAATAATAAAACTTCAGGAGAATTGCGCGAAGCTCAGCGCTCTTCTGTTATTGATCAGCAGTTAATGAGCCGATCGGTTTCCGACAATAACGATCAAACATCAGAGGGTGACGCTGAGGGGCTTGAATCAGATCTGGACGAAGAGGAATTACCATCTCAGCCAGGTGAAGACTACGCCGACATTCGTGAACAACAAAATCAAGCTCGGACCGAACAGGCAGCTCAAGAAAATAATCAAGATAGTAACAATAATAGTCCCCAGGATAATGGTATTGCCGGAAAAGTTGGTTCAATGCTCGGTGGCGGAAAGGGAATTCCCAAAAGTCCCCAAGAAATGATTAAAAAAGAAGCAGAAAAAAAGATTAAGCTCTGGATTTTTGGGTCAGTGGCAAGTTGTTGTTTACCGGGTTGTTTGATGATTGCTGGTTTTCTAGTTACAGCAACAATCATGCTGACTATTTTAGCTGATCCAATGAAAGTTTTGGGATTGGCATTCGATGCAGTTTGGACCGCGCTAAAAGCCGCAGTAGGGGCCGTTACTGATTTTTTTGTTAGTAGTTAATTATTTTGTTGATATTTAATTTTTTAAAAAATGTTTAAGTTGCCATTTTTAAAATCAAAATTCTTTAAACCTCGCTTCTTCATGGTTGTCTTGTTTGTTCTAGTTATCGGGTTTTTCTTTGTTGGAGCGGCCAATGCGACAGGAACAATCGCCAACGCAATTGCCACATTTCTCGGCTGGATAATCTACGGCATTGTTTGGGCGCTTGGGCAATTGCTGGTTTTAATGATGGAAATCCTGGTGTATATTGCGCAATGGAGTTTATTTATTTCCGCACCAGCCGTTGTTCTTGGCTGGAAGATAGTCCGCGATATTTGCAATATGTTTTTTGTGGTGATTATGTTGGTCATCGCTTTTGCGACCGTCTTGAGAGTTGAAAAATATAGTTATCAGAAATTATTACCAAAATTGATCATCATGGCAATCTTGATCAATTTTTCCAAGATGATCTGCGGCTTGATTATTGATGTTTCACAGGTCGTCATGCTTACTTTTGTTAATTCCTTCAAGGATGTTGCTGGTGCGAACCTGACAACCATTCTTGGTCTTGATAAAATCACCACCGTCAGTGCCAATGATGCTAATAATGTTGCTAACGCCACTAACACAGTTGGTAGTAATGAAGTTACTGGTTGGTCGATTCTTGGCGCTTATGTCCTGGCTTTAATTTTCGTCCTAATCAGTTTGATCACCATCACGGTGATGGTTATGATGCTAGCAATCCGTATTGTGATGCTTTGGATTTATGTCGTTTTGTCGCCAATGGCATATTTACTCGCTGCTTTTCCAGATGGGCAAAAATATTCTGGGCAATGGTGGTCTGAATTTACGAAAAATGTTATTGTCGGGCCAATTCTCGCTTTTTTCATTTGGCTCTCTTTTGCTGCTCTCGGAAATCCTTCTTCAGTCCCGAGTTCAATCGGAGGGACGCCTATTCCGACTAACCAAAATATTGGCGCTACTGGTGGCGGTGGAAGCCAGCCTCTCACCACGGCTGGTTCACCAAATAACATGTTAAATTTTTTAATCTCCATTGCCATGTTATATGGAGGTTTGCAAGTTACTCAGTCAATCGGTGGTGCAGCTGGTGGAATGGCTGGGAAGGGGATCAGTTCTATTAATAAGGGGAAAGGAATGGTTGTTGCTGGTGCTTTAGCCGCTGGTGTCTACGCAAAGAGGAAAGGAATTACTGCTGCGAAATGGACTGGTCGAATGGGCAAAACTGGTCTTGGTGGCCTAGACAGAATGGCTGGAGCGAAAATCGATAGCATTAGGAAAGGAAGGAATAACGGAGTTCTTGACGGGACTTCAATGGCTAGCCGCGGTTTGGTTGGGACAAGCGTTGGTATTGCCACGTCTTTTGCTGGCAACAAAATAAATAAAGTTAAAGCAAATTGGAATAAGGACGATGAATTGAACCGAAGCATGCGCACCTATTTAGCTAATAGTGATAAAGATCCACTTAACGCCAAATTGGAGCATAATGGAAAGAAATACGTAAAGAGTGGTGATCATTTTCAGGAGATTGATGAGGCTAATAATCTTGTTGCAGGATCGTTCCTGAAAAATAATGCAGGAAATAACGTCACCGAAATGTCTCGTGAGAAGGCCGCTTGGCAACAATCTTGGAGAGATACGAACGGTAAGGCTGAATCTGAATCAAGTAAAAAACAAGAAAAAGAAATTTCCGAAAAACAACAGCAATTGGCTGATTCAAACCTCACTGTTGACGAAATGCTCCTCAAGTTTTCTAATGCCTCCACTTCTGCAACTGAAAAGATGGCGCTTGCCATGACTTTGGCAGCTAAGGGCGCTTTTAAGGACAAGGATCAAGTAAAAGCTGCCAAGGCGGCGGTCGCAAATAATTATGTTCTTGGTAAAAAGATTAATGATGAGATTGATAAGAACCAGACTCACCTGAATTACGACATGACAAAAGCTGGGGATGTTGAAAAATTCCATGCAAGAATTGATCTGGGTAAAATTGATGTTAGTAATATGCGCGCGGAGTCTTATAAAGATGATGGAATGCTTAAAGCGATTGAGGGAAAATTTGGCCTAGCTGAGACAAGAAAAATATTGGAAAAAGCTAGCACGAGGGGAGTAAAAGTTTCATCTTCAATTGCCGAGGGGGCACATAATGCAATAAGCAAAGACGCTAATGGTAAAATTGCAGCGGACGATATTTATGCTAATCTGCAGGCTGGTTTATCTGGAAAAATTGAGAATTCATTTACGATTACGGAAACTATTAATGGTGTTCAGCAAGCGCCAAGAATTGATCATGAAGCGCTTGGTCGATATTTAAAAAATGCTACCGGACGAGAATTAAATAAAATTCAAGTACCGGAATTGCAAACTATAATTGCAAATAATATTAACGGTGCACAGGTGCAAAATGAAATTTTAAATAGCATAAAATTATCTCAGTTAAAAACCATGAAAAGAGAAGGAAGTAATAACGCTATTGTTCGTGAAATTAGAGATTTGCACGTAGCTATAAACCCAGGTGCTCAGGTGACCGCTGCAATTCAAGCGGACCAAGAAATATCGAACCTTTAGTATATGACTAACACAATTAACGAAACAAATAATTTAAACGCCCAGGTATCTGAATTTTTGAATTCGCTTCTTCGTGTCGATTTGACTCTAGAGTTAGCGGACAAATATCATGTTCCTGGAAATAAATTATCAAAAATAACTAGCTTGATTTTTGACTTAGCTCAAGGAGTTGTTGCTTTCTCAAAATTACCTCAAGAGGCCAAAACTATTTTTTCCTTTGATGACGCCACCGCTCTTTCCTTTTCTCGCGATCTTCTTGGCCAAAATTTTCTTTTTCTCGAAGATCAGTTTGTCGGCATGATGCCTGTTTTTGAATCTTTTGGCGGCAAACCGGAGGACTACATGGATGTCATTAGCAGAATTAGTAAGGCCTTGGCCGAAGAAAGAAAATATTTTGCGAAACAATTAGCTCCAGCTGATGATTACGTGTTTAAACCAAAAGTAGCTGACGATTCATTTAATCGCGAAGATTATCTTGGTATTTTTAATCATGGAATTTTAGAATTTCTTTTTAAGTTAACTGACGAAGATGTTGTTGAAGAATTTAATCGTGGTATTTTAATTTTTATTGCCGATAATCATTCGGCAAGCAATGATTTGTTTAAGAGTCTCTTGAACAATCAAGAAAAAATTGGAGATAAGCAGTTAATTATTGAAAATCGAAACGTTGATCCAACAATTGCAAATTGGTTGAAAGATTTTATTAAAGAAAAGGGCAGCAATTTATTTGATGAGTTAATTCTTGCTGAATATTTAGCTGGTTCTAAAAATTCAAAAAATCTTTCGACGGAAGATAAAAATTTATTAAGAAAGGTTTTGAAGCTCTATCGCAATCTTGCCTTTTTTCCGGAGAGCCAAGAAGATTTGCCGGTTGAAAAATGGCAAATACTATCATTCGATGGAAACATCAAATCTCACTCTTCTTCAAAGAGTTTTTCAGAGAAACGTGAAGATGTTTTACGCAAAGAATTAGAAGAATCTCTCAGAACTTTTCAAGTGGGCAGCTTGGAGCATCGAGCGGCGAACGAAGAGTTGGAGCGTTTGAATAAAAATATTAATCAGGGATAAAAATGTTTGATTATTTACAACAATTTAATCGTCTATCCAAGGAATTGCGAGATGCGGTTTCTTCGCCAGAGGCGATGAAATTTTTAGATGAAATTGAGGCCAAACATGGCATAAAATTAGCTTCGGCGGTCATGCGAATTATGGTTAAGGATTTGCCTTTGGTTAAATTACCATTATTTTTGGCTTCCGAATTTTCTTTAAATGAAGATGAATCTCGAAAGATTGTTGAAGATCTAAAGAATGGTGTTTTAAGGAAAGCTGCTAGCCACTTAGGTTTTACACCATCTGTTGTTCCGGATAACTTTGATGAAAAAATTGGAGAAATATTAAAAAAAGGTGTAATTTCATTTTCTAGCCAAAACCTCATTGATCGCTTCAAGTCCGCCGCTAAAACATATTTACATGGTGTACGAGGGAAAATCGATACCCGCCTTGTTTTGCAAAAAAGTATTGATGCTGGAGGTCTAGGGTTATCGATTGATAAGGTGGATAGCATCCTTTCTCTGCTCGATGGGAACACCCCAAAAGAGCCTGTTCTTAAAAAATCATCAGCACTTGATAGTTTGATAGCCAAAAGTATTATTCAACCAGAATATAGCCTTGCTAGTGCAATCGAAGAACGAAAAAAGAAATTATTATCCGAGAAAGAATTGATTAAAGGGGAGGAGTTGGTTGATTTACCCTTAGCACAGGCCCAGCAAGATTTGCCTTTTCTCGAGAAACAAGAAAAGATCCAAGATTCTGTCCCAGTTAATCTGCCATTTGCGGACTTAAAAAAAGAAATTCCAGAAATAAATAAAAAGAAAGAGTTATTAGTCGAACAGGATGACGATGATATCGCCAGCCCAGAAGAGATAGCCGCTTTTTTAAAAAAGATTTCTCAAGATCAGACACCTGAGAAACCAACGATTACGCCAAAACCGGTCGAAGTAAAAGAAGTTAAAGAATTACCGGTACCAATTATTCCACCAGTAGTTGTGCCACCAGTTGTTATTCCACCGGTTCCGTTAGTTGTCCCTCCGGTGCCTCAAGAAAACCAACCAAAAGAAGGTGATGTGAATATCAAAATTAGCCAAACGCCGAAAGAAGAAAAACCAGAGGCGGATGGTGAGGCGAGCACTAAAATTCCCGAAATCGGTGATGGCGCAAGTTTTAAAATTATTCCGACCGCGAACTTAGTTATACCCACAAGAACTGTTGCTGCGCCAGCTCCTACCTTAAAAATTGCTCCAGTAACTGCTTCAAGTAATCAGGGGCGAGTACGGATGGATGACGTGAAGGCAGCTCCGCGAGTAATGGGTCCAATTGAAGAACTAAGATTTTTAGATGTTGTTAGTTTTCGGCGTTTATCTAATAATCCGTCAGAAGCAACAGCCAAGATTCTTTCTAAAATAAAATTATTAGAAAGAAATGGTTATGATCGAATGACAGCTGGTATTGCTGCTTGGCGCCAAAGTGAAACCAGCCATCTTTATCTTAAGATGTGCCACGATTCAGCTTTCCAGTCGAAACCCTTGTCAGAAATAATTGAAGCTTGCCAGATGAAAAATGAAGAATGCCTTACTCAAGAAGAAATCGATGCCATCATGTCGTTAAACGCCAAGCTTTTGTTCTAATTTATGCAGCAATTTACTGTTCCACAATTTATTGATGTTGAAAGTAAAATTATTGGGCCAATTACGGTCCGACAGTTTATAATTTTTCTTGGTTTTGGAGTTTTTATTGCACTTTTCTATAAGATTTTTGATTTTGCTTTATTTTTAACCACTTCAATCCCTTCGGTTATTTTGGCGGTGATGTTTGCCTTCGCCAAAATTAATGGTCGTCCCTTGCACTTGTTTTTAATTAGCATGATTCAAACTTGGCGTCGGCCAGGGTTAAGGGTCTGGAATAATAAAGTTAATCAAGTTGAAACAGAAAATAAAATTTACATTTTCAACGAAAAAATTCCAACAAAAGAATTTTATCATCGCTCTCGTTTAGCAGAACTTTCCTTAATTGTTGATACCGCTGGTGAATATCAAGGTTCTTGGGAAGAAGAGGAGGACAATATTATGGAAGAGGGCGATCACAACTTTAATCTCTAAATTATTATGGATAAGCCAGACAAATTAGCCAAAAATAAAATAAACGTTTCCACCCAACAGTTTTTGAATATTAACGAGATTAAAGGTGATTGCGTGGTTTTGCGCGATGGAACAATGCGATCAGTACTTTTAGCTTCAAGTATTAACTTTGCTTTGAAAAGCGAGGATGAGCAAAATGCCGTTATTGAATCGTATATTCGTTTTTTAAATAATTTAACTTTCTCTTTGCAAGTAGTGATTCAATCAAGAGAACTAAACATTTCTACATATTTAGAATATCTTAAAGAAAAAGAAAAAGAACAAACTAATCGTCTTCTAAAAATGCAGACGGGGGATTATATCGATTATATTCAGGAGTTAACTTCAATCGGTAAAATCATGAATAAACGCTTTTACGTTGTTGTTCCTTATAGCCCTCTTTCCGACAAACATAAAAGTACTCTCGGACTATTGACCGAGTCATTAAAGCCGGCCACTTCTGTTAAATTAAAAGACAAGAAATTCTTAGAATATAAAGAAATGCTTGATCGAAGAGTTGATAGTGTCGTTGGTAGCCTCGAGGCAATGGGAGTAAAGACTGTTAGATTAGACACTCAGGGCTTGATTGAGCTGTATTACAACACTTATAACCCAGAAACAGCAAAAAACCAGGCGTTGGTTGATTTAAATAAGCTCCGAGTGGAAAAATAAGAAGATAATATGATAAATTTCAAAAACAATAGCCAACTATCAGATAATTCCGATCAAAAACCGGATATTTTGGATCGGATTATTGATCAAAGCCAACGATCAAAACCAACTAATTTGGAATCTGATCCAAAGTTGACTAAAGAAATTATTGAAGAAGAAAAGGCTTTCCGACTTGGTATTTTGTCAGTTCGTGATTTAATTTCTCCGGCAAGCATGAAAGTTGATTCAACTTTTTTGCGTCTTGGTTCAAAATATGTCCGGACTTTTTTCGTGGTTAACTATCCAAGATATATTAGCGTTGGTTGGTTTGCCCCAATCATTAATCTGAATCTGAATTTCGATGTTTCAATGTTTTTCTACCCGGTAAAAAGCGCAATTATTTTGAAACAATTAAGAAATCGGGTTGGTGCTTTGGAAGCGCAGATCGCTGGTGATGCCGACAAAGGCGCGGCGCGTGACCCAATGCGTGAAACGGCTTTAAGAGATATTGAGTATTTGCGAGACGCCTTAACCCAGGGGACGGAAAAGTTTTTTCAGTTTGCTCTTTATGTCACCGCTTATGCTGATAGTCTGGAGGAAATGGATCGAATTTCTGACCAAGTCGAAGATATTTTTGGTTCTCGTTTGGTATATTCAAAGAGAGTATTTTTCCAAGCAGAGCAGGGATTCAATTCCACTTTACCGTTAGGTGATGATGAACTGTACATTACTTTTAATATGAACTCCTCGCCGATTGCTTCTTCCTTTCCTTTCATTTCGAGCGAACTATCTAGCGACCGAGGAATCCTTTATGGCATTAATCGCCACAATAATAGTTTGATTCTCTTTGATCGTTTTTCTTTGCAAAATGCCAATTCCGTTGTTTTTGCCACCTCTGGTGCAGGAAAAAGTTATGCAATTAAATTGGAAGTTCTGCGTTCTTTGATGCTTGGCACTGATGTGATTATTATTGATCCAGAATATGAATATAAACATCTTTCCGATGCGGTCGGTGGGACTTATATAAATATTTCTCTTTCTAGCGAAAACAGAATTAATCCTTTTGATTTGCCACGTTCAATCGGTGGCGAAGCAAAACCAAAAGACATTATTCGGAGCGCCGTTATTACTCTCAAAGGCTTGGTGCGATTAATGATTGGAAAATTAACTTACGATGAGGATTCGGTTGTTGATCGTGCGCTTCTTGAAACTTATGCTAAAAAAGATATCACTCCTGATGCGGATCTAAGTAAAATCGAACCGCCAACAATGAGCGATTTTGAACAAGTATTGGAGGGAATGGAAGGGGGCTCAGATTTAGCTTTGAGATTAAAGAAATATACTGAAGGAACTTTTGCTGGGTTGTTGAATAATTACACAAACGTGGAAATGGATAACCAACTTATTAGTTTTTCAGTTCGCGACCTTGAAGATGAGCTTCGCCCAATCGCCATCTACACAATTGTTAATTACATTTGGAACGTTGTTCGCAGTGAGACTAAAAAAAGGATTCTCGTAATCGATGAAGCCTGGTGGATGATGCAAAATGAAGATTCTGCGAAGTTTATTTTTGCCCTAGTAAAGAGATGCCGCAAGTATTATTTGGGTGTGACAACTATTACTCAGGATGTTAATGACTTTTTGACTTCACCTTATGGCAAAGCGATTGTGACCAACTCTTCCTTGCAGATTTTGCTGAAGCAATCTCCAGCGGCGATTGAATTGATTCAGAAAACCTTTATGTTGACCGAGGGAGAGAAGTATTTGCTCCTCGAATGCGGTCTCGGTGAAGGGATTTTCTTTGCGGGGAACAAACACGTGGCCATGAAAGTTGTTGCTTCGTATTCTGAGGATCAACTCATCACCTCGGATCCGCGTCAGTTATTAGAGATTGAAGAAGCAAAAAAGGAATATGAAAAAAGTTTGCGCGATCAAGAGGCGGCTGCTTAAATTATTTTTTAATTATAAAAATATATGATGGAGAATAAGAAAAAAATTAGTTTCATAATCATGGCTATTGCCTTGCTTATGATTGCGCTAATTGTTTGGTTTGTGATGCAGAAAAATAGTCAGAAAGTAGTCGAGAATCCAACGAATGTTGAAAATTATGGGGCGGTTCTTCCAACGGGAGTACTAAACACAAGCACGCCAGGGAACCAACCGCGTGATTATCGGAATTTTGATATTTCCAAAGAACCGAAAAGAGAAGCTGACGCTGAGGCCGTTAAAAAAATCGCCATGTCATTTGCGGAACGATTTGGTTCATTTTCTAACCACTCCAACTACGCAAATATTGAAGATTTGAAAATCTTTATGACAAAAAACATGGGTGATTGGGCAGAAGGATATCTCACCGAATTAAAAAAAGAAAAAACCACCAATGGAGAATATTATGGTGTCATGACCAAGGCGGTTAGCGCTCAGGTTAATAGTTTCGATAGCACCGGTGGCATTGCAGAAATTGTCATCATGACCCGTCGACAAGAAACCCAGGGCACCAAAGTGGGTACTTATTTTGATCAACAATTAACTTTAAAAATGGCCAAGGAGGGTGGCGCTTGGAAGGCAGATAGCGCTAGTTGGCAAAAATAGTTATGACAAAAAAACCAATTATTAAAACATCAAAAACATTAGTAAAAAAACCAATAAAAAAGGTATCTGTTAAAGGAGCAGTTTTGGTTAAAAAGACGCCAGTTGTGAAAAGGAAGTCTAGGATTGAAAAACCGGTAGTTAAGAAGTTAGTTGTTCTTCAGGCTAGTAAAGAAACTGTGCCAAAAAAAATTGGACAGCACAATTTTTTGTTTGGTCTTTTTGCGGTGCTTGGTGTCATTTTTTCCTTAATTCTGTTAATTCTCATTAGAGTTAATCTTTATTACGACGCTTTTCAACCAGTTTTAAAACAACAAGCCGCTAATGATCAAGAGCGTTTTGTTAATCGATTAGCTCCAATTGCCAAGGCAATCGACCCAGCAGTTAGTGGAATTTTTATTACTAATAACCAACAACCTCTTTGGACCCAGGAAGATTCATTTTTAGGCAACTTGCGGGCTCCGGTAAAAATCTTTTATTTTGCTGATTTCAATTCTCAAGAGAGTCGTGACCAAGAAAAAATCTTAAGGAAATTAGTAGCTGATTATCCGGATCAGATTTTATTAGTAAGAAAAGATTTCCCCGCTGATAATCCAATTTCTATCCAGGGAGCAAGAGCTGCGCGCTGTGCTGGTGAACAGGGTGATTATTGGGTTTATCACGATCTTTTACTAGCTTATTTAAACCGAGGAGAAGACTCTACTTCTGATGTTATTTACAATAGTGAGGCTTCTTCTAAAAGTAATCAGCTACAGGAAAGTAGAAGTTTTTTGTCTGATTTGGCAGTTACTGCTAATCTAAACGCAGAAGCATTTAATGAATGTTTCCGCGGGGCAAGCCAACCTATCATTATAAAAAATGTCGCCGAAGGAGAATCCCTCGGTATTTCCTCTGTTCCTACTATCTATGTGAATGGTCAGCAATTTTCTACCAGTCTAAGTTACGAGGATCTGGAAAGATTGGTGAAGTTGGTAATCTCTCAATAGCTTAATTATTAAAATAAAATGCCGGAAGCAAAGATCAAAAATATTTTTGTCTGCAGTCACTGCGACGCCCAATATCCAAAATGGAGTGGGCGTTGTTTGGAGTGCGGCTCTTGGGGTACTTTGAACGAAGAAACAGAAATTGTTGATTCTAAGGCAAAAGGAAAAAAGGCTCAAGAAGAAGCTTATAAAAAGATTATTGGTGCAGAAATTGTTGATCTGTCTTTAATCTCTGGTGGCGGTCCGAAACGTTTTTTGACCGGTCTGGGTGAAATTGACCGAGTCCTTGGCGGCGGATTACCAGAAGGCTCTTTGACTCTTTTGGCTGGTGAACCAGGAATTGGTAAATCAACCCTCGCTGCACAAATCGCGAATGCCCTCAAGGGAAAGGAAGTTTTTTATGTTAGTGGCGAGGAGAGCGCTTCGCAAGTGAAGGCTCGTTTGGTTCGTTTAAATTGCGATCTTACACATCTAAAATTTTTAAGTGAGACTAATATTGAAAAAATTTCGGCTGCCGCTTTGAAGTTATTGCCGGATTTAATTATTGTCGATTCTATTCAAACTGTTTACTCGGCGGCAATGCCATCCGAGGCGGGAAGTGTTAGCCAGATTCGAGCTGCAGCAATTAAGTTTTTAGAATTAGCGAAAGAAAGAAATATTGCCGTGATTTTAATTGGTCACATCACAAAAGATGGCCAGGTGGCTGGTCCGAAATCATTAGAACATATTGTGGACACGGTTCTTTATTTGGAGAATGAAGATGCTCACCAGTATTCTTTGCTTCGTTCAAGCAAAAATCGCTTTGGTTCAGTTAATGAATTAGGAGTACTTGAAATGACTGGGTCGGGGTTCAAAGAAATTCTTGATCCGAGTGCAATCTTCTTGTCTGGTGGCGAAGAATTTTTGTCTGGGTCAGCGGTTAGTTGTGTGATTGAAGGGACTCGTCCTTTTATGGTTGATATTCAAGCACTGGTTACGAAAACCGTTTTTGGTTATCCACAAAGAAAATGTTCTGGCTTAGATTTGAATCGTTTGCAAGTATTAGCGGCGGTAATTTCCAAGCGAGGAGCGCTTGATCTTAGTAGTCGCGATATTATTTTAAATGTAGTTGGGGGCTTAAAAATTAGTGATCCCGGTTTGGATTTGGCAGTATGCGCAGCAATTATTTCTTCGGCGACTAATAAGAATTTATCTCGCACTACCGTGTTTTTGGGAGAGCTTGGTTTATCTGGCGAACTTCGGCCGGTAACGCGCTTAGAGCAGCGTTTAAAGGAAGCAGAGAAGCTTGGTTTTAAGGAGGCGATTATCCCTGACACGGAAATTAAGGCTGGGAAGATTAAGCTAATAAAAATTAAGAGTTTGGAGCAATTAAAGCAGTATTTCTCATAAAATATTGTACTAATATTAAATAAAAATGTGTCATTAGCTTGACACATTTTTTGTTTGATGTTATTATTGTATTATCAAATTGAGTATTCATTAAAAAAAACAAAGATATCATGAAAATAGAAATTAGCTTAAGAGCAGCAATTAACTTAGTAATATTAGTAATTGGCACTCTTCACTTCCTGTTTTTCATTGGGTTTATGTACGCATTTTTTATTGCCGTATTCGCTCATGAAGAAATCGGTATCGGTGATTTGGCAAAGGATTATTTAAATCTTTACACGGTGTCGATTATTATTTATTGGCTTTGCACTATTTACACCATCTTTTGGTGCCTAGTACAGGTAAGTAAATACAAGGCTGAAAAAGCTACAAGACCTAAAAACTACCTCAAGGTAGTTGAATAATTTTTTAGAAGAGTTTCCGGTGAAACTCTTTTTTTATTACTCTTATATATCATTTAATCTATTTTTAATTTATATTCTACTCAAGATGTACTTCACCCTCAATCTGGCCAACTTTAATTTTAATTTTTGGCCAGTTTTTTAATTCGGGGTCATCTTTGATTAATTTTTCAGCGCTGGTTTGCGCTGCCTTGATTTGTGTGTAATCAAAAAGAGAAGCAATTTTTAGTTCCGGAAAGCCAGATTGTAACAAACCATAAGTTTCACCAGCGCCACGGAATTTCAAATCTTCCTCAGCCAGGTCGCGGCCGTTTTGGTTTTTTACTAAAGCCTCTAATCTTCTCGAAGTTTCGGCGCTTGGTGAGCCGTTCTCATTACTGGTAAATAAAAAACAATAAGCTTGTTCGTTCCCCCTGCCAACGCGACCGCGGAATTGATGAAGGGTAGAAAGGCCAAAGCGTTCAGCACCTTCGACTAACATGATGTTTGCATTTTTGATATCAATCCCCACTTCAATCACCGAGGTGCTGACTAAAATCTGAATTTTCTGGTTTAAAAATTCGTTCATTACTTTTTCTTTGTCGGCACTTTTGAGTTTTCCGTGCAATAGTCCTATTTTGAAATTAGGAAAAACTTCTTTTAATCTTTCGGCTTCTTCTTTTGCTGATTTTACACCAAGTTTATCTGATTCCGAAATTAGCGGACAAACAACAAACATCTGTCTGCCGGCATTTATTTCTTTAGTTGCAAAATCGTAAGCCGCTTGTCGTTTTTCTTCGCTCACAATTTTGGTGATTACCGTCTTTCTTCCTGGTGGTAGCTCATTAATTAATGACAAATCTAAGTCGCCATAGAGGGCAAGAGCAAGCGAGCGAGGAATTGGGGTTGCGCTGAGTGAAAGAAAATGCGGCGCAAGATTATTTGCGCCATTTAAATCCGCCAATTTTTTTCTTTGTTTAACACCAAAACGTTGTTGCTCGTCGACAATAACCAGTGATACTGGCGCGAGTGTTACTTTGTCACTAATTAAGGCGTGAGTACCAATAATTAAATCACTTTTGGTGGTGATTTCTGTTACTTTTATTTTTCTTGCTTCGCCGGAGCTTAAGCGAGGCGAGCCCTCTTGCCAATTAGCCTCTTTGCGATTGGCGGTTAAAAGAGAAATTTTAAAATCATAAGAAGAAAATAATTTTTTAAAGGTTTCAAAATGTTGGGTTGCCAAAATTTCAGTTGGTGCCATTAATAAAGTTTTTCCCTCGCCAGTTAATTTTGTATTTAAAATTGCGAGAGCAGCAACAACCGTTTTCCCGCTGCCAACATCCCCTTGGAGCAGTCGTGACATTGGTCCAGCTTTCTCTAAATCTAATAAAATTTCCCAACCGGCTTTTTTCTGGTCACCAGATAAAGTGAAGGGGAGAGAATTCACGAATTCACGAGTCGCTTCTTCGTTAAAAGTAATTTTTGGCGCTTGGCGACCTTGAAGTTGTCGTTTAATTAATTGAGCGCGTAATTGCCAAACAAAAAGTTCTTCAAAACCAAGTCGGCGTCGAGATTCATCGAGGTCTGCTCCATTTTCTGGAAAATGAATATTTTTGATCGCCGTTGCAAGCGGCATTAAGTGATGTTCGGAAATTATTTGAGATGGCAAAGAATCCTTTATTTCATTACTCAAAGCAATTACTTGTCTAATAAGATATCGTAGTTGTTTACTAGTTAAACCTTCGACAAGATGGTAGTTGGGAATTATTCCCTGTGTGTTGTGAAGATTTTGAGTTGAAGTTTCTTGGTGGTTGATCAATTTTTCATAAGAAGGAGAGACGAGACAGAGTCCCCCAAATTGCTCGCTTACTCGACCAGCGAAAGAAACAAAGTCGCCAACTTTTAAATTCTTGGCGATGTATGGTTGATTGAACCAAATGACTTTTAATATTCCGCTGTCGTCCTGGATAATTGCCTCAGTTAGATTCATTTTACGACGGGCGCTGCGACGGTTGTTGATTAGGTCTATCTGCCCAATAATTTGTGCTTCTTGTCCTTCTTGGAGACTGGCAATACTGCCGGCGTTTTGAAAATGGTCATAGCGAAAAGGAAAATAAAAAACAAGGTCAGAGACGGTGTTCAGACCCAGTTTTTTTAAGCGGATTGCGATTGTTTTGCCGACGCCTTTGAGCTCGGCGAGCGGATTGGCCAAACTAATCATAGGCCCTAAAGATGCTAATAAAATGTGCTCCCACCAGGAATCGGACCTGGATTACAAGCTCCGCAAGCTTATGTTCTATCCATTAAACTATGGAAGCCAACCCCCTTATTATCAAGAAATTATTTAAAAATGTCAACCGTTTGGATTTAGAGACGCAAAACCTTGGTTAATTGCTCGGAAAGCGGTTCATTGAGACGATCCAAATCTTCTTTTAAGTATCTTAAGAAAAAATTTCTGGCAGTTATTGGGTTTTGTTCGTTAAGATCAAGGCTTAATCTCGGTTGAATTGGATTTTTAAATTCAAAATAAAGTTTTGCTAGTCCCTCTTTTGGCTTATAAAGAACGGAGAAATCTTTAACAACATCGTAGTCATAGAATTTCTCGCCAATCTTTAAACCGTCACCGTCGGCGGAAAACTCGATTTCCGCTGGGTCGTTTCTTTCATTGATAAACATCACAATTCCAGCAAGAGCGATTATCACAACAAAAAGAAAATTAGAGTTGTATCCCATAAATACTGGTCGGTAACTTTTAATTTCAAAGAAAGAAATAAACAGGCAAATGGCAATAAAAATACCGGCTAGAATATACCAATTTCGCCCCCTTTCTGGCTTTTCCCGATTCGGGATTTTCCAGGAAATGCTGGTGATTTTCTCAGTTTTTTGTTCTTCGTTTGTCATATGGACAAATTGACATTAGAATAATTATTGTATATAGTGATTATAGCATAAAGCGATGAGCGCGGGAATATTGTCCACCTACGCACCCCTGGTGCTATGGCGAGACAAGTTCGCCTTCGCTAAAGCTGCGGCGGAACAAGCCCGCTTTTTTTATGCCTAAATAGATTGGAGAGATGCCAGAGCGGTTGAATGGGGCACCCTGCTAAGGTGTTATCCTTTTACGAGGATCGAGGGTTCGAATCCCTCTCTCTCCGCCAACAAAAAAGACTTCACGCAAGTGGAGTCTTTTTTGTTGTTGTGAGAGTATGGTAATGAGAAGTCTTTGGTTCGTTTGCCGAGGATAGTGAGCGAAACGCTAATTT
>JBMOHF010000014.1:0-25831 GCA_049317985.1 Patescibacteria group bacterium
CCTGATCTTGGCATACTGGTTGAAAAACCGCCATATGTGTGTGCACATTACCCTTAACTATTGACATTTTAGTAATTTTAGTGTATATTTATCGCAAGTGCAATTTGTGGCTAGTGAGTCAAAAAAACAAGGAGCACAGTTTTTTAAAAATTATATTTAATGAAAAAAAGAAAAGGAATTGTGTTGGTTGCTTCAATCAACGCTTTTCACGGCAATGTGTTGCCCGATAGTTTTGAAAAAATCCATACTGAAGAGTTGGGTTTATCTGTCTTGGAAAATTCTGGTTTAAAAATGACAATTAATTGCCATCAGCTAGATCTTCTGATGTATCCCTGGTTAGGAAAATATCAAAATTCTAATAATCTGAAATTTTCAGGTGGCTTATTCTCTCACGTTCTTCCAGCTTTAACTTCTGTAGAACACCTAGAGTGGCAAGAAGAAAACGGAATAATTAATCCAACGGTTTCTTTTTATCCCGAGTTTTGTTCACCAAAAAAGCCAACTCGCAATTTTTGGTTGCTAGACAGCCAAACCCATTATTATTCTTCTTGTGGTTCAAGCGAAGAGGTTGTTTGGAATGCCGAAGAAGTTGGAGCACTGCCTTCCACTATTAAGGTAAATGGTCAATTTGGTTTTGTGATGAAAGAAAGATTATTCAAGCCAATTTTGGATTTGATGTTTCTGTCACAAAGGTTTCCCGATGCAAAAAATGCCGAAGGAGTAAGTAATTTAGATCATTTGGTGCAGGCGATTGCCGACTTAGAAGAAGTCGTTTTGGTGCCATTTGATTTAGAGGCCCCTTACGTTGGCTCAATGCTGGGTAAAAATTTCTGGGAAAGATTAATTGAAAAAATTAAAGAAAATAATCTTGAAGATCGATTTTTGGACTTTGAAGAAGTTCATCAATCGTTAATCGAAGATGCTACCACTCTTAGCGATACTCCGCATAGAAATTTAGGAAAATGGACCTCAGTTGAAGCAACTTATGATTACTTTGCTGACTTGAAGGTTTATTCAAAACGAAAACTAAGCGAAAAAGAGCATTTGTTGTTAGCTTTTGCCGCTTCCGCTGATCCAGCCGCTGCGATTTTTCAAAAATCTCTCTACTCCAGAAAGCCAATAAATTTAACACTTGTAGATTTGTTTGGTAATAACGCGTCGGTAAAAATTACTGGTAATAGTGAAATTATCAAAGTCGGATATATTGCTAGAGGAGTTTTTTTGACTAAAATGAAAAAAGAAGAAGGCGCTGAGGCTTTAAAGCTTTGGCGTGAGTTAAGTAAAAAACAAAAATGCGGAATTTTTTGGAAACAATTAATTTCCGTTACCAAGCAATTGGATATTTAAGCCAATTAAAACCGAATAAAAATAAAAGTTAGAACCGTTAACCCTCAAAAGTTAACGGTTTTTTATTCCTAGAAGGCATCTATGCTATAATAAAAAGATATGAATCTAGGAAATTTTAAACAGATTGATTGGCAAAAAATATATGCGGGGCTTTTTGATTTTTCAATTCTCGCCCTTGTTTTTGGCACTCCATTATATTTATCAATATTATTTAAGACTAATAATATTTTTGATTTGGGAAAACTATTTTGGTTTCAGATATGGCTATTTTTAGCATTATTCTTTTTCTTATTAAAGATTTTAGTACTTGCTTACAAAAAAGAAACATTATATCTTCCCGGTTTCTTAAAAAAACCCATAATTTATTTGCCATCTTTATTTTTATTAGTTTTCCTTGCGATTTCTCTTTTTTGGAGCCAAAATCCTAATCAATCTTTTTTTGGCTCTTACTATCGCAACGATGGAATTGTTAATTGCTTCGGTTATTTTATTTCCGCTATTTTGGTTAGTTTTTATCTAACTTGCAACGGTCCTAAAAATATCTCAGGAAGATTAAGGATCTTTTTGACCACCATTACTCTCTCTGCTTCTCTTGCTTCGTTCTATGCAGTTTGCCAATATTTTGGCTTTGATTTTTTAATTTGGCAAGAACCAGCAGTACTAACTCATCGTGCCGCCTCTACTTTGTTGCAGCCAAATTTTCTAGCTTCATTCTTACTTTTAACAAGCCCTTTTGCTTTTTTACTTGCGTTTTTATCTAACAAAAATATTCTTCGTTTTTCCTTTTTTGCCCTTGGTTTTTTGCAATTATTAGCGTTGGCTTTTTCTGGAAGTCGAGGGGCTTGGGTTTCAATCTTAGTTTCTTTTGTTATTTTTTTATGTTTGTTGATCGTTAAAAAAGCAAAAGTAAAAAAGAATTTTTATTTAGTTGCCGTCGTTCTTCTTATCCTTGGACTGGTCTGTTTTGGATTATCTAAAAATGATCGTTTCAGACAGGTCACTAATTTTTCTGAAGGCAGCAGTGCTTATCGAATCGAGATTTATCAAGCAGCGATTTCTCAGATCAAAAAAGCTCCCGTGCTCGGTTATGGTGCGGAGAGTCAACGAGAAAGACTGGTTTATGAATACAAAAGTGATTGGGCAGTTTTTGATTCGGCCTTTTTATTGCCCGATCGTGCACACAATTTATTTTTAGATCTAACTCTTTGTTTCGGAATATTTGGTTTGGTTATTTGGCTTGCTTGGTATTTTTCCATTTTTTTTCATTTATCGAAAGTAGCTAAGAAAATAGAAAATTATCCGACAGCTTTGACGGTTGGTTTTGCAATTTTTTCCTATCTTTTTTCATTACTCTTCAGTTTTTCGGTTGCGACAACCTCGATTTACTTCTTTCTAATTTTCGGAGTAATTTTAGCATTAGCAGAGCCAGTGGCAGAAAGAAAACTAAGTTTCAACTTTCCAAAATATTTTGCAGTTATTGCCGCCTTAGTTATTAGTGTTCTGTTAATAATTTATTCATTCAAAATAATTATTGCTGATTATTATTTTTATTATTTTAATCAATCTTGGGAAGCTCAGGAATATTCTAGTGCTTTTCGCATCAGAGAAAACATAATTAAGCTTGGTATCGCTGATTTTGATTATCGCAAAATGATGTTAGTAAAAATGGCCTCAATTCAAAATAATTATCAGAACAAGGACCTCACCGAAAAAATTCTTCAAGTTATTAATCAGGATAAAATTTTTTTCGATTCTCACTTAGTTTTTGAAATAGAAAGTTTAATGGAATTTGAGGCTTTCGCGGGTAATTTTGAAAAGGCCAATTTATACCGCGAGGAACTTTTACGTGCGGCCCCTTTTTGGCCAAGAGCTTATTATTACTCTGGTTTGGTGCAGGCTCGTTTTGGAAAATTTAATGAAGCCCGGTCTTCGTATGGCAAATCAACTTCGCTACTTCCTGATCAAGATGACCATCGCTTGAACGAACAACATAAAGGAGACATTTTGCTAATAAAAAGTGACGTTTTTTTCGCAATTGCCAATACTTACGAAATTGAAAAAGAATGGCTAAAAGCTTCAAATTATTACGGCCTGTCATATTTAAATAATCCAAAGAATCTCGAAAATCTTTATAAAATTGCCTTCTGTTTTGACAAGTTAGGAGAGACTGATCGAGCAGACTCAATTCGAAAGATGCTCAAAGATATTTTAAATAAATAATTATGTATTATCTTTTTTGTTTATATTTTTTCGCTCTTGGGTCAATTTTTGGCAGTTTCTTTAGTTGTTTGGCTTGGCGGTTACACCTTGAAGAAAGCACCTTGCCTTCTTCCCATTGTGATTTCTGTGGTCGTCGCTTGAAATGGTTTGAAAACGTGCCAGTGCTTAGTTTCTTATTATTGAGAGGGAGGTGTTCCTCTTGTCATAAGAAAATTAATTGGCAATATTTTGCGGCCGAGCTATTTGGTGGCATCTTGTTTCTTTTGGCTTTTATTGTCTTTTTCAGAAACCCCCTTGTTTTTGAAAAACTACT
Source organism: Patescibacteria group bacterium (assembly GCA_049317985.1). Lineage (GTDB taxonomy): Bacteria > Patescibacteriota > Patescibacteriia > Patescibacteriales > UBA12465 > CAINDR01. The sequence goes on from JBMOHF010000014.1 coordinate 3,881, forward strand.
TTTTTCTGGGAGAGGATGGTTCCAATTTGCAATCCAACTTTTCTCCTTAGCAATCTTATTTTTTGTCATGATTTATGATGGTCGTTATTATTTGGTTTCGTTGCCAATCACTATTGGGGCTTCATTATTACTTTATTTTTTACATGTAGCGACAGGAATTCAATGGTTTGCGCCACTTGTTTCAGCATTGATTGGCGGCGGCTTTTTCTTTATTCAATATTTCTTAACCAAAGGAAAAGGCATTGGCGAGGGAGATATTTACTTGGGAATTCTGCTGGGAATGATTTTTCCGGAATATCTTCATCTGTTTTTGTTACTTGCCGTGATAATTTCTTATTTTATTGGTGCAGCCACTGGGCTTACTCTTGTTGCCTTTGGTAGAAAAAAACTTGGAAGCACTCTGCCTCTTGGGCTTTTTCTTGCCATTGGCGGGATGATTACGATTTTATTTGGTGGAGAGATCATCACTTGGTATTTAAGCTTGTTGTAGAGTTCTAATAAATTTACTATAATGTAAATATTAAATAGTCTTTTAAGGTTTGTACCAAGCCTTAACTTCTAATCTTAATTATGAAAGATAATATTATCGCTGGTCTAGACATCGGTTCGACGGAAATTAGACTAGTTATTGGCCAAAGAATCAATGGTTTAACTGGCGAAGATTTGCAAGTAATCGGTGCTGTTGCTGTTCCAACTTCTGGTGTTAGTCGGGGCGTGGTTAACAGTATCGAAGAAACGACTTCTTCAATTTCGGCCTGTCTCGAAAAAGCGGAGCGATTGGTTGGTACGCCGATTAGTTCCGTCTCAATTTCTATCAACGATCCATTCATTAAATGTGAGCGCAGCAAGGGTGTGGTTGCAGTCAGCAAAAGTGATGGTGAGATTAGCGAAAATGATGTTGAAAGAGCTATTGAAGCGGCGCAGGCGATGGCTGTGCCAGTAAACTATGAGACGATTCATGTCATGCCAATTAAATTTGCCGTCGATAGTCAGGAGGATATCAAAGATCCAGTGGGTATGAGCGGAATCCGTCTTGAAGTGGAAATATTAATTATTCAAGGTCTCGGTAGCCAATTGAAAAATTTAACTAAGGCTATTCATCGAACTGGATTAGAAATAGAAAATTTAGTTTTATCTCCTTTAGCGGCAGCAGAAGCAGTGTTAAGTACTAAGCAAAAAGAATTGGGCGTGGTTTTGGTGAATTTAGGATCTTCCACGACATCAATTGCTGTCTATGAAGAAAGAAATTTGATCCATACTGCCATTTTACCAATTGGCGCCGAACATATTACTGCTGATGTTGCTCTTGGTTTACGTTGCCCGATAAATTTAGCAGAAAGAATAAAACGTGAATACGGCAGCACTCTCAGAGAAGGTATTAACCAGGATGAGGAAATAGATATTCAAGATCTCGTTCGAGAAGAAGAAGTAAACGACGACATTGAAACCGTTTCAAGAAAATACATTGCCCAGATAATTGATGCTCGAGTAGAAGAAATTTTTGAGAAGATTGATAATGAATTAAAGAAGATTGATCGTTCGGGAATGTTACCGGCTGGCGTTGTTTTTGTTGGTGGTGGTGCTTATCTGGATAATCTAGTAGAAACTGCCAAGAGAAAACTTCGCTTACCAGCTTGCGTTGGAGTGGCGAGAAATGTTAAAACAGTAATTGATAAAGTCTCCAGGCCAGAATTTTTAACAGCACTTGGTTTACTCATTTGGGCAAACCGTAATAGTTCTAGCTCGATGAATGATGGCAATATCAAAAAAAATATTGGTAATTTTTTTGGTAAAGCAAAAGGTTTGTTTCAAAAGATAATACCAAAATAAAAAATAATTTACATACAAGTATGGCTGAAGTAAAACCAGAAGTAGAAACTTTCGCGAAGATTAAAGTTGTCGGAGTCGGTGGTGGCGGTGGCAGTGCGATAAATCGAATGATTGAAAGCGGCATTAAAGGCGTGGAGTTTGTGGCAATCAATACTGATATTCAGGCTCTTCATTACAATAAAGCCAGTGAAAAAATTCATATCGGTAAAACAGTTACGCGCGGTTTGGGTGCTGGAATGAATCCAGAGCTCGGGAAGGGCGCTGCCGAAGAATCACAAAATGAAATTCGCGAGGCACTCAAGGGTTGTAATATGGTTTTTGTCACCTGTGGTTTGGGTGGTGGGACTGGTTCAGGAGCTTCGCCAATCGTTGCCGAAATTGCTCGCGAGTTAGGAGCTTTAACAGTTGCTGTTGTGACAAAACCTTTTATGTTTGAAGGTGGTCAAAGAAAAAACATTGCTGATCGGGCTTTTGCTGAACTTGCCGATAAAGTTGATACAATTATAACAGTCTCAAATGACAAACTATTACAAGTAATCGACAAGAAAACTACCTTACTAGAAGCTTTTAATATTACTGATGATGTTTTGCGTCAGGGTGTTCAAGGAATCGCTGAAATTATTACCGTTCCTGGCGTGATTAACGCCGATTTTGCCGATGTCAAGGCGGTAATGCAAAATGCCGGCTCTGCTTTAATGGGTATTGGTCAGGCCAGTGGTGAAAATCGAGCAGTCGAAGCAGCACGAGCGGCAATTAACTCAAACTTATTAGACATGTCGATCGATGGAGCAAGGGGAATTGTTTTCACTATTACTGGTGGAATTGATTTGAGTATGACTGAAGTTAGTGATGCTGCGAAGGTTATTACTTCTGCTGCTGATGAGGATGCAAAAATTATTTTTGGTGCAGTTATTGATGAAGATTTGAAGGACGTTATTAAAATTACAGTTGTGGCAACCGGCTTTGATAGTAAAAGTAACAGTAAACCAGGGGAAAGCCACAAAAGTTATTCCCCAAATCATTTTATTGAAAATGAAACGGAAAAAGATAACTCTCAATCATGGGCTGATACAAATAAAAGTAGTTTGCCACCAATCAAGGCTTCTCAGTTAAAACCTTTAGTTTCTCCGGTGAAGTCGAGCGACAAGAGGGAGCAATTAGAGGACCTCGAAGATCTTAGCACCCCAGCCTTTGTCCGCAAAAATCTTTTTGGCAATAAATCACAAGTTCCAGCCAAAAAAGAAGAGCCTGAAGAAGAAGATGACGATCTCAGTATCCCAGCTTTTATTCGGAAGCGAATGAACTAATATCAATAGACAATTAAAATAGGGCAAATCCGCCCTATTTTTATTAATAAAAGTTATTTCTATGAATAAAGAAACAATTTTGTCTGAATCAAAAAACATTGTTCAGCATGCTTGTGAACAACTTGGAATAGCAGCTGATTCAACCGCTAGCTGGCTTCAGGCTGCGAAAGAAAAATTCCGGAATATCCATGGATCAGATCGGATTGCTGAAGGACAATTGATCAAATTCAATGACCAGCGATTAGAGGAATTAAATTATCTGCTCGGCTCTCCTTTTTTTGTTCGCTGTGATGTCGTATTGGAAGGGAAGAATCAGGAAGAAAGTTTATATTTTGGCAAGTTTGGTTTTAGTGAAAATAGTATCTATTCTTGGGTGGTGCCTGCTTCTGCGATTCGTTTTGAAAGTCCTGGGAAAGTACAATATTTTAGACCAGACGGAAAGATTCAATACGCTGAGCTGAAAAGAAAAGATCAGTTTATGATTGTGGATGGTCAAATAAAATTTTTGGCATCTGAATCAATTGGTTCTCCGAGAGAACTTATTTATCAAGATCAATTTTCTAATCGAAAAACTGGTTTTGTTTTGCCGGAGATTATCGCGCAAATGGAAAAAGCCCAGGATCAGGTTATTCGAGCAAACTATGTCGGACCGATGGTGATTTCTGGTCCCGCTGGATCCGGTAAGACCACTTTGGCCTTACACCGAGTGGCCTATCTCTTGCAATCTCCCGATCTTGAAAATACTTTTTCCAGCGATACTATTTTGGTTTTAGTTCAGGACAATGGGACAAAAGCCTATTTTAGTGCATTGTTGCCTGGCCTTGGAATAAACAACGTCGCAATTCATACTTATTCCGAGTGGGCATTATTAATCATCGGACTTCAACTGAAGTATGAGGCAAGGTTTGGTGTAAATGAAGAAGAAAAAGACAAGTACGAATATGCCAAACTAGCGGCAATCAATAATAAAACAAACATTACATTTGTGGCAGATGAAGTGTTCGAGACACTAGAATCAGTGTATTCGCCATTTTTAGATGAGAAACAATTGGCTAGCTTAAAAGAACAGCAATTAGCTGGTGTTATCGATAAAATTGATTTGACTATTTTATTAAGAATTTATGCCGACACTAATGGAAGCCTTGGTGGACAAAAAGAATATTACGAAGTCTTGGCCGGTGGGAAGATAAAAAAACAGCGCTCCTTTGTTTCTCTTGATTATTCGTTGATTATTGTCGATGAATTTCAAAATTACCTTCCTGAGCAGCTTAGTTTAATCGGGTCGTGCATTAATACTGAAACCAAGGCAATGGTTTATGTTGGCGATATGGCACAACAGGTGCAGCTTGGTACCATTAAAGACTTTGATTGTATTAAGGAAACAATTTCTGATGAACGAAAAATAGTTTTGCAAAAAGTTTATCGGAATACGCAAAATATCTTAGAATACATTAGAGACTTGGGTTATCAAGTGGAAATTCCCCAAGGGATTAAGGCTGGCTTACCGGTCGTCGAGCAGGTGGTTGCATGTGAAGATGAAGAAATCATGTTTATTAGAAAAACCTTAGAGCATAAAGAATATGCATCAGTCGGTATCTTATGTAAAAATGAAGATTGGCTGAAACCACATCGCAAAGCCTTTAGTAACTCACCGCTAGTTCATGTTTTAAGCATGAATGACGCTCAGGGGGTGGAATTTGATCTAGTTTTTTTGGTAGGGATACATGAAAAATCTTTCGCTGTTGAATATCAAGAGAACGTTTCTTCCAAACTGATTGAGGAAAAACAAAAAATCAATCGGGATTTGCTCTACGTTGCCCTTACTCGCGCAATATCCGAACTGTATGTTATCGGTACAATCGCTTTAAGTCAGGTTAAACGATAAATTTCGTATTTCCAAATAAATATTTTAAATAAGACCAGGAAGGTATCCTGGTTTTTGATTTCCCATTTTACTTATACACAGTTTTTTTAAACGACTGTCAACGGGGCTTTTTTCTTGCTTATATTGGTCACTTTTTCACTCTTTTCTTCGATGCTAAATTCTGCTAAAATAAAATTAAGTACAACATTTAGTGGTAGGAGCAAAAAAACCCCACAAAATGTGGAATTTATCAATATTTTATGAAATGTCCAATTTGTTACTTTGATGATACAAAAGTAGTTGACTCTCGAGTAGCTACTGATGGTCTCTCCATTCGTCGTCGTCGTGAGTGTTTGAAGTGCAATTTTCGTTTCTCAACTTATGAAGAAGTAGAATTGCTTGATCTCGCAATTGTGAAAAGAGATGGAAGGCGCGAGTCGTATAGTCGGGAGAAATTAATTAGTGGTCTAAAAAAATCTTTTGAGAAAAGACCAATCACCGAAGATAATTTTAAAAAATTAGTCCATTCCATCGAAAGAGAGATGCAGCGTTTGAAAAAAAGTGAAATTACCTCTCGTCAGGTTGGCGCAATCGTGATGAAACAATTAAAGAAAGTGGATCAGGTTGCTTATATTCGTTATGCCTCCGTTTACGAATCATTTAAAGATGCTCAGGAATTTAGGAAAGAGCTAAACAAATTAATCAAAGAAAAAAAATAATAAAAAATCTAAAAAAATTCTTATGTCCGAAGTGATTACCAAAATCAGGAAAAGATCCGGCGATATTGCCCCTTTCTCCGAAGAAAAAATTCTGCATGCCATTGCTAATGCGGCAAAGGCTGTCGACGAATACGACGAAGCCTCAACTAGCCGACTTGTTTCTGAAGTAATCGCGCGGGTGAATAAAAAATTTCATCCAAACAGCATTCCTGCTGTTGAAGAAATTCAGGATGTTGTTGAAGAGATATTAATTGAAGACAAAAAAATAAAAATCGCGAAAGCTTATATTCTCTATCGAGAACAACATCGTCAAGTTCGTGATATTAGCCAAGCAACGGTTGAAGAAAAGTTAATGGAAGATTATCTTGGCCGTTCTGATTGGCGATTAAAGGAAAATAGCAACATGAGCTTTTCAGTTCAAGGATTAAATAATTACCTTGCCTCTGCTATTTCCGCTAAATATTGGTTAAACAAGCTTTACCCAGAAAATATTCGTCTCGCGCATGTTAATGGTGATATGCACATTCACGACCTCGGTTTACTTGCCCCTTATTGCTGCGGCTGGGATTTAAAAGATTTATTGTTACGCGGCTTTGGGGGTGTTAAGGAAAAAATTCAAAGTAAACCAGCAAAACATTTTCGTAGTGCTCTCGGTCAAGTCGTAAATTTTTTCTATACTTTACAAGGAGAGGCCGCTGGGGCGCAGGCATTTGCAAACTTTGACACTTATCTCGCTCCGTTTATTCGTTACGATGGTTTGACCTATGAAGAAGTAAAGCAAGGTTTACAGGAATTCATGTTTAACGTTAATGTTCCAACTCGTGTTGGTTTTCAAACTCCCTTTACCAACGTTACTCTTGATGTTACTCCATCAAAAATGATTGGTGAGGAAAGCGTGGTGATTGGCGGAAAAATAATGCCTGAGCAGTATAAAGACTTTCAAGCAGAAATGGACATGTTCAATCAAGCCTTCGCTGAAGTAATGATTGCTGGTGATTCCACAGGGCGGGTCTTTGGTTTTCCAATCCCAACCTACACTATTGATAAAGAATTTGATTGGGATCGTGAATGTTTGAAACCAGTTTGGGAGATGACCTCAAAGTACGGTGTCCCATATTTCTCTAATTTTGTTAACTCTGACATGAATCGTGATGACGCTCGTTCAATGTGTTGCCGTTTAAGATTAGATAATCGTGAGCTTCGCAAGCGCGGTGGCGGTCTGTTTGGTGCGAATCCTTTGACCGGCTCATTGGGTGTTGTGACTATTAATCTCTCCCGTCTTGGATACCTTGCAAAAGATAAAGAAGACTTCAAGGATCGTTTGGCAAAATTAATGGATATTGCGAAAGAAAGTTTAGCAATCAAAAGAAAGGTTATTGAAAAGTTCACCCTCGACGGTCTATATCCTTACTCAATGTTTTATCTCAAGGACATTCACGCTCGCTTTGGTACTTATTGGCAGAATCACTTTAACACCATCGGTATTAATGGCATGAATGAAGCAGCCTTAAACTTGCTTGGTGAGAATATTGCCAGTGAAGAAGGGCATAAATTTGCGGGAGAAGTTCTTGACTTTATGCGCGAAAAGTTAATGGATTATCAGACGGAAACTAATGATCTGTTCAATCTAGAAGCCACCCCAGGAGAAGGATGCACCTATCGCTTTGCAAAAAAAGATTTAGAACTCTATCCAGATATTATTTTTGCTAATAATGACGCCGTAAGAAATGAAGGTTCTGATCCGTACTACACAAATTCTTCCCATATTCCAGTAAGCCACACCGACGACATCTTCACCGCTCTTGATTTGCAGGATGATTTGCAAGTAAAGTATACCGGCGGCACTGTTTTGCATGGTTTCTTAGGCGAACGAATAAAAGACCCGGAAACTACCAAGAAATTGGTGCAAAAAATTGTTAACAATTATCGTTTACCATATTTCACAATCACGCCAACTTTTTCAATTTGTCCAAAACATGGATATTTGGCAGGCGAGCACAAATTTTGTCCAAAGTGTGATGAAGAAATAGGTTTTGTTGGTACGACAGATGACGAAAGAAATGATGCTGGCGCCAATAATTCAGAATGTTGCTAATTATTAAAATTTAAATTAAAATATAAATATGAGTCGACCATTAATTTGTCCCCCATGCCAAAAGACAAAGAGTGGTGGCCAAAAAAAAGTTATGAGCCCAATTAGAACTGAACGCCAAGAATGTGTTGTTTATAGCCGAGTAGTCGGTTGGTTGACCCCTGTGCAAAATTTCAATAAAGGAAAGGCTGCAGAGTTCAAAGATCGCAAGACTTATAATGTAGAAAATTCTTGTTGTTAAAAAAATAAAAAAGTGGCTTCCTCGGGATTTTGAAAATAGGCAGCGTGGTCTTTCGGATTTCCCGGATTGTCCAGCAAAACCTATGAAAATTGGAGGATTAGAAAAATTAAGTTTAATTGATTACCCAGGTAATTTGTCAGCGATTGTTTTTACTGTTGGTTGCAATTTCCGTTGTCACTTTTGTTACAATCCCATGCTTGTCTGGCCCTTAGAAGAGTTAGGCGGGATAGAATACAAGAACAAAGGTTTTTCCCCGATATCGGAGGAAGACCTTTTTCTTTTTTTAAAAAGTCGAGTTGGCAAACTTGATGGTGTTGTGATTACTGGCGGAGAACCAACGATGCACCACGACTTACCAGAATTTATTAAGGGAATAAGAAGTCTTGGTTTTAAAGTAAAATTGGATACCAACGGGACTAATCCAGAAATGCTTCAGAAGATTATAAACGAGAAATTAATTGATTATATCGCGATGGATTTAAAGGCCCCTTTCGATAAATATCAGGCAGTAGTTGGCGTCCCTGTTGATTGCCAGAAGTTGGTGGAAAGTGTTAAACTAGTGATTACAAGTGGCCTTCCTCACGAGTTCCGAACAACGGTTACTCCGGGTTTATTAGAGAAGGATGATTTCGCCAAAATGGGTCAAGATATTAAAGGCGCTGAGGCGTGGTATTTGCAAAAATTCAAGTCTGATACCGACCTTGTCGACCCAAAGTTGCAAGGGAAAAAGGCTTTTAGCACTCAAGAAATGGAAGAAATGGCCAAGATAGGCAGTAAATTTGTGAAACTTTGTCAACTAAGATAATTATATGTCCGAAGAAATACAAAATAATGACAATGAGGTCAAGGAATTGCTTCAAAAAAATATTGCTCTTAGCGAAGAAATCGTCGAGAGTTTAGGGCATGTCAGGAGATTTATTAAATGGCAGAATGTCTGGTCCACGGTTCGATTATTGATAGTGGTCATTCCTATCGCTATCGGATTTTTTTATCTTCCTCCGCTAATAAAGGAGTATCTTGGTAGTTATCAAGAAATGTTGAAATAAAACATATGAATAACGAAATTGCGGTTTTCGCGCAAACAACTTATCGTAACGAATTCAAAAAATTTGGTATTAAAACTGACGACCGTCGTCGGCATATGTATTTAGTTGGTAAAACCGGGATGGGAAAATCTACTATTCTGGAAAACATGATTATTGATGATATCCGGGCCGGACGTGGCGTGGCTGTTGTTGATCCACACGGTGATTTAGCTGAAAAGATTATTGAATATATTCCGACTCATCGCGTTAATGATGTTGTATATTTAAATCCTTCAGATATTGATTTCCCAATTGCGTTTAATGTCGTCGAACAAGTTGAACCACATTTGCAACATTTAGTAGCTTCTGGTTTGATTGGAGTTTTTAAAAAAATGTGGGCAGATTCCTGGGGACCACGTTTGGAATATATTTTAAGAAATGCGATTTTGGCGATTCTTGATTATCCTGGCTCAACCCTCATGGGTGTTGTTCGTATGCTTTCTGATAAAACTTACCGCAAAAAAGTGGTAGCGAGTATTAAAGATCCGATGGTAAAGTCCTTTTGGGAAAAAGAATTTGCTGGTTACGCCGATAAATTTGCTTCAGAGGCTGTTTCACCTATTCAAAACAAGGTTGGCCAATTTTTATCTAGTTCTTTAATGAGAAATATTATTGGCCAAGTGAAATCTTCAATCGATGTTCGCGGAATAATGGATGAAGGGAAAATATTAATCATGAATCTTAGTAAGGGAAGAATTGGTGAAGATAATTCTGCTTTGTTGGGGGCGATGATGATTACAAAAATTCAATTAGCAGCCATGAGTCGCGTTGATGTTCCAGAAAACGAACGAAAAGATTTTTATCTTTATATTGATGAATTCCAAAACTTTTCAACGGACAGTTTCGCAAATATTCTTTCTGAAGCGAGAAAATATCGTCTGAATCTCGTAATGGCTCACCAATACATTGAACAGCTCGGTGACGTCGTTAAGGCGGCGGTTTTTGGTAACGTTGGCACCTTAATTGTTTTCCGAGTTGGGGCCACTGATGCCGAGGATTTGGTTAAAGAGTTCACCCCGACGTTTACAGAGGAGGATATTGTAAATCTTCCAAAATATGAAATGTATTTACGCTTAATGATTGATGGGATTACCTCCAACCCTTTTTCAGCGATGGGCTTGCCACCTCTTCGTGCTGATGAAAAAACCGGAAATACCGAAAAAATTATTAATTATTCTCGTGAGAAATACTCTGCTCCGCGCGTCTTAGTAGAGGAAAGAATTATGAAATGGCACGAGAGTGAAGAAGATGATAAAGAAAAAGAGGCCCAAGAGAAAAAGCCATATATTAAATCTGGGGCACAATCTTTTCCTCCGAGAGTAAACGCACCGGTTTCTAATTATCAAACACCGAGAGTGCAATCTTATGCTCCAGCGCCAGCTGTCAGCCAACAAGTGTTCGTTGCCCCCCAGGTAGTTGCACCAATTACTCCATTAATACCTACTGCGCAAATCGCTGTTCCGATGCAAGCTCCAACGTCAGTTGCCGCTCCACAGGTTCAAGTAAATATTCAAACCGAAGCCGCGCCGCGCGCCGCTATGCCACAGCCAGCGAATATTATTAAAACTCAGGCTCAAACCCCAAGTAGAATCCCAGCAGGAAAAATTTCTACAGAATGTAGCAATTGTGGGGCTATTACTTTTGTCTCTTTTCAACCAGATGGTGTGCGTCCGGTTTATTGCCCGAATTGTCTAACTATTAAAAAGGAAGAAAAGCGAATCGAATCGGAGCTTCGCCAAAAAGTGAAACAAGCCGAGCTTGAAAAGGTGAAAGAAGTTGAGAAACGAACGGAGAGCTACGTGGAGGATATGTTTGAACGGGCGGCCAATACCCCGGAGCCAGTTTCTCTCAATCAATTAAAAGATCTCCGTCCGATGAATTTTAAGGGTAGAGAAATAAAAGAAATTCCAGGAAAGCCAAATCAAAAGATTATTGAGGCTGATGGTGAAGACATCGAAGAGGGAGAGGAAATTGATTTTTCTAGAATTCCCGGAAGTAATTAAAGATCTTGTTTATTATGTATTATTTAGTTTTCGATACCGAGACCACGGGACTGCCAAAAAATTATAAAGCACCATTAAACGACTTTGAAAATTGGCCTCGCTTGGTTCAGTTGGCTTGGCAATTTTATGATGGTGATGGTAATCTTTGGGAGGAAGAAAGTCTAATTATTAAACCAGAGGGCTTTATTATCCCTGACGAAGTTGCAAAAATTCATCGGGTTAGTCAGGATAGAGCAATGAAGGAGGGAATCCCTCTGCTGGAAGCTTTAGAAAAATTTTCTGATGCAATTTCGCGAGCCCATTTCTTAGTCGGTCACAATATCGATTTTGATAATAGTATTGTCGGCAGCGAATTTCTTCGTTGTGGTCAGGTAAATTTTCTAGAAGAAGCAAAAAAGATTTGCACAATGAAGCTTGGTGTTAATGTTTGTCGATTACCAGGACGCAGCGGATTTAAGTGGCCAAATCTTGGAGAACTCCACCAATATTTATTCCAAGAAAGTTTTAGCGATGCTCATGATGCAATGGTTGATGTTCGAGCGTGTGCTCGTTGTTTTTTTGAAATGAAACGGCGGGAGTTTATTAATTAAGTTAACCTATGGATTATTTAAAGATAGGCAAAGCAACTGATCTAGTTGGCAGGGACCGGTTTTTTTATCGGCTTCTAGAAATTTTGCCTGGGTTTCTCTCGCTCGCTACTCTTTTGTTATTACTTGTTTTTTCATATTTTCAGCCAGTCTGGGTGGCCTATTTTATGATTGCCTTTGATGTTTATTGGCTACTGCTAGTAATTTATTTGGCAATCTATTTATTAGTTTCATATTTTAAATTAAAAAAAGGTAAGACAATAAATTGGTTAGTCGAATGTGAAGCTCTTTCTGCTATTAGCAAAAAAGATCAAGTCGATGAAGAACTAGTTCTTAGCATCGAAAAGAACGAAAATAAAAACGCAACACTTTCTGAGGCTGGCTTGCGTTGGGAGAATGTTATCCAGATGGTGATTTTGCCAAATGCCATGGAAAGCGCAGACATTTTGCGAACTTGTCTAAACTCTCTATTAAAAGATGGTTTCCCAACAGAACAAATGATTGTGGTTTTGGCTCTTGAGGAGCGATGTGGAGATTTTGCCAGGGAAAAGGGTCGTTTGATGCAGGCGGAATTTGGTCAGCGGTTTCGAAATTTTTTAGTAACCTATCATCCGGAGGGAATTCTTGGTGAAGTTAAGGGGAAGGGATCGAACCAAGCTTGGGCAGCAAAACAAGCGAAGTCTTTGATTGTAGATTTGGAAAAAATACCAACCTCTCGAATATTGGTCAGCGTCTTTGATATTGACACAATTCTTTCTCCTGGATATTTTTATTGTTTAACTCATAAATTTTTAACAGTTAAATCACCTTACCGTTCTAGCTACCAACCAATCCCAGTATTTCATAATAATATTTGGAAAGCCCCTTTCTTTTCCAGAGTTGCCGCCTCTTCCAACACTTTTTGGCAGATGATGATGCAGGTTAGGCAAGAAAGCCTAGTTACTTATTCTTCTCACTCCATGACCTACCGCGCGTTGTTGGATATTGGTTTTTGGTCGACGAATATGGTGAGCGAAGACTCTCGTATTTTTTGGAATTGCTTGATGTATTATCAGGGCGAATATCGTGTCGAACCGCTTTATCATTTAGTGTCCATGGACATCACGGCGGACAAGACTACGAAATTAACAGTTCGCAGTTTATATAAACAACAGAGGCGCTGGGCCTGGGGGGTAGAAAGTCTACCGTACTTGATGTTTAACACGATAAAAAATTGGAAGAATCTTAAAAAACGACCGGTAATTAGCCATATCCTTGTTCAGATTTATGGTTTTCACTCTTGGGGGACTAATGCGTTAATCATCGCAGTTATCGGATGGATGCCGATGCTTTTGGGTGGTGATCGCTTTAATTCAACTGTCTTGTCCGGAAATTTACCGGCGATATCTTCTTTCTTAATGAATCTGGCGATGATTGGTATGATTCTGTCCGCGGTTATTTCATCTTTGCTTTTGCCAAAAAGACCAAAAGAGTATTCACCTTGGAAAAATATTGCTATGATTCTGGAGTGGGTTTGTGTTCCGGCAACGATTATTATCTTTGGAGCCATTCCTTGTCTTGATGCTCAGATTCGCTTGATGCGAGGAAAATATATGGGCTTTTGGATTACTCCAAAAATTAGAAATTAGATCACCTTTTTTATGTCAACCCGTTTAAAGCAAAAATTCTATACAGTTTTTCTTGTTATTCTAATTATTTTAGTTCTTTTGCCATTGGTCCGTGGTTGGCGGCAAAAGAAAATGATTGAAGAAGAAATTAGCGGTTTTAAAGCAGAAATTAGTGCGAAAGAAGCAGGCAACAAAAAACTTCGAGAGGCTATTGCATATTTGGAATCTGATTCTTCTCTGGAAGAAACTGCTCGTCTTAATCTCGGTATGAAAAAGCCAGGCGAAAGCGTGGCGGTAATTAAAGAGGAACTTAGTACATCTTCGGTTATGATTGAAAAAACAGAAATAGAAAGCAATTACCGAAAATGGTTTAGATATTTTTTCAATTAATTTTATGGAGACAAATATTTTTTCTTTAATTCACAACTATTTTCCAAATATTCAGGAGGGTCATTTCTTGGCCTTTTCCTATTTTCTCCTTTTTGTTATATTTTTTAAATTAATAAAAACTTTTGCGCTTGCCCGTTATCTCGGCGAAGTAAAAAGAAAGGGCCTTAAAGCTGGTGGCTACGCCGTGAGCTTCGTTCGTTCAATCAAGCCTTGGTTTTATTTCTCTTTCGCTATTTGGTTAGCGGTGCAAGGATTGCCGTTAACCGTTTTTTGGCGCGAAGTCTTCAATTCATTATTAGTAATGGCTCTGGCGCTACAGCTAGCAAATATTTCAAGAATAGTTTCCCACCATTTTTTGAAAAAAGCAGCCGGGGATCGTGCGGTAAAGGATTTCTCCGGTGTAATTTCTTTTGCATTTTTTTTCTTGTTTATCATTATTGGCATACTTTGTGTTCTAGCAATTTTTGGTGTTAATGTGACCACCTTAATCGCAGGCCTTGGTTTTGGTGGCGTGGCTTTTGCCTTAGCGACTCAGAAAATTTTCGGTGATTTGTTTAGTTCAATTACTATTTATCTTGATCGATCCTTTGCAATCGGAGATTTTATTGTTTTTAATGGTGAAGGGGGAACGGTGGAGAAAATCGGTTGGCGAAGTACTCGTTTACGCGCTGAATCCGGCGAAGAAGTCGTGATCGCGAATTCGCTTTTAGTAGCCGGAAAACTTAATAATTTCAAAAAACAATTAACAAAGCGGGGGACCTTAACTCTTTATTTTTCTCTCGGGAATTCTGCCGAAAAATTATCAGCCGTTCATAAGATAATTAGTGATAGCGCAAAGGCTTCTAACCTACAAATTGAGAGAGGTTCATTTATTAAAACTTCTAGCACTTCCTTAATTTTTGAAATCATTTATTTCGGGCCAGTGAATCAAGGGGAGTATTTTATTGCTACTGAGAATTTTCTTCTAAAAATAAAAAAGAAGTGTGATGAGTCCTCGTTAGTTTTTGCTTAAAACAAAAACGCCCATTCGGGCGTTTTGCTTGAGCTAGTCGAGTATTTAGCAAGGGTAATTTTTTACAAATTAGGTTTATCCTTATATTAGTTAATATTTTTCCGTAAGTAAAAATAATCACTTTTATTCTAGTAATAAGTTTTTAGATAAATATTTTTTAATGTTTTTTCGTAAGTAAGAATTGATGTTAACAAATGCTTGTTCCTTCCTAGGCGTTTCTGAAAATTTTTTTAAAGAATTATTTTAATCCTTTCCAATGCATGTTTTTTCGTAAGTAAAAAATAGATGTATATCTATTTTTTGCCACAAGACAAAAACCGCAGTGGAAAGGATTAAAATAATTCGCCTGAGCCCCCTACCGGAATTGAACCGACAACCTACGGTTTACGATACCGTTGCTCTACCAATTGAGCTAAAGGGGCATTGCTAATTATCGTTATTGTAATAAACATTTAACTATCAGTCAATTTCTGCCTTATGCCTAAAAAAATCAATTTCACGCCAATATTTCTATTATTATCAATCTTTATTAGCATTTTCCCAACGCTGCCAGCTTTTGCTGAGCAAAGTGATGGAATATGGCAAGAAAGCGTTGTTAGCCCTGAGCCAGTTAATTCGGGCTGGCAGAGAATGAGTCCCTGGACCGAAAATAGTGAGGTTAGCGCAACCTCAATAATTATTAAAATTAACTATTTTTCGCCGAGTGACAGTATTAAACAAGTTTTTTCTTTTGATCCAACAACAAAAAAATGGCAAGCTTGGCCAAGTCTTGATGATCGAAAAAATGGTGCTGTCAGTGCGAAGGTGGATAGCTCTGCTAAAGTTGCTTTATTCAACAAAACGGATTCATTAGCCTTTGGCACGGCTTCGTGGTATCGCTATAAAAATGGGCTTTTTGCGGCCTCACCAGATTTTCCAAAAGGCACAAAATTAAAAATTACTAATCTCGATAATAACAAAAGTGTTGTTGTGACGGTGAATGATTTTGGGCCCGAACGGAATAAACATCCCGACCGTGCGGTGGACTTGGATTTAGTAGCTTTTGAAAAGATTGCTAAAAAAAGCGCCGGTCTAATTAAGGTTAAGGTCGAGCAAGTCTCTCTGGTTTTAGAAAGTCCTTTGCCAGTAAAGGCAATCACTCCAGTAACAAAAAAAGATGTTGTCGTCCCTGCTGAAATTAAAAAAGCAACAAGCAAGCCTGAAGTCGAAGCAACCTCTGCTATCGCGATTTGGGAGAAAAATGGACAAGTTGTTTATGATAAGAATATGAATGAAAAACTACCATTGGCAAGTTTAACTAAAATTGTCGCAGTTAAAGTTTTTCTAGATACTAAAATTAGTTTAAACAAAGTAGTCACCTATAAAAAAGCCGATGAGAATTTTAATTATCAATATTGTTCACCCTGGGAATCTGCAAAATTAACTGTTAAGGAAGGTGATACAATGACAGTCAAAGATTTACTCTACGCTTCCTTGGTCGGTTCGGCCAATAACGCAGTTGAGTCGCTGGTCCGTGCTAGCGGTTTGAAGCGCGATGTTTTTATCGCAAAAATGAATAGCACAGTTAAAAAATGGGGTGCAAAAAATACGAAATTTATTGAACCAACCGGGTTGTCACCAGAGAATGTGAGTTCAGCGAATGATTATGCTATAATAACCAGAGAAGCTTTAAAGGATCAGACTCTCCAAAAAATAGATACGGCAAAAACTTATTCTTTCAAGACAATTAATACAAAAATTACTCACAACCTAAAAAATACCAGCAAATTATTAGTTGATGTCGCGCATGAAGTAACGGCATCAAAAACCGGTTATCTCGAGGAGGCGGGTCATTGTTTGATGAGTCGAGTAAAAGTAAATAATGAAAATTTGATTGTCGTCGTTTTTGGAGCAAAAAGTTCTTCTTCTAGCGTCGAAGCCACTAAAAAAATTATTGATTACTCAGTTGCTAAATAATAGTTTTAATTATTTTTTATGATCCACTTAAAAAATATCAACAAAGCTTACGGCCATCGAACAAAAGTTCTGAGGGCAGTCACTTTAGATATTGCCCCGGGTGAGTTCGTCTCTATTGTTGGGCAGAGTGGTGCCGGAAAAACAACACTTGTCAAAATTTTAATTGGCGAAGAGCGAGTTGATAGTGGAAGTGTGGAAATTGGTGGCTGGGATATTACACGCTTGAATCGTCGTGAGATTCCTTTTTTGCGTCGGCAGATCGGTGTTATTTTTCAAGATTTTAAATTATTACCAAAAAAAACTTTATCTGAAAATATTGCTTTTGCCCTGGAAGTTTCCGGTGGGACAAATGCAAAAATAAAAAGCATCGTTCCTAGTGTTTTAAAAATTGTTGGTCTTGAGGATAAAGCTGATCGTTATCCCGGCGAGATATCTGGCGGGGAAGCGCAAAGAGTAGCAATTGCCAGAGCGCTAGTGCATCAGCCAAAAATTTTGCTAGCCGATGAACCGACCGGAAATTTAGATGCCATCAATGCCGACGAAATTATCGATCTATTATTAAGAATTAATCGTTTTGGAACAACGGTTATTTTAGTTACTCATAATCGAGAAATTGTTAATCGTTTGAGTCGTCGAGTGGTCGCGATGGAGTATGGTGAAATAATTAGTGACCAAGAACATGGTAAATATGTTTTATAAATCTTTATGAATACTTTTTTTCGAGTTCTAAAATTTAGTGCCCAGGATATTGCGCGCAATGTTTGGCTTTCTGTGGCAACAATCACCATTTTACTTCTAACCTTATTTTCCATAAATATCATGGCAACCGTTCGGGTGATCTCGGACAGCGCAATCACAGTTATTAAGGGAAAGGTAGATTTTAGTCTTTATTTAAAGGGAGAGGCAAGGGAAGACGAAATTTTAGGATTAAAAAAGAAAATTGAAGGATTGCCGAATGTTAAGTCAGTTGAGTATGTTTCAAAACAGCAAGCCCTCCAAAAATTCAGAGATAAAAACCAAAATAATCAGCAGGTTATTGAGGCTCTGCGCGAACTTGGAAAAAATCCGCTTTCCCCAAGTCTAAATATTCTACCAAGTGACACAAACCAAGCTCCTCAGTTAGTGGAAAATTTAAAGCGCTTAGATAGTGATATCATTGAGTCGAGAGATTTTTCGGATAATGCTGCGATTATTAAAAAGATCGATTATATCACCTCAAAAATAAATGAAGCTGGCATTTTTGTTATCATTATTTTCTCGTTCACTAGTTTATTAGTAATTTATAACACGGTAAAGGTGACGATTTATACCCATCGTCGAGAAATCGAAATCATGCGTTTAGTTGGCGCTTCTCGGCCTTTTATTGTTGCTCCTTTTTTGGTCTCAGCTTTGATTTATAGCTTAATCGCAATATTACTTATCACCAGTATCTTCTTCCCGTTCCTCAGCCTTCTCCAGCCTTACCTAGAGGTTTTCTTTACCGGTTATAACATAAATATCGTTTCCTATTTCTTAACGAATTTCTGGGTCGTCTTTGGTGTCGAATTTCTCGCGGCCTCATTTGCTGCAGCACTTGCTAGTTTATTGGCAGTCAGAAAATATTCAAAAGTTTGACTTGTGAAGCGCTTTTGGTTAAGATTAAAAGCGTTTTTAGGGGTATAGATTTTAAAACATAATATTCGGGGATCGTCTAATGGTAGGACAGCGGCCTTTGAAGCCGTCGATCATGGTTCGAGTCCATGTCCCCGAGCAAAATACAAAAACAGGCTTTAAAAACCTGTTTTTGTTTCAATATTGGACACATTTTAAGTTCCAAAGTGGTTCGAACATTTTTGGGAAATTAATAGTATTTCATAGAAAAAACTTTGGTTTATTGGGTTATCTTGGTTCGAATCCTTATCCTACTTTAAATAAAAAAGGCCTGATTTCTCAAGCCTTGTTGTATAAAACAATAAAAATAATTGTTATTTTTTTTCAATCAGCAGCGCACAACTATTATCAAATACCATATCTGCGGCATGAAGCTTGAAATCTCGATCCCCGTCACTTCTTCTTTGAATTGAAAATATGCAAGGAGTGCCATCACTTACTTTCATATAGTCTTTTTCATGCGTTGGTAGAAGTATTGACGTAAACCAGGGCAGCTCGAGTTCGATTAAAATCTCTTTTGTTAATACGTCCATTGCATTAATTAGAAGGCTTGGGTGCGGGTCATTAATTATTTTATAACCTTTCCCAGATAGGTGTTTGTTAAGATCACTGCTTTTGATAGATTGCTTTGCTCCTTCAAAATAAAGAACTAATTTTTTTTGTTCCTTTGATTTTGGTTGTTGAAAAATTTTTTTAGCAAAATATGGTCCGCCTAATTCAAGTTCAAAACATCTCGTAATTGAACCATTTTTTGTAATTTCAGAAAAATTTGAAATATGGCTAGCCGAAACATTCACCGGGTATTCGATTTTGTCTTTCATTGTATATATTTTTAAAGTTCGACATTAAAACTGTTTGGTTTTTTTATATTACGATTTTTTTTACAAATTGTCAATAACTATTTTTTCTTTACTTTTAGCCACGCTAGTTCGAACTTCGTCTACGACCCCGAGCAAGATTGACAAAAATATAGCTTTATGCTATGTTTTTTGTATATACATTAACAATAATACGAACTAAATATAGGAGATTTTGAAATGAAAGAAGTAGAAATGTTTAAAAAATTTTTCTGCAGTCTCGGAGAAATATGTTTTCAGATATACATGGTTGAAAGGCCTAGAAATATATATGATTTTACAATGCTCGAAAAGCAAAGTATTAACGAAGACTATTTTAACCAAATAAGAGAAAGACACCCCGAAGCAATTAAAGGGTTTCATTTATCTTTGAAAAAACACGGCGAGGCTGTACAAATATTTCTTACAGATACCTTTGGGGTCATAGTTGAATATGTCCTCTATTATAAAGGTGAGAGCATAGAAAAAACTGTCAGGTATAAATCTTTGGCGGAAGCAAGAGAAGACCAACCTAGTTTTATCAACTATTTAACTAGAAGTTGGAATCCGGTGACAGAGTAAAAATAATTTTGCAACTATATAAGCATATATTTTCGAATGTATGCTTTTTTCTTACAAAAAAGTAAGAACTTAAACATTGAATTCTCATTTATTCTTAGTCACACTATTTCTAAATCATCCACGATTCGGAGCAATATTGACAAAAATAATACCTTGATGGTATTATTTTTTATTACATTAACAATAAATTTATATAAATCCCTCTATGTATGTAGGGGTGGCTCGTGTGAGTAACGGAGGTGTGTTTTCTACTCCAACCTTGAAAACGTTTAAATATTATTTGCATGGATAATAATGGTTATTATGAGTACGCTGGCAATATTGCCGGTGGACCATCAAGAGAAGTGATGTTTGATTCGCTTCGTTTAGGAAAAATTGTATATGTTGAGTTTATTATGACCGACAAAGAAGTTGTTGATCGCAAAGCTGTAGTGATCTGCGTTGAGAGATGCAAGCCTGGTTTTTTAGAAGAGACTAATGACTGGGTGGTTGAACTGCGTTTTGCAGGAAGGCATTATCCAAAATTTCCAAATAAAGAATTCGAATTTTGTTGGAAAGGAACGTATTCAACGCTTCACAGGACAGGAAAATTGACAGGCGAATTTCCGCGTTGTTTAATTCGCGGACAAGAGTAATAATTTATTAATCAAAACCCCAAAACTAAATATTTTGGGGTTTTATTATCTCTTATACTTAGATGAAAAAATCATTAGTTAATAACCGATTAGTTTTATAAATTAAATTTTCAAAATAATAACAATAGCTAAAACAAGAAGGTGAAAGATTTGATCAACCCAAATATGTTTGATGACTCTCCAACGACAAGACAAAGGTTCAATCAGAAAATGGCTTACAACCAAAACAATTGCTGCCGTAAATGATATTTTTGCAAATATTATAAAAATTGCAGTATAAGTTGCGGCATGATAAAAATTGATTTCCCAATTTATTCCTTTGTTTTCAGCCATCCATTTTGATTGAAATCCGAAGTCCCCAATAAAATGACAAGCCAACATTAATAATATACTCATATTTTAGTAGTTAAATTATGCTTAAATCATATCATTTTCTCCGCTGGTTGTCTTTATATTTTTTTCAAAAAATTCTAATCTTATCCCAGCCCCGCGCAAAACACGAAATAGGTTAATTTAAGCCTATTTTTTAATATAATATTGACAACTGTTTATAAATATGATATATTATTTATGACATTATTCATTTATAAACTAGGAACAAGCCACAAGGAGACTGACAGAATATATTTTACTCGACTTGCCGTTTGTTCCAAAATAATCAAAATCATGAATGCTTTAGTAATTTTTTGCTTGTTATTTGGCGTCCTAATCGGATACCTTTGGGGAAACTCAAAAAAAGGACATTTGGTAAATTATACTAATGAGTTACCCAATATACTTATGATAGTCATAAGTATCGATAAAATTTCTGCCGTTTTGGAGGAAGTAAGTATTAACAAAACGCGTTATTTAGTTTCTTCGGAAGTCTTCGGAGGCAAACCTATTCGTCCAAAAGATGTTGTTAGAAAAATTCAAAGTAACAAAGAATACAAAGACCTGGGAATTCCAATATTGGGATACCCAGCGTTAGTAAAAAATATTGCTTAAACAGCTCGTAGTGTTAGCTTTCCCTGAAACAAGATTGTTTCAGGGTTTTTTAAATTTGTCTTTATAAACGTCAAATTTTTTAGTTATTCAATGGATGATAGCCTGGTAAAGTTTACAAATAAATGGTATTATGATAAATAGATAATAACTAATACTTAATATTTATATTATGTCTTTTCTACAAACATTCATTAACTCAGAAGTTGCGAAACCAATCGTGGAAAAAATTTCGTCTCAGGAATTACTTAATGAAGGCAAGAATGTCTATGGTGTCAATCTTGATGATCCAAAAGAAGTTTTACGGATGTCCGCCACTTTATTGGAAGACCAGGATAAATTATTCAAGCTTAGTAACTTATTCAAGGATTACGAAGCGAGAAAAAGAGAAGAACAAGAAGAAGGACACGTAGAACATCGGCTCCCAGGTGAGATTAACAGCGCCGCTTAGTTATAATTATCGGATTTTATTTGAATTTTTTTCAAAGAATATAAAAGTAGACATATTTTGTCTACTTTTTATTATAGGAAAAAACCGCCGGCGTCAGCCGGCGAGTGCGTTTAAAGGCGA
>JBMOHF010000015.1:0-21985 GCA_049317985.1 Patescibacteria group bacterium
TAGCTACCTTCGGTTAAGATAAGCGCTGAAAGCATCTAAGCGCGAAGCTGTCTCTAAGATTAGGTTTCATAGGTTGGTCAAAGACGATGACCTTGATAGGCGTTAAGTGTAAGTGTAGCAATACATTCAGCTGAGACGTACTAATAAACCATATGATTTCCTCACACTTTTGTTTTATACAAAGATCTCTTACTTTTTTCGTGGCTGCAAAGCTATAAATAACAGTAAGTAACAAAAAAACATCATCATTTTGGTGGTTGAAGCGAAGGGGACACACCTGATTCCATCCCGAACTCAGTAGTTAAGCCCTTCAGCGCCGACAATACTTGGGCCTGAGCCCTGGGAAGATAGGTCGCCGCCAGAATAATGGTGTTTTTTTGTACAGAAAAATATGATTGACAATACGTTAAATAAGTGATATATTGCTAAGTTAACGGTAATTTAACACAAATTCATAATATATACACATTAAAGCTAACTGTCGTGGAAAAAACACTTATTTTTGCTGGAGAAGAGATAGACATCAATAATGTTCTGTATTTTAGAAAATGTTTTGATAACAAAAAATCCTACGTTCAACTTGCTACAAAAGGCTCTATTCGATTTGAAATACATGAAAATAGTAAGGTTGATAGACGAATTAACGAGATAGTTAGTCTCGGACACTTTTGTTTCTTTGGCGGTCATTTTGTTGCCAAAGAGTATATTACTCACATTGCTTTTCTACCCAACGCTCCTCTTTCTCGGCCCATTCTTAGTATCGCTATTCACGAAACAGATTTTATTTTATATGAATATTTTGATTGGAAGGAAAAGGCTAAGGCAAGACAAAAAGAAATTATTAATATTTTAGAGTTTACAAAAAAAGGATTTCTTTTTGATCAAGATTATATAATCAAAAAATTCGTTGATTCTTATCAGCTCGAAGCAAATAAATGCGTCCGAGTGTACATGAATGGCTATACATTTTGTTCTAAACATTATTTTGAATCAGATGCACAAAAAGAATTGGCGTCTTTGAAAAAAATATTGGGATGACAAAGTGTTAATATTTGACCGGCTTCATTTGAATAAGTCGGTTTTTTTATTTTTTTAACTATTATTGACTCATTATGGTGCTTGTGGTAAATTAAGTGGTCAAAAGCTTTTTAATAATAAAATAAATTATAAACCAATAATATGCGACATGAATAGAAGTATTATTAATTTTAATGGTCGGAACATAAGCTCTGATACAATTTATTTTTTCCAAGTTAACCATTTTTTGGGGGAAACTTTCTCAATAATCATGTTTTGGAAAGAAGGGACAACTACTTATAACGAAATATTCCCAAGCAGGGACGCAGCGCTGAGAAGAATAAAAGAAATGATTCCGAAGGAGATGATAAAATACCAAATGATTGTTATTCGCCGTGGTCTTGCAGATCATAGTAGTAGATATATGAATTATTATATTTTTTCAAACAAGATCTCCTGTTTCTCTGTAAAAAAAGGTAAATCTGAGGATTCTTATATTGGCAATATCTTCGTGATTAATGGCACAATGATCGAAGAAGAATTAACTTCAGAGAAGTCTGCGTATAATTGGTCGACGTCAATGATCAAAAGAATTGGAGGTAGAGAACAACTATTCTTTTTTAATGGTGAGTATTGTCTTAAGAATAAAGTATTCACAATTGCCACTGATGAAGAAATTGAGAGCATTGAAGTTAAAATGATTGGAGATTGGAAATCCCTGGTGAATTTTAGTGGAGCCCAAGAAACCATGGCACGAATGGATGCACTTATAAAAGAGATTGAAGGATAAAAGTAGCAAACTGCAAACAAACCGACTGAAAAGCCGGTTTTTTTTAATGTAATTGACTAATACGACCAGTTTAGTTAATATAGTTAGTTATCAGTATTTTTTAACAAATACATAAA
Organism: Patescibacteria group bacterium; assembly: GCA_049317985.1. Lineage (GTDB taxonomy): Bacteria > Patescibacteriota > Patescibacteriia > Patescibacteriales > UBA12465 > CAINDR01. The sequence goes on from JBMOHF010000015.1 coordinate 1,924, forward strand.
GTATATACCTAAAATTTAAGACGATGAACAGAAAATTTATTCATTTTAATGGGCAGAGTATTAATTCCGATATTATCTATGCTTTAAGGGTCCGCGATGATTTTCCAGATTTTTATTTAATCTTGGAAACCCCGTTCAACGGAATTGAAAAGAAGGATAGCGAATTATTTACCAGCGCCAAACAGGCGGAAGAAAAAATTACAAAATTGATTTCTAGCGAAGGTCTCGGGAATAAAGTTATTAAGATTTTTGATGGCCATTATATTTTTAAAGACAAAATCTCAGTTTTCGGGATTAGACAAATTAACCAGGAAGAGCGCTATATCAGTCGTATCTTAATGGTAAACGGAGATCATATTGAAGAGAGTCTGGGCTTAGAAAAATCTGCGCAGATTTGGTTAAAATCAGTTTTAAAACAGGCTGGAGATAAGAAACGATTGTTCTTCTTCAGCGATGTTTATTGTTTTAAGAATAAAGTAGGCTCGGTTCATATGCATGGCACCGGAAGAAGAATTGTTGTTGACGTATTGGGGAATTGGACGGGTTACGAAGATTGTGAAACTGTAGAAGAAGCCAAAGAAAAAATGTGTGCTCTCGTAAAGGAAATTGAATCCTAAAATCAGCGAAATGCAAAACACCGACTCGCAGAAGTCGGTTTTTTTATTCAAAAAGATAATTGACAAATGAAGTCATAGATGATAATGTAACTATTCAAAGAACGTTTTTTTAACAATATCAATATATTAATAATAAAAATACTCAGAAATGAAGAAGAGAAGAATGATTATTTTTAATGATCAGAGCATTAACTCGCAGGCTATTGCTTGCCTAACAGTAGGTAACCACACGGAAAAATGTGGTGTCTGCATAATTCTGCAGAAAATTAATAATGAAGAATTTGAGTCGGATAAAATTTTTGAAAATGAGGAAGCTGCCAGGGAGGAGATCCGTCAGCTAATTTCTCAGGAAATTCTAGATAATAAAATTATTTTAATTGATGGCTGGTTTTTCTTTATCAATGGAGTCTCCGCGTTTGCCGCTACTCCTGGCGAAAAAAGAGGGCATTGCACTGTCACATTAGCAGCTGTAAGTGGTGAAATAATTCAAGAAAATTTTGCAATTCAGGAGGAAGCCGATTGGTGGCTTAATGGTGTTTTAGAATTGTTTAGAAAGGAAGATCTAATTAACTTTGATGTTTTTTACTATATTAAAGATAGAATTATTTCGATCGAAATAGATAAAAACTCCAGTATTATTGTTGATTTAGATAACACCTTTGCCGCTCAAGACTTTCAAAATCAAAAAGAGGCTGAGGATGAATTTGAAAATCTAATTAAAGAAATGGAGAAATAAAAAGTTTCCGAATAAAATATTGCACCGGATCAAGTAATTCGGTGTTTTTTAATCTTAAAGCCAGATTTATAGGCAACATTTTACGTGTCAATCTCTGGGATCAGATTATTTACTCATAACTAAAATTACATTTAATAACAAAAACTATCAACAATGAACGAAGAAATCGATTATTTTAAAGCATTTTATGATGGGCACCCAGCAAATTTAGAAAAAGAAATCAACTCTTTCCTCTCAATAAATGAAGGCAAGATAAAAATTGTCAAAAGATTACTAATCAGCTCGGCCGGAGGCGGAATCCAGATAATTCTGGGCTGCCAAGATGCTCATTGCTCATTTTTAGAACAAGTTAAAGTCTTTAATCTCTATGGCGATATTTGTACGGCGATTGAAGATCTTAATAAAACGATGGAAAAAGAAAAAATAAAAGTTGTCGATATTTTTATTTGGCACATGGAGTTAAAACCCAGCGTTGCCGTTCTATTTTATAAAAAATAAAAAAATATTTGTGTAAACCCTGATTTCAGAATCAGGGTTTTTTTATTTTCACGGAAAATGCTAAAGTGTAGATATAATTAATTGTCTTATGAAAATTTTCAAGGGTTGGTTTTTTTATCTAATTTCTGCAGTTGTGCTGGTTTTGGTTGCGACATTAGTCAGTAATTATTACGCCACTCCGGGCGAAAAAAAACCAGCAGATGTTGATCTATTATCTAATATTCCTTCATTAGATATTGATCTTAGTATTAATAAAAAATCAATCTTGCCGGCGAAAGTAGTTTCGAGCTCGACAGCACAAAAAATAACCGATTCTGCTAAGGAGGCGGCAAAGAAAGTAGTAGTTGAAGCGCCGGAAAGACTGCAATTTACTGGTGGTGTCAAGGGAACAATCTTTCGTTATTTAAGAGAAAAAAAGCTCTTTTTTGAGAAGAATAACTTCTATTTTGTTGAAGGTGCCGATAAAAAGTGGGATTTTGGCTTTCAAGGAGCTAAAAATAAGGTGAAACTATTTTCGTTAAAGCCATAAATGCTGTATAATAGATAAAAGGAAGGATAGAATTTTTTGTCTTTCTTTTTATAATTTTTTTACCACGCCTCTGCTATAATTTGGACGGCGTTTAGCTGATTTATTTTTTAATTTAATTTTTATGCCAAAAGAGAAAAAAGTTGTTACCGCTGAGCCGGTAAAAAACGAGTCCGGCGCAAGTGACAAAAAGTTTGCTGCTGCTTTGTCTGCGATGGAACAGATTAGAAGCAAGTTTGGAGAGGGATCAATCATGAAATTTGGTGATGCCAGAAAAACTGACGTTGATGCCATTCCAACTGGCTGTCTATCTTTGGATGTTGCTTTTGGAATCGGTGGCGTGCCACGTGGTCGCGTCATTGAAATTTATGGCCCGGAGTCATCTGGAAAAACTACTCTTGCTCAGCACATTGTTGCAGAGACACAGAAGCTTGGGGGGATTGCCGCCTTCGTTGATGCCGAGCATGCTCTCGACCCTGACTATGCCGCAAAAATTGGTGTAAATATTAAAGAGTTATTAATTTCTCAACCAGATTCCGGCGAACAGGCCTTAGAAATTGTGGAAACTCTCGTTCGCTCCAATGCCGTTGATGTTGTCGTTGTTGATAGTGTTGCCGCTCTTGTTCCTCAAAGAGAAATCGAGGGTGATATGGGTGATCAGCACATGGGCTTGCAAGCTCGTTTAATGAGCCAAGCCCTTCGAAAACTTACTGGTTCAATTGCTAAAACAAATACTGTTGTTATTTTTATTAATCAAATCAGAAACAAGATTGGCGTTTTCTTCGGTAGTCCAGAAACCACAACTGGCGGTAACGCTTTAAAATTTTATGCTTCCGTTCGCGTGGAAATCCGCCGAGCTGCACAAATCAAACAGGGCGAAAATGTCATTGGTAATCGAGTGAAGGTAAAAATTGTCAAAAACAAAGTTGCTGCTCCTTTCAGAACTTGCGAATTTGATATCATGTATAATGAAGGAATCTCTGTCTCCGGTGACATGCTTGATGCTGGTGTTGAATATGGTGTAATTGCCAAAAGTGGCAACACCTATACTTTTAAAGAAGTAAAACTCGGTACTGGTCGAGAAAATGCCAAAAAGTTTTTGAAGGATGACCCAAAACTAATGGAAGTAATCCGCAAAGCGATTTGGACAGTTATAAAGGGCAAAGATGCTGATGAGAAGAAAGCAGCTGAGCCGAAAGCAGCTAAATAATTAGAATTTTATAGATGCAAAAAAAAGAGGCCGGAATGGTCGCCTTTTTTGTTTTATTTTAGCAAATTATTCTTCTAAAGGCTTTCCCCGTGATTGTTATTGACAAAAGTATATTAATATTGTATGATTTTCAGTTCAAGTAGGACTTTAAAAAACAAGGTTAGATTAAATTAATTATTAAGCTCGTCTCCAATTAGGCAGGTTTAGTAATTAATTTAATTGTATAATCTTTAAAAACATAAATAATGGTAACACTCTACGATTATCAGGAGGTAGCCTATCAAATGCTTCAAAAAACATTCAAAAATGTTTGGCGAGCTTTAATGGTAATGGCGACTGGCTTGGGCAAGACTATTGTCTCGGCTTTTTTTGCTAAAGATGAAATCGCTTTAGGCGGCAGAGGTCTTTTTTTATGTCATGAAAATGACATCCTAGATCAAGCTCTCAAGGAATATCGCTTAGTCTTGGGTGACAAAGCGGTTCTGAGAACTTTCTACGGAGAAATAAAGGACTGGCAGGCTGATAACGCGGATGTGTTGTTTGCTTCTTTCCGGTCATTTAATGAATGGCATCAAGCTTTTGATAAAGCTCATTTTGACTTTATTATTGTTGATGAATCTCATCACGGCCAAGCGCCGACGTATAAGGAGGTTATTGATTACTTTAAACCAAAAAAACTCTTAGGCATGACAGCCACTCCTAACAGGGGCGACGAGAAAGACATTAGAGATATCTTTGGCGAAGAAGTGATTAATTATTCTTTAGAAGAAGCGATTGCTAATGGTTGGCTCACTAACGTTGAATATCGTATTTTACATGACGGCATCAACAATCGTAAACTAAAGTCAATTATGCGTAGCGTCTTGCAAGACGGCGAAAGGGTGTCAGTCAAACAGCTTAATGAAAATATTTTCGTTAAGATGCGTGACGAAGAAATCGCGAAGATAATTTTGAGCTATAATAGCCGTAAAACTATTATTTTCTGCGAGAATATTGATCATGTCGAGAACTTTGCTAAATATCTGCCAGATTCTGCAGTATTTCACTCTAGAATTTCAGATAAACACAACAAAAAAATTCTACAAAGTTTTAGAGATGGAGAAAAACGCTTCATTCTTTCGGTTAATAAATTTAACGAAGGCATCGATGTGCCGGAAGCAGAAATGATTGTTTTCCTTCGTTGCACCGATTCAGAAACTATTTTCCGTCAGCAATTGGGCCGAGGGCTTAGAAAAGCCGAAGGCAAACAGAAAGTTGTTGTGTTGGATTTTGTGGCCAATGTAAATCGTTTAATTGTCTTGAAAGAATTGGCTGGTAGAATTTCCACATTCAACAATAATCAAGAGTTCAATCTAACAAAACAAAAATTTTTCATTGAAGGTGAAAATTACAATTTGATTTTTGACGATCAGCTAGTTGATTTACTGGAAGTTTTAAATCGCTTGAATGTCGAATTTTATCCGACCTGGCAAGAAGCCTCGCAGGCAGCAATTACTTTGGGTTTTAAGACCGGAAAGGATTACTTGGCGATGTATAAAAAAGACTCTCGGCTGCCTAGTCATCCTGATAACTACTATTCTAATTTTCCAGGCTTCGGGTTGTTCTTGAATGGGGTACTGGACGGTTGGTATGCTACCTGGCAAGAAGCTTCGCAAGCAGCAATTGCCTTGGGAATCAAGACTAAGACAGAGTATGCACTAAAGTACAAACAAGATTTTCGATTGCCTAGTCATCCTAATAGATACTATCCCGATTTTCCAGGCTTTGGAACGTTTTTTGAAAGAAAATCAAAGATCCTCCGGTATTCTACCTGGCAAGAAGCTTCGCAAGCAGCAATTACTCTGGGAATTAAAACTAAGAGAGAATATATGTCAAAGCGTAAACAAGATTCTCGTTTGTTGAGCTATCCCGACGCGTACTACAAGGACTTCCCAGGATTTAAAATATTTTTGGGTATTACCAAATATTCTACCTGGCAAGAAGCTTCGCAAGCAGCAATTGCCTTGGGAGCTAAGACCAAGACCGAGTACGCACTAAAGTACAAACAAGATCTTCGATTGCCTAGTGATCCACGAGAGTGTTATCACTATTTTCCTGGATGGGCAGTATTTTTAGGTGGCGACCCTAAGTGGCGATATTCTACCTGGCAAGAAGCTTCGAAAGCAGCAATTGCCTTGGGGATTAAGACCAAGACCGAGTACACTTTAAAGTATAAGCAAGACATCCAATTACCTGGTAATCTCAATGGATTTTATTCCGATTTTCCAGGTTTCGGAGTATTCTTTGGAAGAAAATCAAGAACTCGCTATGCTACCTGGCAAGAAGCTTCTAAGGCGGCAATCGCCTTAGAAATTAAGACCAAGACTGAGTATGTGCTAAAGTACAAGCAAGACGCTAAGTTGCCTTGTAATCCTAATAGATACTATTCCGATTTTCCGGGTTTTGGGTTGTTCTTAGGCAAGAAGCAACCTGCCAGCTAAATCCAATTATTAATTACAAAGCCAGATTTCATTAAAATGATCTCTGGCTTTTTTAATACGCATTTTTATTTCAATACAAAATATTTTTTTAGCGATTTCTTTATTTTTTCTGTCTTATCGTGGTTTCTGGAAATTACTATTTTCATTTTACTTTCCGTATCAATAATTTTTTTTAATTCTTCTGGTATATTTTCTTTCCACTCTTTGTTTTCTTTGTAAAAATTATCCATTTTATCGGCAACTTTTTTATCTATCCAAACCTCAATCAGATAATCGCCAATAATATTTAAATAATAATTGTTTTCATCAAACAGCGGTTTTTCTAGTGAATGATATTGGCTCTTTTCGTTATCAAAAAAGTTTTTAACGTGACGATCTAAAAAAGTGGAGTTACCGGTAGTTAATAATACTTTGTGCCCCTTCCTAATTACGGTTTTAAAAACTTGTAGCTCGTTTTCTTGCCGGGCGAGCAGAAACCACTCGTGCGGGTTATATAAATAGAATGGTTCGGAGGTCTCACTTCTTTCAATTATTAAATATAAGGCATGCGTCCAGAAGATGTCTCCCTTAATTGCATTTTGAAAATAATACTTAATTTTTTCTTTATCTTCCAGGTCAATAAAATTTTCCTGAGCGACTTCCCCTTTGATGTAGTTATGTCGCGCAAAGGCAAAATATGAAGCCATTGAGTTCAGCCAGCTTAGATTCAGGGAAGCGATGCCTTTATAAGTAATAATCTCTTCGCCCTGTTTTAAAACACGTAGCGCGGCGTAAACTGCTTGTTTTGTTGTTTTTGGCCGGTCTTCTTGGAGTTTTTTAACCAAGTCCAACATTAGAGTTGGTCCGGCCTGTAAGTGCCTTAAAATGTAATCTTCTATTCGTTTTGGCTTGTCCAATGACATATTTGTGGGTTTAATTATGTTTATCAGTAAAAAGATTTTTTACTAACACTCAAAATATAACATAAAAATTGTTTAGTAGTCAAGAGCTGGGTATAATTTAGTTATTAATGAACATTAAAAACAAAAATATATGAAAGGAAAAAATAAAACATTGGCGATCATCGCTGGCGCTGCCGGGGAAATCGGCACAGAATTTTGCAAATCCTTAGTGAACCGTCGCATTGATTGCCTAGCGGTTATTAGAAATCGTCCCTGCGCTATCGAGCTGGGCGCTAGGAATTTTTCTCAAGTAGTTTGTGATTTAGAGAACCCCCTTGAAGTCAAGAATGTTTTTGGCAAGATCGACTTGGAGTCTTATAAAAAAATTATCTTTATACACGCAATAGGTACTGATCGGTTTGAGCCACGCGGTTACCCCATTATCAGACCACTGGAAACAATCCCAAGTGATGTTTACCGTACAAACGTTAATAGTTTTAAATATTTACTGCGTTTTTTAACGAATCGATTAGATGAGTGGTATTTAGATAATCGTTATGAAGATCATCCATGGGTTGACTTAAAAGCAGTAATTATTGCTGGCGAGGCTGATAAATACGCGCCCTTTGTAATCGAGTCTTTTTGCGAAGCAAAATTTATTAATCGTGGATATTTGCACTCATTCCTTTCAATCCTTCCTGGATGGTTTTCTGGCCTGTCGGTAAATATTACGTCGACGATTACCAGGTCGGCTTGTCTTACTCGTCCGTTTGCCGACACTAGATATTGGTTGACGCCACAGGAAGTTGTCAGCGAGTCTATTGAAGAAATAATCTTTGGCAAGGCAAGATACAAGGAAATTAGTATTATAAAGCCGTCGCCAGATTTTACAGAAGACTATTATCGGTCCGATAAAATGCTTTATGAAAAATGGAGCGAAGAAACAGGAATAAGGTAGAAAAACAAAAAAGGAGCCCCCCTGGACTCCTTTTTCTTTTACTTTAAATACGATGCCTAGAAATACTCTATATTTTAGCCCTCCTTGCCTCTATTGACAAAAATAAACTTGAGTGGCAATATGTTTAGAATACTAATTGTCATTTAAAATATTAATAACATAAATTTATAGATCAATGGAAAATAAAAAACGGGTTGAATTCAGGGTTAAAGCTGAATTAGAAACGGAGAACGGCTGGGCACTTGCAGATGTAGTAATTACGGGAAATAATCAAGGAGTTTTTATTGATTATATCCCAGTTGTTAAAATCTGGTTTAATAATGTCATGTTAAGATTTGCTTTCTTCGAAGAAGTGATACTTTCTGAGAAAATTAAAAGTAGCCACTGTATTATTTTTGACAACTCAAGTGGGTCAAAAATAAAAATCAAAGAAATTCATCAGAAGCTCATGCCTTTCTTCGGTGTCAAGCAAAATTCAGCTGACAAAATAAATGTTCTGCCGAGAATGCCATCGATTAATTCCGAAAAATCTAAGTTTCTAAGGAAGAATATTAATGAGTTATATGGTAAATCAATAGAAGGAGGTGAAAAATCTTTTAGAGAAGAATCCTCTGAAAAAGGAATCTGTCATATCTGGGAATGGTCTTTTGATAATATTTTAAACGATGGTTTTGTGCAGTTTAAATTAGGAACTTTCAATTTTCAGGTTTTGGAAATAATTCTGCATAAAATCTTTGGTGATGATTATCGTAAATTATTTAGAGGTTTGCGTTATCACTTTACTAAAATTCTTGATTTAAAATGCGAGAAGGTGCTGGAACTCAAAGAAACAAAAGAGTACCAAACTCTTCTACCGTTTATTAAGACACCAGAGAAAATTTCTATCCGTGATATATATGAATTTTCAGCGGAGAGAGATGACTATTCTAAAATTTTAACCGGGTATTCACGTGATTCAGCTTTTGCGATCATGGACGCGCGAGATAAGATGATTGAACTACTCACCAATACACTAGTAGTCTAATCAAAGAGCTAAGAGATTTAAAAAAAGACCATCAACAAGATGGTCTTTTCTATTTTAATAAATTACTTCAAATACGATTCCATCAACGGTTTAATGTGATTATTGAAAATATTTTCTGCCGTGTCATTTCCGTCCACCTCAACAAGAATTCCTTTTTTGCGGTAACTATCAATTAATGGCGCTGTCTCGTCGAGATAGGCCTTGTAGCGGTCCTCAAAGACTTCTAAAGTATCATCGGCTCTGCCACTCGTCTCTCCTCTTTTGAGAATTCTTTCAATTAATAATTCTTTTTTTACATCTAAATAAATAAAGGCTCTAATTGGTGATTCAAGATATTTTTTTAGAAGTTCATCGAGAGTCTCTTCTTGGGCGATGCTACGTGGATATCCATCAAATATCAAACCCTTTCCGTCGTTAATAATCGCTGACGCTACTACTTTATTTACTAACTCATCAGAAACTAATTCGCCTTTTTCCACGCAATCTTTAACCTGGAGACCAATTTCGGTTTCGGCAGCAATTTCGCGGCGAATTTGAGCACCAGTAGAAAAATGTCTTAAACCAAAATGTTCCTGGATAAGTTCGGCTTGAGTCCCTTTTCCAGATCCTGGCGCACCAATGATGATGAGATTTAGCATAGTTTTAATTTGGGTTAAAGGCAAAATTAATAAGGGCTTGAGCCCCTACTGATTCCATCGTTTTTAAATTGTGCACCCAGGGGGATTCGAACCCACGACCATCTCCTTAAGAGGGAGCTGCTCTACCAACTGAGCTATGGATGCAAGATTGTTTTAGGTGCTCTGTGGCTGGAGAGGGGCTCGAACCCTCGACCTTAGCGTTATGAGTGCTACGCTCTAACCAACTGAGCTACCCAGCCATTTTTGTGCTTTGTCCTCTTTATTTATAAACGACATTTAGTCCTGTGTCAACTGTGCGCCCGGCAGGAATCGAACCCACACCACTTGGTCCGAAGCCAAGCACTCTATCCGTTGAGCTACGGGCGCTATCAACCGAAACTAGCCTTTTTCAAAGCTAATTTCGGTGCGTTTATTCTGCGAAAAATTATGCCTCTCTTTTTCCTTTCAAAACTTGTTTCAAGTGATAACCAGTTTTAAATTTGGCAACGCGTACTTCTGGGATGGTGATTCTCTCAGAAGGTTTCTGAGGATTAACGCCACCGCGAGAATAACGAATGCGTGACAAGAAAGTACCGAAGCCAGCAATAGTCAATTCGCGACCATTGTTTAATTCGTCAATGACAGTATCAACGAAAACTTCGACCATCTCTTCTGCTTGTTTTTTTGTAAGCCCAGTCACTTTGTGGTGGAGCTTGTCGATAAGTTGCGCTTTGTTCATATTTTTAGACGTTACGGAATCTAGCGAGCGTATTCAACGACTCTAGATTCTCTAATAACATTCACTTTTATCTCTCCTGGGTATTTTAACTCATTTTCTACCTTCTTTGCAATATCCCTAGCCAAATTATGTGCCTCAAGGTCGCTAACTTTTTCTGGGTTGACGAAGATACGAACTTCTCGACCAGCCTGAATCGCATAAGCTTTATCGATGCCATCGAAAGAAGTGGCGATCTTTTCTAGTTCTTCTAGGCGTTGAACATAGTTTTCAAAACTACCACTGCGAGCACCAGGACGGGCGGAAGAAATAGCATCAGCAACTTTTACGATTACGGAAATCAGTGTTGCTGGGTGATCATCGTGATGAGTAGCAATTGGATCGATAATTTCTTGTGGTAAGTTGAATTTTTTGGCGAGGTCACGACCAATTTCGGTGTGGTTGCCTTGGACCTCATGATCAACAGCTTTGCCGAGATCGTGAAGCAAACCGCCTTTCTTGGCGATAGTAACATCAGCACCGAGTTCTTCGGCAAGCATTGCGGCTAAATGAGCAACTTCAACGCTATGACGCAAGCAGTTTTGACCATAGCTGGTGCGGTATTTCAAGCGTCCCAAGATTTGGACCAGCTTTGGGTCAAAGCCGGCGACACCAACTTCATACATTGCTTCTTCACCAGCCTTCTTAATATCAACAGAAATTTCTTTTTTTGCAGCTTCGACAGCATCTTCAATTTTTGTCGGGTGAATGCGACCATCTTTGATTAAATAATCTAAAGTTTTTTTCGCAATATGGCGGCGGATTAATGAGAAGCCGGAAACAGTAATGGCGTTTGGTGCGTCGTCGACAATAATTTCAACGCCAACGGCTTGTTCGATCGCTTTAATGTTCCGTCCTTCACGGCCAATGATTCGTCCCTTCATTTCATCGTTTGGCAGATCAACAGTAGTAGTTGTAAGTTCAACGGTATAATCGGAAACCATTCGTTGCATAGCAAGAGCCATGATATTTTTTGCTTTATCGGCTAAAACATCATCGCCTTCTCGTTCCATTTTGTTGATTCGCGCTTTCAAATCTTCCTCGGCAGTTTCTTCGATTTTTTTAAACAAGATTTCCTTGGCATCAACCTGATTCAACTTAGCAACTTCTTCTAATTTGGTGAGTTGTTCTTCTTTAATTGTCTTAATTTTTTCTTTTATTTCTTGGACCTCGTTTACTTTGTCGTAAAGTTGTTGTTGTTTCTCTTGTAATTCTAACAATTTTTGCGAGAAAGCACTTTCACGTTGTTCAAGGCGATTTTGAAGGTTAGAAATCTCCTTGCGGCGATTTCCTTCCTCGGTTTTCGCTTCATTAATGATAGCGAGAGCTTTGTCCTGAGCTTTTAATAAAGTTTCTTTTTCCTTACTTTTGGCTTCATTGGTGATTTTGTCAGCCATTATTTTGGCGTGACCAACTTTCTTTCCCGTCGAGGCGCGGTAGGCAAAAAAGCCAATAAAAAAACCGCCGACAAGACAGAGCGCTGAGATGAAATAGATCATAGTATTCGCGTCTGTGTTTCGAGCGGAAGATGGCTGTCGAAAGATAAAAAATTATTTTTTTTGATTAAAAACAAGGCTCAAGAGAGAGTTTTTTAAAATTAGCCTATTTTTTTAATATTTTTAATCATGGGTGGTGTGTTTTTTGAAGCAACTGAATCGGTGTCTTATTTTTTGTCAAACGAGAGGCGATCTTCCGTAAACCGCTTTTCGGTTTCGAAAACAGTAAATTATTTATAAACTCCAAATAGTGGAGATTTATTCCAAGTTTATCAGATATTTAAGTCCTTGTAAAGGTCGATAATTGGCTGTGATTTGAAAAAAACTAGGTTGACGAATATGGAAAAATAAAGTAGTATTAAAGCACGCTTAATCGCGAATTACTCAAATTAATCATTTTTTTATGAATATTACCGAACTGGCCAGAACATTAAGGATTAGCCCGCAAGAGCTAAAAGACCTTTTACCTCAACTAGGATTCAATATTGGCCAACGGGCGATTAAAGTTGATAATAATACTGCCAAAAAAATTATCAAAAATTGGCAGGTTTTGAAGCACCAATTAGACGTCAAAAAAGCAGCTCTGACTCAGAAGTTAAAAGAAGAGGATGCTAAGCGTGAGAAAAAAGTGGTTTTTGTGCCACACGCTCTTTCTGTTCGTGATTTTGCCGAAATTTCCCAGGTGCCAGTAAACAAAATTTTAGCCGAGCTCATGAAGAACGGTGTTTTCGCGTCCATTAATGAAAAAATTGATTTTGACACGGCGATGATTATTGGCGGGGATTTATTTTTAGATGTTCAACCAAAAGTTGGCGAGGATGAAACGGAAGATGAAAAAAACAAGTTAGCTGATATTTTAGGAAAAGAAGAAACTATTGATCTATTGGAGCGCCCTCCAGTCATCGTTGTCATGGGTCATGTTGACCACGGAAAAACCAAATTACTCGATTCTATTCGTCAGGCAAATGTGATTGCTGGCGAAGCCGGGGGTATTACACAGCATATCGGTGCTTACCAGGTAACTAGAAAAGAAAAGGTTTTAACTTTTATTGATACGCCAGGGCATGAGGCTTTTACCGCGATGAGAAGTCGTGGCGCCAAAGTTGCTGATATCGCGATTCTCGTCGTTGCTGCCGATGACGGAGTTAAGCCACAAACCGTGGAAGCTTTCCGTATTATTGAAGCGGCAAAAATTCCTTACGTTGTCGCAATCAACAAAATTGATAAAGAAGATGCTGATTTAGAAAGAACGAAACAAGAATTGGCGACTCAATTAAATATTACCCCAGAAGATTGGGGTGGAAAAACTATTTGTGTACCAATTTCCGCCAAAGATGGAACGGGAATTGAAAATTTGCTTGATATGTTATTGCTTGTTTCCGAAGCAGAGCTTGGCGATTCTTTGAAGGCCAATCCAAACGCAAGTGCCGCTGGAACTGTTGTTGAATCCAACGTGGACAAAGCCGCTGGACCAGTTGCCACAATTTTAATTCAAAACGGAACTTTGGTTCTTGGCGATCAGCTGTGTTTTAACGGGGTAATTTACGGCAAAGTAAAAGCTTTAAAAAATTACAAAGGTGAAAGCATTATTTCTGCTGGCCCAAGCACTCCAGTGAAGATTTTAGGATTGAAACTTTCTCCGGCAGTTGGAGATATTTTAGAAACTGGCGAGGGTGTGAAAGTAAAGATGAGAAACATGCGTCCGAGCGCTAGCTCACATCCAGTGGTTAGTGAAAATGCTAACGATGAAAATATTCCGAAAATTAATTTAGTGATTAAGGCCGATTTCTTGGGTTCCGCGGAAGCGATTGAAGAATCATTATTGAAAATTAATACGGAAAAAGTAAAAGCCAAAATTATTTCCAAAGGTTTGGGAAATATTACTGAGGGTGACGTGAAGCGTGCCGAAGATTCTGGCGCTTTGTTAATCGGTTTTAATATTCGCCTCACTCCCGCTATTGAAAATTTGATCCGTGAACGGGGCGTGAAAGTAAAAACTTTCATGGTCATTTATGATTTGATTAAATTTGTGACTGGCGAAATGCAGCTTTTAATCAAACCAGAAATTAATCGCATTGATGAAGGAAGAATCAAAATCTTGGCAATTTTCCGTACTGAACCACGCGCGCAGATTGTCGGCGGTAAAGTTTTAGATGGTCGCGCTTTGCTGGATACGCTTGTTGAAGTAATGCGTGGAGATGAAATGATTGCTTTGGGTAAATTAACTCAACTGCAATCTGGAAAACAAAACGTTAAAGAAGTTGAGCAAGATCTTGAATGTGGTTTGCGTTTTGAAGGCAACCCAATTATTGAAGAAGGTGATATTTTGAAAATGTATCGTGAAGAAAAAATTATTGATAAATTATAAATTGTCTATATGTCCAAACTCCGTTTTGATGAATTATTGTCTCAGGAATTAGCCGCGATTATTTCGCGTGAATTGGAATTTCCCGAAGCGCTTGTCACGGTTTTGTATGTTAATTGCTCTTCCGACCAACGTTATGCCTCAGTTGGCGTTTCTGTTCTTCCAGAGAAATTTACTGGCAGTGCTCTAACCGCATTAAGAAAAGCTTCAGCTGGGATGGCTAAGAAATTACAAGCCAAAACAAAAATGCGTGAAGTGCCAAAACTCTCTTGGGTTTTTGATCCAACCGAAAAAGACGCTTCCAAAATTGAAAATTTACTTCGCAAAATTAGTGAAGGCAGAGAAGATGAAATTACCGATGATGATTATGGGTTCTGAAGACCAATACAAAATTGCCGCCAATAAGATTAAGACTGCCAATCGCGTTTTGGTGATTGGTCACATTAACCCCGATGGCGACGCCATTGCCGCCGTTAACGCGATGGCCTTAATCGTTCTCAGCTTCAATCGTCAGATTGACGCTTTTTGTATCGACAAGAAAGATGAGCCTTTTAATTTTTTGCCTTTTACCGACAAAATTTCTTCTACCTTCGCTGGAAAATTATCTGATTACAATGTCGTTGTCGTTGTTGATTGCGGCGCACTCAGTCGAACTGGGATTAAAGAATTAATTGAGGAAGAATTAAAAAAATCGCCAAGCGTCAGACCTTTTTTTATTGAATTTGATCATCATCCGCAAGTTCACGCTTGGGCTGATCTAGAAATTAGACAACCAGAATTGTCTGCGACCTGTGAGGTGATTTATCGTTTTTGTAAGAGTCAAAAAATTAACTTTGATCGCGACTTGGCAGATAGCATCTTGACCGGTATTCTAACCGATACTGGAAATTTTCTTTATCCAAGCACCAGCTCGGAAACTATCACCATCGCTTCTAAAATGATGGAGTTTGGTGCGCGCTTTGCCAAAATTTCTGGTTGGATAAAAAATAACCAAGATTTATTAACGATAAAATTGTGGGGTTTGGCTTTGGAAAATTTACGTTTCAATCCAAAGTACGGTTTTGCCTTTTCCGTTCTAACTCGTGAAGATTTAAAAACGGCAATGATGGCGGCTGGTCATCAAGACGCCGTGGCGCGCAATGATTTTTCTAAAATTTTGCATAGTGATTTATTCGGTGATATCGCAGGATTTCTAAGTAATATTTCTGGGGCAAAAGCAGTAATGTTGCTTCGACAAGATACTCCCGGCAAGCTAAAAGGTGGTTTGCGTACTTCTAGCCCCGATATTGATATTTCTTTTTTAGCTAGACGATTGGGTGGTGGCGGACACGCGAAAGCCTCGGGCTTTGAAGTGGTTGGTGATTTGGAAAAAACTGATGAAGGATGGAGAGTGGTTTAGAATATTTATACAATAAACATATGACCAAATACATCTTAAATTCCGGTGGCACAAGAAGGAGTCCAGAAAAAACCATTTAATTTTTTAAAGAGATTGTTAAGGGTCTCGGTAAAGAACCGCGCATTCTTTCTTGCTCTTTTGCTGAAAAAAGAGAAGTCTGGGAAGAAAAATTTGAAGAATACAAAACTTCATTCTCTGAACTAATTGGCGAAGATGTTAAGCCAAAATTTGAAATGGCTATTCCAGACATATTTATTGAGCAAGTGAAAAATAACGATATTATAACCATATCAGGCGGTGATGATCACTTACTGCTTTACTGGTTGAGCCATTTTAATCTGCCAGAAATTTGGGATGGGAAAGTTGTTGCCGCTGCCTCGGCCGGCTCAAACGTTCTGTCTGAGAGTTTTTACACCTGTGATTGGCGACAATGTTTTAATGGCCTAGGGATCCTGCCGATTAAATTTATTCCTCATTACCGATCGGGATTTGGCGATAGAGACCCAAGGGGCCCGATAGACTGGGATAAAGCGTATCAAGAATTATCTGATTTTGGCGATAAAACTTTGCCAATACACGCACTTGAAGAGGGAGACTATATTGTGATTGAAAAGTAATTTTAATATTATGAAAAAATGGGCAGGAGCTTTACTGATCTCAAATTCCGGCGAAGTAATACTTCAAGAACGCGATAACAAACTCGGCGTTGTAAACCAGGGAATGATTACCTTGTTTGGCGGTAGCGTCGAAGAGGAAAATGTCGAGGATTGCTTAAAAAGAGAAGTTGAAGAGGAGCTTAGCTTGAGGGATTTTCATTTTGAATTCTTTAAACTCTACCAAAAAAGAAAGGCTACTCACGGAGAAGACTGTGATTGTTATGTCTACATAATTCGCGATGTTGATGTCAGAAGTATCCATGTAAATGAAGGGCGGGGGTACGTGCTCGTGTCTTCCGATTATGACCGTTTAGGGGAAAAATTAAGTCTAGTCACCATGAGTGTTTTGCATGATTATTTTGGGAGCTAAAAATAATTTTAATATTATGAAAACCATTATTTTGGACGGAGCCAATATGGACATTGATCTTACTTCCGGAGATAAAACCTCTTGGAAGCAAACAAAATGTCCATGGAATGAAGCGGAGGGTTTGAATACTCACAAATGCGCAGTCAAAAATATTTCCATCTGTGATTATTTTTGCGGTATAAAATATTTAGATAATGTTTTGTGCTGTTACCCGGACGAGAATAGCTCAAGTGAAGATAAATAATATTTATGACACTTAAATTTATTATCGACAAAAAATACGATTTAACTATGGTCAGTTCTGGGCCAATTTTTAAGCAAGCAGAAATTGAAGTTGAATATAAAAAATTAAATAAATATTTAAAATATTCTTGTAACGAATACCAAAAATCTTGGGATGAGATTGATAGTAAATTTTCAAAATACGTTGAAAACGTTACAGGATACAAATGGTATTACAAAAAATATGAATGCGCTATTTCTCCGGTGCATCAAGGAATTTCTAATTGGGGAAACGGTGGAAAAATTGTGCGTTGGTGGAAAGAAAACGCTTTCACGCAAAGAAGAATCACGGCGCACGAATTAATCTTGTCGCATTATTTTGAAATATATCTTCATAATTATTCAGAGTCTAATTTGAATGAGAATCAAGTTTGGGCGCTAGCAGAAATTGCTGCTTTTGCGATCACCTCTACTCCAGGGGCACAAGTTTTTTGGCCCTGGGATAAAAGAGGTTATTACACTAATCACAACTATCCGCAGCTAGTAGATTTACAAGTAAAATTGAAGAATAAATTTTTGAAACGCAAAAATTTTGACGAATATATTAAAACAGGGATTAAGTTGGTGAAAAATTTAGATATTTCACCCAACAGTAAATAAGATAGTAATTAAAATAATTTTTTAACAATTTAATATTATAAATCATGGTAGTGAGAAAAGAAAAAAAACCAGAACCAGTAATGCAATGGTTTGCAGAACCAGACCCAAAAGGCAATCAATGGATTGCTGCTGAATTATCAAAAGATAACGATCTCGAATTGGGCAGATTCGTTTGCAACGACAAGGTGTCTCGCAACTTTTATTGTTTGCGAAATTACGATGACGTTAACACAATTAATGAGGCCGCAAAAAAGTTTGGCTGGAAAGTTGATTTCTGGCGCAGAAAAGGAAACAACGGAAGTATCAGTCAATTTACCTACGTGAACAAAAAGACAACTAGCAAAAAGATTAAGAAGATAGATCTTAAACTGGTTAAAGTTAAATAGTAAACAAAAAGCGTCTTAGAAAATAAGACGCTTTTTAAATAGGTAAAAATATTGCTGGTTTCTGCAGTCAAAAAAATATTTATAACTCAGATTTTTTAATTACAAAATTTTTAGCCAACTTGTGCTTCCAGACATTCGCCTTCGAATAATTTTTTGTGATTATTATTTTTGGTTTTTTACAATTTAACAATATTTTGTGCAGTTCTTTAGTTTCGGTTTCTCCAAATGCGGTGGCCTTCTTGAATAATGAATTTATCTTAGATGACGTTTCACTGCTGTATCTGGTGATTATAAAGTAATCGCCGACTATACATAGGTGGTCAGATTTTAAAATAGGGAAAGTTTCGTCGATAGCAATTTGTATATTGTTTTTTGTAAAGTCTTCTTTAAATTTCTGGGCAATGGTTGTTTTCACGCCAATTGTTATTAGAATCTTTTGGCTCTTCTTTAAGGATATATTGTATAAATATTTTTCAGAATGCGGACGTTCGTGGATAAACCAACTGTGGTGGTTATAAAAAAATATCGGTTCACTTTTAAATATTCTTGTGATAGTCAGAAACAGATGCCCCCAGTAAATATCTAGTGCTTCTGTGTTTTTGAAATTAATAACCTTTCGTTGATATGGAGAATTGTCTGAAAACGGCAAGATGGCCCCAAGGTTTATTTCACTTTTTTCAATAAAGTCGCTAAATCTAGAAAGCCAAACTGTGTTTAAGGAAAAAAATTTTTCGTTTTTTATAATAATTTCGTCATCCAAAAGTTTCCGGAGCGCCTTATAAACACCCTGTTTAGTTGTTGGGTATTTTGAGGCAATTGTGTTTAACAAATCATTACCGTTAATTGGCCCATTAGATAAAATCGTAAAAATCTCCTCTTGAAGGGAGGATGAAAATGGAACTATTGTAAACTTATTGTTTACTATCATTTATTTATTATATATTTTTTTGAACGCTTGTCAACTTTTTGGTAAATTTATTAGTTATTTAACAATCAAATAAAAGGAGGCATACAATGAGTAGAAAAAATTTAGACAATTACCATCTTTATAACAAGGAGTTAGGTAAAAAGTTTGATGATTTTATTATCAGAGAGTTTAAGCGTCGTAGTGATTCAGAGACTTTAGAGTTTCTTTATCAGAAATTTTTCAAGAAAAAACTTGGAGTTGCTCATCAGCGAGTAGCACAGGTATTTATAGCCGCGAAAGTTTTTGGGATAGACACGGAAAAACATAGCGAAGAACTTTTAAGATTATCGGCTGTTCCGGAATTATTAATCTGGTCGGAATATGCTTTTAATTGGGTTACCGATGGCAAGAACAACGATTCGGAAACAAAGTATGAGGATAATATTAACTTAATAACAAGTCAGTACTTGTTTACAGAGGTTACCAACTTTCTTCCCGCGCGAATGTTAAGAAGGTATTTGGAATTATATCGTTGGGGGATTTTCGGTTGTTTAACGGTAGAGAAGGACTTAAGAATTACTAATTGGGACGCTATAAGTAACGAGAGTGTATTTTGGAAGGCATATAGCGATAACCATTGCATTCCTGACGTTGGAGCTCTTTATGCTTATTGTTTTGAATTGGTAAGTGATTACTTTGAGATAAAACTGGACCAAAAAACTGCCGATGCAATATATAAAATCGGAATATATTTCGGTCGCGGTGTTCAAATTAATGGTGATTTATCTGATTTTATGATTCCGAATAATCTTGTTTGTACCACTGAAAAACGTCCGCAGAAAGATTATTTTATTGATATCAGAACGGACCGCTTAACTTATCCCACTTGGCTATTATTAAAGTTTGCCGAAAAAAATGATCGGAAACTTTTTAAAGAAGTTATTAGAAGTGCTGAGAATAGGGCTTACCCAGATGAATCTTTCTATTTTAAAGTACACCGCTGTTTAAAAAAACAAGGGATGATTCATAAAATGTTAGAATTTCTTAAAAATGAGAAAGAGAGATTGTCTGAAGAAATTGCAGACCTAAAACTTAACCAAGAAGGCACTAATTTATGGCTTGGGTCTATTGAAATTTTAGTTCATAATAAATTTCAAAGACAAATAGAAAAAGACTATGGATTAAACCGGTAATAACCAAAAAGCGTCTTAGAAAATAAGACGCTTTTTTATTATAGGAAAAAACCGCCGGCGTCAGCCGGCGAGTGCGTTTAAAGGCG
>JBMOHF010000016.1:0-19933 GCA_049317985.1 Patescibacteria group bacterium
TACTGGTTGAAAAACCGCCATATGTGTGTGCACATTACCAATTTCTGTTGACAAAATTTTTTAAAAGTGATATATTTTTCAGTTAATTGATGAATTAATTAATATAGATCTTTAAAAATTATAATAATGAAAAAAGCATTTGTTTCAGTTATGAACCCCAAAATGAATGGGTTCCTAAGTATTTTAGAAAAGGCGCTCGAGCAGTTGCCAAATAATCCCAAACCAATTTGCGAGGGGTTCTATCTCACGGAACATGATTGTACCGAAAATATTACAATTATTGAAGAAATCGGCTACGTTCCTAAGGAAAAAGATAGTAAATATCGACATTTTTCAGCCAAAAAAGTTACCCAAACATTATTTTTCCAAAAAATGCGCTCCAAAGAATTTGAAAATGAAGAATTAGAGCAATACCCGGGAGCCGTAAAATATCGTAATTGGTGTGTGGGTGTTTCAGGCCACGAATCAATGATTGATGAGGCTATATCTACCTTATGGGCGATCGCCAAAACAGTCAGGGAAGGAAAATGGTCAGAAGATTTTTCTATCAGGGATTATGGGGTGATAAAAGAAATGGCGGAACTTTTTCAACTAAATTACGCGCCAGACAATCAATGGATTACAATTATTGTACGACTAATGGAAAATTTGTGCGATAAAGATTAAGAATCTAAGGCAATGTATGCGAATAGACCTGTTATTAATTTAACAGGTCTTTTTTGTTTGTGTTGGTGAATTCAGTAACTATTTCGATTAGCCACCCATTAAAAAAACGAACCTTAAGGTTCGTTTTATTTACGTGAATATTTTAAGTCTTTGGGTGGATAGTTTGGAAAGTTAATTATTTTTTTCTAGTAAATTATTCAAACCATTTAACTTTATTAGAGTCCTGGAAATTATCATTTCTTTTATTTTCTGGATGCATGCTTTTCCAAATTTGATCATCTAATTTATTAGCGATTGCATTGATCTGTTTTTGATAAATTTTACGGTAATGTTTTAAATTTTCTCTTGGTCCAAATTGCAGAAGAGAATTTTCTAAATGACTTTCTAATTCTGATAAATTTTTTAAGAGGAGTTTTTCGTCATTTTGATTTTGTGGTTCCATCAAGCGGACAGAATCAAAATCACCAATAAAAACATCGGTTAATTCCCCACATTTTTTTATTTTTTTGAATTTTGAAAAAAAATTTTCTTTTTCCTTCGAATCTTTAAAACTATCAAACCAAGCATCCCCTGGGATGTAAAGGTTATTATTTCCCGCCTTTAATACGTCTTCAATGGCTGAACTTATTGCTTCTGAAAAGTGATTAATTATCTCGTATCGATTTTTTAATAAATAATTCTTATCACTAGACCGATCGCTAGTAGAAACGATAAAATTATCATCTCCACCGCCATCAGTTATAAGTATTGAATCTTTACCTTCCAGTTGTCGATAGGTTTTCCAGGTCTTTATACCCAGATTTTTTAATTGTTGGTAGATTTTAAGAGAATGTTCTGTCCCTAATTTTTTATCGCCATTGATTTTGTTATCTCGAAATTCCTTGATAATAAAAGATTGCCGAATTTCTCTTAACTTTTCTTCATCACTAATAGAAACTTTAACTCTACTAATTTCACCACCTGCCCCTTGTCCAATTTTTTCTTCTTTGCTGATTAAAATCTCCGACTTTCTTCCGTCAGGTTTGATTACCGATTCTTCCCTACTGGTAGCGGCTAAAGACTCATGTTTAGGTGAAATATTTTCTATCATTTTTAAATTTTAACACTTTTTACTAGTTAAAACAAAATTTAATTATAATATACAACGCCGGGAAGCTAATATAATTGACAAAACAGTTTTGTTATGCTATATTATAAAGTTAAAATGTTTCATTAAAAAATAGTAGTAATTATGGAAAAAACCGTTTCATTTTATGAACAAGGACTTTTAGACTTATGTAAAAAAGCAAGGGTCAAGTCGCCACTCGATCTGGTCGATAAAAAGATTGCTTTTTGCTATAGCTCTAGAGGTGTAGAAGTAAAGGTGTATGCAAAAGTAAGTAGAATTGTTATGTCAGATGATAAAAAAGATGGATTTGTCTCTATCCTATTAGTATCCGGAAAAGAAGATTTTAATGATCTCTACGCATTAAATTATAATAGCAATAAAAACTGGGAATATTGTCATTATAAAGAAAACAAAATAGAAGAGACTTTTTCAATAGAAGCGATGATATTTCGATTAAAATGGTGGCAAGCTTAAAATGCCAGGGACCTGCGATAACATCAAGGGTCTTTTTTTGTATCAATTTACCAAATATTCCATCAAAAAAGTTTTCCTCGTTTTGCGATTAGCCATTCACATAAAAATAACTCTAATATTAGGGTTATTTTTTGTTTTTCCGCATTCTCTCGTAAGAAAGATTGACAAATTTAGTTAAAAATGATACACTATCCGGATAGTTCGTTAAAATATAAACCAATATAAATAAACCATGAAAAAGTTTTTTTTCTTTGCAGCAGTTTTATCTGCGTTTTTCTTAATTTCCTGTCATAATGATGCCGATTGGCATAAGGTTACGATTCTAGCTGGCCAAGAGATTATTTTCTCAGCACCAGACGTTAATTCCGAAGATAAATCAATCATAATTGCAGTCGATAATACCGACACGGTGCTTATTAGCAACAGGAACCTGGTGCATAAAATCTGTTACCTCCGCACAGCATTCCCTAGTAAAAGCATAATTATTGATTACGTAAGGACTAAGGAGGATGATAAAATAGTTTATAGTCCTAGATTCATAAATCTAGAGAAATAATTGTTTAACAATAAAATAGCTTCACCATGAAATATTTAATTTTCAATCAATTATCGTTTATAATGTTTTTGGTCGCAATCCTGTTTGGCTTGTTTGTTTATTCTTTGGTAGAAAAATGGCCAACAATCTCAATCGCAAGCTTTGCTGGTATATTCATGTTTTTATTCACAATATTTATTAGGCAACTATTTGTGTGGATAAACATTAAAGAATAGGCTAAAATATCTACAGGGAGGTTTTGAATAACTTCCCTTTTTTTATTTTAAAAATGATGTATTGTTAATCTATCAATAACAAAAACACCCAAGCGCGGCCCGGGTGTTTTTTTGTGTCTCCTTATTTATTAATTTGTTTCGTCCATGCTACCAGAGCGATTAAAAGTTCAGAAATCTTTTCTTTGGTTTTCTCGTCAGTGAGAATTCCTTCTGGGTTAAATCTCTCCTGAACCATTCCGACCATAACTTCTGGTCGATTAAGCGCTTTCATATCTAGAAATACCATCACTTGACGGAGGTGGTATTGCATTCGAGCCGTTCCAAGCATTCCAACTGAAGCACCCATAATCGCGGCCGGCTTATTTTCAAAGCTATTATTTCCATAAGGACGAGAAGCCCAGTCGATCGCATTTTTTAAGCCTCCGGGAATAGAATAATTGTATTCGGGGCTCGAAAATAAGACCGCGTCGGCTGCCTCTATTTGTTTTTTGAAGCGGATTACGCTCTCTGGAATGTTTTCTTCTTGATCGCTATTATACACAGGGATTTGACTAATATCCAGAATTTCCATTTCGACATTATTCGGTAATAGCTTTAAAGCTTCATGCAATAAGGCAGAATTATAAGAATCTTTGCGCAAACTGCCCGATATCCCAACTATTTTTGTTGTATTATTTGACATAAATTTAAAGTAAATTAATTGTTTGTTTACTCCTTTTTATACGTATTTTAAAATATTTCCTTTTTTCAATAACCCCGCTCTCCGCTCTACCCCCTTTTCTTGATAAATGACATAATAATATATATGACTTATGACTTGATTGTAATCGGTGGCGGACCAGCCGGAATGATGGCGGCGGGGAGGGCAGCTGAGCTCGGTGCACGAGTTCTTTTACTTGAAAAAAACAAACGTCTGGGAATAAAATTATTAACCACCGGTAATGGCCGCTGTAATTTAACGAACGCAATCAGCGTTCGTGATTTAGTAAAATCATTTGGTGAAAATGGAAAGTTTCTATTTTCTGCTTTGTCTAAATTTACACCAGAGAATGTAATTGATTTTTTTTCCGAGCGAGGTGTTGAAATAAAAATCGAAAACAATAATCGTGCTTTTCCGGCAAGCGACAAATCAATTGATATTTTAAATGTTTTAATTGAATATTTAAAAGAAGCGAAAGTAGAAATTATTTATGAAGCGCCGGTTAAAGTGATAGAGAAAAAAGGAAATGAAATTTCAAAATTAATTTTAGTTGATGGACGAAAATTTTTTGCAAAAAATTATTTAATTACGACTGGTGGCTTGTCTTATTCAACAACCGGTTCAACTGGTGACGGATATAATTGGCTCAAAGGTTTTGGTCATAAAATAATAAAAACTTACCCTGCTTTAGCTCCAGTAAATATTAAAGAAAGTTTTATTGAAGAATTGGAAGGGGTTAGTTTAGTAGAAACAAAGTTCACTTGGAAAAAAAACGAGAAAGTTATTGATAGTAGAATTGGCGATGCTATTTTTACTGGGAATGGATTAAGTGGCCCCGCGATATTTGCTTCAAGCGGTTTGGTGGCGAGAAATTTACCAGACATAACTTTAGTAGTCGACTTTATTCCCGAAAAAAATTTAACAGCATTAGATCTAATGCTTCAAGACTTATTTTCAAAAAATAAAAATAAACAGATTAAAAATGTTTTGGCGGATCTTTTAGTAGAGAGGCTAGTTAATCAAATTTTGAAAATAGCAAAGATAATTCCTGAAATGGAGATCAATAAAATTTCCAAAAATGACCGCCAAACAATTTGTCAGGCAATAAAGAACTTTAGCCTAGAAGTTTCTAGTGTGGCAGGATATCATAAAGCAATGCTCACCACTGGCGGGCTCGATTTATCGGAGGTCGATCCAAAGACTATGCGTTCTAAAATTATTAAAAATTTATTAGTCGCCGGAGAAGTATTAGATTTAGACGGACCAACTGGGGGCTTTAATTTGCAAGCTTGTTGGAGTACTGGAAGATTAGCTGGCGAAAACTTATTTATCAAATAGTATATGAAAATACAACGGAAAAAAAATCTGATTGCCTATTTCAGTATGGAAATTGCTGTGAACGAACAGCTAAATAATTACGCAGGAGGTTTAGGAATTCTCGCTGGGGATTTATTGCGTTCAGCCGCCGATCAAAAAATACCAATGGTTGGAGTTAGTCTCTTGAGTCGTTTTGGGTATTTCAAACAAACTATTAACCGTCTTGGTAAACAAAAAGAGCTACTAGAAGATAATGATTTAAAATTATTGAAAAAATTACCAACAAAATCAATTATTATGATCGGTCGTGATTTGGTGTCAGTTGGTGTTTGGCGATATTCTATTAAAGGAGTGGATGGCGGGGTTGTCCCAGTATATTTTTTGGACACCAATTTTCCTGAAAATAAAGAAATTTATCGCGGTCTTTGCGACAGGCTTTATAACGGAAATCATCTTCATCGCTTAAGACAAGAAATTGTTTTAGGTCGCGGCGGTGTAAAAATTTTAGAAGCTTTAAAAATCAGACCAGATAAATTTCACGTTAATGAAGGTCATGGGGCTTTGGCGTTTGTTGAATTATTTTTACGAGATAAAAAAAGAGATTTAAGTGAGTTAAAAAAGCGTTGCATCTTTACCACACACAGTCCAATCCAAGGATTAAATGATGTTTTTTCGATTAACGAAATGCGAAAAAATTTCTCAGACTTTCCATTCTTTCTCGGAAATTTAGTTAACGAAAGTGGTTTGGATATGGCAAAAATTGCGATATATTTCAGTGGTTTTATCAATGGTGTTTCAAAAAAACATGCACAGGTTTCACGTGAAATATTTGCTAATGCAAGAATTAAATCTGTTACCAATGGAGTTGATTTAAATTTCTGGGTTTCCGATCCATTACGTCAAATTTACAATAAATATTTTCCAGGTTGGAAAATGAACAACAAACTCCTGGAAAAAAGAAGCATCCCCGAACAAGAACTATGGTTAGCTCACCAAAAAAATAAAAAAGAGTTGTTCTCGAAAATCTTAAAATTAACTGGTGATTTTTTAGCGATTAACGATTTCACAATAGTTGTGGCGCGGCGCTTCACACCATATAAAAGATCAACGCTAATTTTACAGGACATGAATCGCCTCTTAAAGATTCAAAAAAACCAGGGAATTATCCAAATAATTTATAGTGGAAAGGCGCATCCACAAAATAAAGAGGGAAAACAAACCATTTCCAACATCATTGCCCTCCAGAAACTCTATCAAGATAAAATAAAGATTGTTTTTATCGAAGATTATAATATTAAATTAGCTAAGCTTTTAGTTGCCGGCGCCGATTTATGGTTAAATACCCCTCTTCCACCAAACGAAGCGTCCGGCACAAGTGGGATGAAAGCGGCACAAAACGGCGTGCCACAACTGAGCACACTCGACGGTTGGTGGTTAGAAGGATGCCGCGAAGGAAAAACCGGTTGGGCAATTAATTCATTAAATAATTTTTCGGATAATAAAGTTCTTTTAGATGTTTTAGAAAGTAAAATTTTACCAATTTTTTATCAAGACAAGCCAAGGTGGCAAAAAATAATGGCTAGCACAATCAGATTTAATGCCTATAAATTTAGTAGTGAGCGAGCGATTAAAGATTATTCAAAGTTAATCTATGAAAAATAAATTTTTCTTTTCTGTTTTTTTGTTGCTGCTAGTGCTTTTTCCGAGTGCTAGCCAGTTAAGAGCGGAAACAGACAAGTCATCCGGTCGGGCAGAAATGCTAAAAGCAGAAATAACGCAAATTTTGAAAGAGCAGGAAACAACTAGGGAAAATGGTTCAATAATAAAACAACAAAATCTCGAAGTTGGAATATTAGAAGGTGATTTAAAAGGTCAAAGGATTGTGTATAACGGAATCTCAGATTTAGATGTGGTTTCCTCAAATGTTTATCAGGTTGGCGATAAAGTTCTTTTGGCCCGTAGTCAAGATGCAAATGGTAATGAAATATTTTATGTGACGGATTATGTTCGGGGAAACAGCTTGTTGTGGTTATTAATAATTTTTATTATTGCCGTGATTGCGGTTGGAGGAAAAATGGGTTTTCGGGCCCTGGTATCTTTGGCGGTTAGTTTTTTTCTAATCATGAAAGTCCTAGTGCCTTTAGTCTTTTTGGGCTATGACCCGTTGTTGGTTGGGGTCTTTATTTCATTTTTAGTTTTAATGGTTTTAGTTTATTTAACGGAAGGTTGGAATAGAAAATCACATTTAGCAGTTTTAGCGATTGGTATTTCTTTGATTGTCACGGCTATTCTGGCTTATATTTTTAGTGACTGGTCAAGGCTTTCTGGTGCAGCGCAAGAAGAAGTCACTTTCTTGATCGATGCTTCAAAACAAGCAATTGATTTTCATAAACTTTTACTAGCCGCGATTATTATCGGTACTCTTGGTGTTTTAGATGACGTGGTAATTGGCCAAGTAGAAGCGGTGGCACAAATTAGAGAGGCTAATCCTAATCTTTCTAACCCCCAGGTTTTTAAAATGGCAATGAAGGTTGGTCGGGCTCACCTTGGTGCCATTATTAACACTCTGTTTCTTGCTTATGCTGGCGCTTCTCTGCCGTTAATTTTACTTTTTAACCTCCATCAAGAGCCATTCCTCAGTTTTTCACAAGTAGTTAATAATGAAGAGATTGCCACGGAAATTGTTCGTACTTTAGTTGGTGTAATTGGTTTATGCCTTTCAGCGCCAATAGCCACGATTATGGCAGTAAGTTATGGACAGTCTAAGAAAAATAAAGGATAATTAAGGTAATGATTATGAAAAAGAAGAAAATACTTAAAATCGCCTTTGTCTCGCTGATTGTTTTTAATACGGCGCTGATTATTTTGATTCCCCTTTTAATTTCTGTCCGGTTTCATTATTGGATTGAAAGCTTAATTGTTTTTGTCTTATTTTTAATAATATATTTGACACATTTCTTATATTTTAAAGAGACCAAGCAAATGAAGCGCTATCAGGGTAACCTTGAGGAGCGCTTGTTAGATTCTTTTAAGTATATTGGTACCGTCAATTTACAATTAGAAGAAATTAAAAAAAATCTATTTAATTTTAAAAAATATCCATCGAATAAAAAAGAATTTTCCAAATTGATGGTTAGTTTAGCCGAAAAGATTCTTTCAATAATTAATATTGACTGGGTTATTATTAAAATCGTTGATTTAAACACGGGTAAAACTATACACTATACTTCTTTGGCAAGAGGTGGAAAAGATGTTAATTTTGACAAATTTGATAACCGTCAAATATTCGCCGGTAAATGTGGCGATAGTTGTACGGTAATTAAATCTAACCAGGAAAATCTGGATGTTAAAGCAGTCTGTATTTTACCGGCACAAATCAAAAATGGTGATGAAAGTTTCTTCGTGACTCATATTGTTAATCAGCTGGAGCTATTATTTTTAGCCTTCCGTTTCTTAGAGAAAAAGGATGATAAGAAAAAATAATTAAAACATGGTTTTTAAAAAAATTCACTTCCTAGGAAGTGAATTTTTTAATTAAATAACTTGAAGATTTTCCTTTTCCGAGTCGATAGCCGAGTTTTCGATAATAATTTCTCGCGCCAATACCGGAAATAACACTAATATTCTCGGCTTTATTCTTTTTGGAAATTTTTTCAGCTTCGCCAAGTAATATTTTTCCGAGTCCAGTGTGTTGAATTTTACTAATACTGCCAATTGGGACCAATTCGCCGTAAACATGAAGCTCGCGAACCAGGGCTTTTGATATCGGACTGCTATTGTTAATGCTTAGGCGACAAAAACCAAAAAGAATTTTTCCGTCTAAACTATCAGCACTAATAAAATATTCTACGCCTTTTCCTGCCTGGTATTTTTCGATATTGATTTTAATGTTTTTTAAATTAGGTATTTCTTGGTGAGCTTCTCGACAACGAATACAATTACAAACCACACCTTCTTGTTGAACAATCTGGCGCAAGTTTGTGATTTTATTTCCCGCAATAATTGATTCTCCTGGAATGTCACGAATTAAGCGAATAATTCTGACGTAGCGAGGAACTATTTTTTTGCAGGCAATAATTAGATTTTTTAATTCTTCATCGCTGTAAGGTTTGTATAAACCTTTTTTCCACCAGCGATAAAGTAGGCTGCCAGCCGTAACAACGGTTGGATAAAATTTGATTTGGTCTGGTTGAAACCGGGAATCAGAAAAAAGTTCTTCAAACATTTCCAAGTCTCTTTTTGGGGTTGATCCAGGAAGAGCTGGCATGATGTGGTAGGTAATTTTAAACCCAAAATTTCTTAGAAGTTCAGTACCTCTGGCGATTGCTTCGACGAGATGACCGCGTTTATTTTTTTTGAGGATTTCATCGTCAACAGCTTGTACGCCAATTTCCACTCTCGTGCAACCGAGGTCACGCATCCGCAAAAGCTCTTTTTCGTTCAAATAATCTGGGCGGGTTTCAAGGGTTAAGCCAATTAGACGATATTTTGCGACTTCGTTTTTTTTCTGTTCGATGATTAAAGCTTTTTTCAACTCAATCAAGGAGAGTGATTTTTTATAAGGAGCTGCGAGTTTTTTAATGACGATAATATCTTTTTTTACCTTTTGAAAATCATTAACTGCCTTGAAGCAATTTAAGATATACCAATATTGATAATTTTCTGGCAGATAACTCCAAGTGCCACCAATCACAATTAATTCAATCTTATTTGGTTCATGGCCATTATTTTCTAATGATCCAAGTCTAGTGACGACTTGGCGGTAAGGGTCATAAGAACACATAATCGCCCTCATAACAGCCGGCTCATTAGATAAGTAGCTAGTCGGAACATCTTTCTCATTTGGACAATAGGCGCAAACACCAGGACAAGGATAAGGTTTTGTTAGAACAGCCACTGGCGCAATCCCGGAAAGGGTGCGAACAGCTCGTTTTTTTAAGACGGAAGCTAGTTCGGTAAAATTGGCGCGCTCTTTTTTAGTCATTTTGCGAATAATCGCTAATAATTCCGAGTTTAAAATAAAATCGAGGCCATATTCTTTACAGATTGACCTTTTTGCCGCTGATAATCCGTCGCCATTCTTGATGTTCGGTCCAAATTCCGAGATCAGAAGGCGCAAAGCTTTAATTTTTTGTTTTGATTCTTCCATGTTTTGAGTTATAATCTATAATAACATTATATTAATTTACTAAAATAGACAAATATGAAAAAAGCCCTTCTTTTATTCTCCGCCTTCGTTTTTTTATGGTCGATTCCGATGACCGCCAAAGCTTTTTCGGTGGAATCACGTGATAATATCTACGTTGGGAAAAATGAAACGATCGAGGGTAATCTTTATGCCGCCGGGCAGAGCATTACAATTGACGGAACGGTCAACGGTGACGTGATTGGTGCTGCGCAAACTATTACAGTCAATGGAACTGTTAATGGCGATGTGATTGGCGCTGCTCAGGCTTTAAACTTTAATGGCGATGTGAAAGGAAATATTCGAGCTGCTGCTAATTATATAAATATTAATGGTTCAGTGGGGAGAAATTTAAATGCTTTTAGTGCTGTCACTATTCTGTCTCAAAATTCCCATATTGCCTGGGATGCTTTGATTTTCTCGGTTTCGGCGGAAGTTCGCGGGACGATTGAAGGTAATTTGCATGGCTCAGTTTCAGAAGCCTTAATCGCTGGGAAGATTGGTCATGATGTTGATTTAAAGATTGAGGGGAAAAAAGGTAGCGAATCTTTAGTTATAAATAAAGAAGCGGTTATTGCTGGTAACCTAAACTACACCTCAATTAATAATGCTCGCATTGAGAGTGAGTCATCGGTCGCTGGCCAGGTAAATAGGAGCCAACCAGAAAAAAAATCTTTTAATTGGAGTGCTTTTATTTGGGCGAGAATTTTTGGGATTTTTTCAGTTTTATTTGTTGCTTTAGTTTTATGGTTCTTATGGAAAGGCGGTGTTGAAAAAAGTCTTCAAGGAATTAAAAGTAAATGGGGTTTAAATTTATTAAATGGTTTGATTATCCTTGGTGTTCTGCCCTTAGCTGCTTTAATTTTAGCTGTCACTTTTATCGGTTTGCCTTTAGCGGTTATTTTATTAGCCCTTGGTCTCATTTTCTTTTTTATCGGGAAAATTATTACCGGAATTTTTGTTGGTCATTTTATTGTTTCTTACTTAACAAAAAAGAAGATGCCAATTATTGCGATGGTTGTTGGAATTTTTGTGGTCTGGATGTTGTGCTCTATTCCTTTTATTGGTTGGTTGTTTTCTTTAGCAGCGATTATTCTTGGCGGGGGAGCTTTAGCGGAGACTTTGAAAGAAAAATTAATTTAAAATTTTTATGTTAAATCCGAACATCTTTAAAGCATATGACATTCGAGGCGTTTTTGGAGTTGATTTTGATGTAGAATTTGCACGAGAGCTAGGGATTGCTTATGTAAACTTTCGAAGCAAAGAATTATCGGGAAAAAAACTTTCAGTTTTAGTTGCTTCTGATATGCGTCTTTCTTCTCCGGAACTAAAAACTGCTTTAATCGAAGGAGTTTTATCGGCTGGGGCATCGGTGATTGATGCAGGAATAATTTCTACACCAACTTTCTATTTTGCAGTTTCAAATTCTCAGGCGGATGGTGGGGTTATGATTTCCGCTTCCCATAATCCGAGTGAATGGAATGGCTTTAAAGTTGTTCGTGAAAAATCTCTGCCAGTATCCAGTGAAAACGGTCTGGAAGATTTAAAAAATTTAGTTGTTGCTAAAAAATTGGAATTATCAGATGTGAAAGGAGAATTAACGAATCGAAATGATTTTTTAAGTCTCCAAATTGATCATGATTTCGCCTTAGTGAATAAGGAATCCATTAATTCATTTGTCATTGCCTTAGATCCCGCCAATGGAATGGGGGCACAATATTTACAGGAGATGTTTTATAAACTCAACTGCGAATTACATAAAATTAATTTTGAACTAGATGGTAGTTTTCCTGGTCATGAAGCCGACCCTCTGAAGCCAGAAAATATTGAGCCACTGCGCGAATTTGTTTTAGAGTGCGGCGCAGATTTGGGAATTGCGACTGACGGTGACGGTGATCGAATATTTTTTGTCGACAATGAAGGACAAGTGATTATTCCGGCTGTAATCCGTGGCGTTTTGGCAAAATTATTTTTAGCTGATAGGCCAGGATCGAAAATTGCTTATGACGTTCGCCCGGGGCGCATTACTCGTGATTTAATAGAAGAAAATGGGGGTATCCCAATTATCACTCGGGTTGGGCATTCTTTAATCAAAGATCAAGCAATTAAAGAGGGGGCGTATTTTGCTGGAGAATCTTCCGGACACTTTTTCTTGAATGAAAGCATCGGTTGTTTTGAAATGCCGGTGGTGATGATTTTGAAATTATTAAAAGATTTAAGCGCTAGTGGGATGAGTTCTTCAGAATATTTTGGTCGTTATAATAAATATTTTCAATCCGGGGAAATAAATTTGAAAGTTGAAGACAAAGAAAAAGTTTTAGAGAATATTAAGACGAAATATGCCAAAGGGAAAATTAGTTTACTAGATGGCGTCAGTGTGGAATATCCAGAGTATTGGTTTAATGTCCGCTGCTCCAACACCGAGAATGTTGTTCGCCTCAATCTAGAGGCCCTAGACTTCGAAACAATGGAAAAGAAAAGGGATGAGGTGCTGGAGGTGATGAAGAAATAATTAAAAAAATCCTAGTAAAAACTAGGGTTTTTTGACAAAAACACCCTTGTAAACTAAGATATTAGATATGGAATTACAAAAATTACAACAACAGGATCCGGAAATTTTTGCTTTAATTAGCAAAGAAGCGGAGCGTCAGAACTCGGAGATTGAGCTGATTGCTTCCGAAAACTATGCCTCACAAGCGGTTTTGAAAGCGCTCGCCACCCCTTTGGCTAATAAATACAGCGAAGGTTATCCCGGTAAGCGTTATTACGGTGGCAATTTAGTTATTGATGAAGTCGAAAACATTGCCATCGCTCGGGCTAAGGAATTATTTTCTGCCGAGCACGTGAACGTTCAGCCGCTTTCCGGTTCTCCAGCTAACGCGGCAGTGTACATGGCCTTTTTAGAGCCAGGTGACACTATTTTAGGTCTCAAGCTTGATCATGGTGGGCATCTTTCCCATGGTCATCCAGTGAATTTCTCTGGTCGTTTATATAATTTTGTTCAATACGGCGTGAATCCAGAAACCGGCTTGATTGACATGACGGAAGTTCGACGTTTAGCACTCGAACACAAACCAAAAATGATTGTTGCCGGCTTTAGCGCCTATTCGAGAGAAATTGAGTGGCAAGCTTTTCAAGATATCGCGACCGAAATCGGTGCTTTCTCTTTCGCGGACATTGCTCATATTGCGGGACTCATTGCCGCTGGTGAATTAAAAAATCCAGTTCCGATTTTTGATGTTGTTTCAACCACCACTCATAAAACTTTACGTGGTCCGCGTGGAGCAATTATCATGTGTAAGGAAAAATATGCCGCCCAAGTTAATCGAGCAGTTTTTCCAGGGATGCAAGGTGGCCCACACGACAACATGACTGCCGCAAAAGCTGTAGCTTTCGGTGAAGCTTTGAAACCAGAATTTAAAGAATATTCCAAGCAAGTAATTTTAAATGCCAAGGCAATGGCCAATGAATTTATCTCTAAAGGATATAAAATCGTTTCTGGTGGAACGGATAATCATTTATTTATTGTTGATTTCTCGGAGCGCGAATATAGCGGAAAAGACGCTGAAAAAAAATTAGAGCTCGCCGGAATATCTGTTTCTCGTTCAACGATTCCTAACGATCCGAATCCGCCAATGAATCCTTCAGGGATTAGAGTTGGCACACCAGCAATAACCACGCGTGGCTTTAAAGAAAGTGATGCCGTTGAATTAGCGGGCTTAGTAATTCGAGCAATTGAGGGAGATGAAGAAGAAGGCTTAATAGTTAAAGCAGAAATAAAAAATCTTTGTAAAAAATTTCCCGTTTATTATTAATATTTTTGAAACACATGTTTGTTATTGATGGAAAAAGTATTGCCGACAAGGTTAAGGACGAAATTGTCGCCGAAACAATCAAAATTGCTGAAGCTGGTTCTACTCGCCCAAACTTGGCGATTGTTTTGGTTGGCGAGAGAGAGGATTCAAAGCTTTATGTTGATTTAAAACAAAAAGAAGCTTTTAAAGTTGGCATTGATACCTATTTATATAAATTTGCGGAAGATGCTAGTGAAGAAGAAATTCTCGAAGCAGTTGGGTTTCTGAATATCGATCCAGAAATTGATGCAATTTTAATTCAGTTACCATTACCTGAACATCTGAACACCGAAAAGATTTTAGAAAAATTAGATTCTGAAAAAGACGCGGATGGCTTCTTAAAAGATAAACCTGATTTTGTTCTTTCACCGGTGATTGCCTCAATTTTTCGGATATTAGCTGAGATTGCTTTTGAGCCGACTGGAAAAAAAGCTTGTGTTCTTCATAATTCAGAAATTTTTGGCGATACCGTTAAAGAGTCATTGGCCGAATTTGACTTAAATGTCACTGCAGTTTCTTTAAAAGATTTTAGTTCAAAAACTCCAGAAGAACAAAAGAAACTTTTTTTGAAAGCTCAAAAAGCTTGTTTGTCCGCGGATTTAATTATTAGTGCTCTCGGTTTACCAGGTTTTATTGACGAAACCTTTGTTAATGACAAAGAGGTGATTATTGATATCGGGATCAGTAAAGTCGACGGAAAAACGAAGGGCGATGCCGATTTTGAATCTCTTTCAAAAAAGAATGTTTGGTTGACTCCCGTACCAGGCGGTGTTGGGCCGATGACGATTGCAATGTTGTTTAAGAACGTCCTGGCGATTTATAATCATAAAAAATAAGTTCTCATGTTAAATATTGAAAGACAAAAAGAGCAGCTAAAAGAGCTGCTTAAAATTCACTATGGCTATAGTAGTTTTCGTCGCGGGCAAGAATCAGCAATTGAATCCGTTTTAAAAGGTCAGGATACTCTTGTTGTTTTACCAACCGGTGGTGGAAAATCTCTAATTTATCAATTGCCAGCTTTAATTTTTGAAGGGATTACTCTTGTTATTTCTCCGCTGATTGCTTTAATGAAGGATCAGGTTGATTCTTTGGAAAAAATTGGTATTCCTTCGACCTTCATTAATTCATCCACTTCAATTACCGAAACAACCAAGAGATTAGAGGAAATCCGGAACGGATATTATAAAATTATTTATATTGCTCCGGAACGTTTTTATAACAAAGCTTTCATGGAGAGCTTAAGCAGTTTAAAAGTTTCTTTATTCGCCGTTGATGAAGCGCATTGCGTCAGTCAATGGGGTCATGATTTTCGTCCAAGTTATTTACGTTTGAGAGAAGCAATAAAATTTTGTGGCAATCCACCCTGTGTTGCTCTGACCGCAACGGCAACTCCTGAAGTGCGCGATGATATTATTAAACAGTTGGGGTTAAAAAACCCGGAACGAGTTGTTACCGGTTTTGCTAGACCAAATCTTCAATTCGGAGTGGTAAAAAGTAGTGATTCCAATAAAATGGAAATTATCAGCGAGGCGGTGAAAGGGTTTAATGGCGCCTGCGGAATCGTTTATGTTGGCACTCGTTCAAAGGCTGATGATTTGGTAAATTTATTATTAGATAATGGAGTCGAGGCAGTTGTTTATCATGCTGGCATGGACACCGATAGTCGTCATTGGGTGCAAGAAAAATTTATGTCCGGCGGAGCGCAGGTTGTTGTGGCAACTAATGCTTTTGGTTTGGGAATTAACAAAAAAGATATTCGCTTTGTGATTCATCATGATATTCCTGGAACAATCGAAGCATATTATCAAGAAGCGGGCAGGGCGGGACGTGATGGTGAACAAAGTTTTTGTCTTTTATTATATTCGCCAAAAGATCGTTTCCTTCGAGAATTTTTTATTAAAGGGGACAACCCGCCAGCCAATGCCATTTTGGAGCTATATCAGATTTTATTAATTGAAGATGACGAGCAAAAAAGTATCGGGAAAGAATCAATATTAATTACCTATGCCGAGCTTGGCAAAAAACTTTCCGAAAGTCTACCAGAAATGGCGATTGGCACGGCTTTGAAAATTCTTGAAAGAGAAGGCTATTTATCTCGTCCCAACGAAAAAACGTCGAATGCCTTTTTAAAGTTCAAAGCTAATTATGAGACCCTATCCGGGGCGATTGGTAAGAGGGCAAAAAAGCAATTAATTGTTCTGGAAAAATTAGAGGAACGTTTCTCCGAAGATTTAAGAAAAGGTTGGAATTTTAATCCAGAAGAGATCGCTAATATAATTGGTGAGAAAAAAGAAGGAGTCCAGCGTTTAATTAAAACTCTTAGAGAAGCGGACTTGGCGGAATATGAACCACCTTTTCGTGGTACAGAGATTCGAGTCTTGAGGCGGGTGGCACCAGAAGATTTGGAAATAAATTTTCGTGCTTTGCGCGAAAAATTAGAATGCGCTTATGACAAGTTAGATGAAATGGAAAATTATGTTTTTGGCGAGTCTTGTCGTAGTGAATTTATCTTAAAATATTTTGGCGACGTCGAAGCAAAGCCCTGCGGAATTTGTGATAATTGTTTAAATCCAAAAAGAGCTGAGAAAAATAAACAAACTGACCATCGTCAGCGAGAATACCTTTCTTCAATATGAGGAAAATAACCGAAAAAAAAATTTTGGAATTAGTAAAAAATAACTACGATTCAATTGCTAGTGATTTTAGTCAAACCAGAAAACGGCTACTCTGGCCAGAATTGGTTGAAGCTGCAAAAAAAGTGAAGACTGGGGAGAGTTTATTGGATGCCGCTTGTGGTAGTGGGCGACTGCTTGATGAATTTAAAGGACTCGACTTTGAATATCTGGGTTTTGATAATAGCTCCGAACTAATTGATTGCGCAAAAAAAAATTATCCCGATCGAGATTTTATTGTGGACGACTTACTGGAACTAAAAAAAGTCAAAAATAATAATTTTGATTGGGTTTTTTGTATTGCCGCGCTTCATCATTTACCTAGTGATAATTTACGAGTGCAAGTTTTAGAAAATTTGGGCGACAAATTAAAGAAAGATGGTAAATTAGTCTTGAGTGTTTGGCGGCCAGCAAAAAATAAAAAATTTTTACGAGCTCGAAGGATTAATTTTTGGCGAAAAGTATTTTTCCTTTCAGACTTAGATTTTGGTGATGCAATCTTTGAGTGGGGCGGAGAAATTTCCAAGAGTGAAAACCGTTTTAGATACTATCATTCGTTTAAAGATTGTGAGCTTAAAAAAATTATTAAAAAATCAGGCTTGAAGACAATCGATTTTAAAAAGGATGAATATAATTATTTTATGGTTTTAATGAAGTAAAAAGACATCAATCAGCTTTCTACTTGACACCCCCCAGGGGTGTGCTATAATATAGAAATATGAAAACTATCGAACAAAGAATAAATAATATTATTGGTCAACTTGAAGGAATAAAAAGAGTTATTTCAACTGACGAAAAGCACGACTGTTTAAAATTATTAATTCAGTTGAAAGCAATTAAATCAGCAACCGCTTCTCTAATGTCTAAGGTGATGGAAGAAGAATTAACATCTTGCTTGAGACGAGGAAAAACTACTGACCAAGATAAGGTAAAAAAACTATTTGATGAAATAAATAAAAAATAATTAAAATTTAAAAAATAAAATTATGTCACAAGCTTTAGAATTAACAAAAGACAACTTCGAAGCCGAAGTATTAAAATGTGAGATCCCCGTGTTAGTAGATTTTTGGGCCCCTTGGTGCATGCCATGTCGCATGATGGCACCAATCCTTGATGAATTGGCTGGTGATTTAGAGGGAAAAGTAAAAATTGCCAAGGTTGATACAGAAAATCAAAGCAACGCTGAGCTCGCAATGAATTATCAAATCCAAAGTATCCCAAATTTAAAACTTTTTAAGGGCGGAGTGGTTATTGGGGAATTTGTTGGGATGAAAAATAAAGAAACATTGAAAGGCGATATTGATGCCTTATTGAAGTAAGTAATTATAACAACAAAATATCGTTTGTTCGGTGTTTATGTTTCATAAAAATATGAGTATTGTTTTAGAAAATTTAGAACGATTAAAAGAAGCCGCAAAATTAGAAAATATTTCTGACGAGCAAATGTTGGCTTTGCAAAATCCAGTTCAGGTTTCCTATGCGGAATTACCTGTTAACGGAAAACAGTTACCCGCCTGGAGAATAATTTATAATCGTGCGCTCGGTCCCGGAAAAGGAGGAATTCGTTTTCATCCAGAGGTCAGCGAAGACGAAGTTCAATCATTAGCTTTTTGGATGTCGTTAAAAAATTCTCTGGCCGATATACCTTATGGCGGGGCAAAGGGCGGGGTAAAATTTAATCCAAAAGATTCTTCTCCGGAAGAGCTAGAAGAAATTAGTCGTGCTTATGCTAGAGCTTTTCATGATAAGCTTGGTCAAGACAAAGATATCCCAGCTCCAGACGTTTATACCAACGGTCAGATTATGGCCTACATTCTTGATGAATTTGAAAAAATTAAGGGAGCGCATGAGCCAGGAATGATTACTGGCAAACCAATTGAATTAGGAGGGATTGCTTTGCGAGGCGATGCCACAGCTCAGGGTGGATATCTCGTGACAAAAGAAATGATCAAAAAATTTCTTTCAGGAAAAAACTCGGCAAAAATTGCAGTCCAAGGATATGGGAATGCTGGACTTTTTATGGCTGAAAAATTAGCGGCCGACGGACACTTAATTGTTGCTGCTAGTGATAGCAAGGGCGGTTCGTATAATGAAAATGGTTTAGATATTATTGCTCTCTCCTCTTGGAAAAATAGTGGGAAAAGCGTTTATGAATTTCCTGGAGGAAAGCCAGTTTCCAACGCCGAGCTGCTAGAATTACCAGTTGATATCTTGGTGCTCGCCGCTTTAGAAAATCAGATTACTGCCGATAATGCCGAGAGAGTAATCGCTCCTTGTATTGTTGAACTTGCCAACGGCCCCATTAATCTTGCGGCCGACAGAATTCTCGCAACAAAAAAAACAGTGATTGTGCCAGATATTCTGGCAAACTCAGGTGGGGTGATTGTTAGTTATTTTGAGTGGGCACAGAATCGGACCGGACAAATTTTGGATGAGGATTATTTAAAAAATCTTCTCGATAAAAAAATGCAATCCGGTTGGCAGAGGGTGGTGGGGAAGTTTGAAGAAAAGAACGGCGAAATTACTCTGCGCCAGGCAGCTTACATAATTGCAATCAAAAGAATCTTGGCCGCAGAAAAGTATCGTGGTCGGATTAAGTAAATCGAGACTGCAAAAATAAAAAAGACAGAGTTTTTAAAGACCTCTGTCTTTTATTTTAGGCGAAAAATGCTGCCCAATCATCAGAGATATTACAACTTTGATGACTGCGATAATTTTGCATTTCTTTTTGGAGTGCTTCATCGTCTGCGAAAGATTTTCTGAGAATCAGATATGCTTGGTATCCCTTTCTAAGAGCACTTATTGAAAAGCAGTGGCCAGGGAGATAATCTTGTTCCCTTGGTTCTTCACCTAAGTAATATTGGTTGTATTCCTCAGACAATTCTTTTGCGAGATCCGCATTAACGGATCTTAGCCGTTCGTAATTTTTACCGACATCGCGATGATGATTGTATAAACTTAAGAAAAAATTATTATATACTGCTCGCTTATTGATATCTAACTCAATAAATTCTTGATAAGTGAGAGGGCATTCATTGAAGTTTTTACCTTTTTGCATGGCTATTTTGTTATTAATTAGTTTTAATGTGCAACTAAATAGTATCACGTCTGTAGTATTCTGTCAATACAGTTAGGTAATGTGCACACACATATGGCGGTTTTTCAACCAGTATGCCAAGATCAGGC
>JBMOHF010000017.1:0-17278 GCA_049317985.1 Patescibacteria group bacterium
GGCGACCAATCTTGTCCGACCAAGCGCCTAAGAAAGGTGAAGAAAAAAAGGAAAAGAAGGAAAAAACAGCAAATAAAGCCGTTACCACGCCCGCCCCCACACCAAAAGACTCCACGAAAAACGGGAGGACTGGAATAATTATTCCAATCCCCAGAACATCAATGAACACAGTGATCATGATTATTAGTTTCTGTTTCTTCATGGGATTTATTTAATTATTAAATATTTTCCCATATCCTGACGAGCCCGACCTGAATGTTTTTCAATTGAAGCAAATATTTCACTTGCATCTTTACCGCAACCATTGAGAATTTTATCGCCACCTGGATGGAGACCAGATTTGATGTATGGCGAGAAATCATAAGCTTTGCCGTCAATAATCATCCAACAATTATCTGGACTAGCATGCTGATTGACTTCGCTTAAAGTGACCACTTGAGTGCTGGTTGGCGTTAGGCCAACAACGGGCGTCTTATTTTCCACAGTTTCCTTTGTCGTACACGCCGACAGCACAACGACTAGCAAAGCGAGGGATAGCACAATATATCTCTTATTTTTCATATATTTACAATAAATTAATTTTTAAACCTGTTATAAAGATAGCATAAATACGCGATAAAAACAAAAAAAATTGACATAATTAACATTATGTATCAACTTTAAAATATTCCTAAAAAATAACGAATACAAAGTCGTAAAGAATCGGAAATTCTACTACTTCCTCCTAAGAAGCGCTTATTTATTAGCTGTAACGATTTTACTGCTCTTTCGTATACTTTAGCAGAACAATTATATGAGAAAGATTAACGCTCACAACCCAGCCTGCCAAAATACCATGGATTATTCCTGGAGTTTTATTTTTGGCTTAGTCTCTGACTCACAAGCCGGGTTGGTGTTAGCGAATGCGCCCTTAGACGTATTTACCGATAATATGGAAAAACACCGCAACAGATAATTTTTTATTAAAACCATAAAGAATATAATCTCCCCGAGCTTGTAAAATAGCCCGGGGATTTTTTATATAGTTCAATTATTCATTAACAACTAAATACAATTCATCATGAAAAAAACTATTATTCGTTTGTTTTTGGTTCACGCATTTATTACGGGAATCGCGGTTTCATTTTTCTTCACCACCTATACACTGTTCCTAAAAGGAAAAGGCATTACTTTGCTGGAGATGAACATCATTAATGCCACTTTTATGGCATCAGTATTTCTTTTGGAAGTGCCGACTGGTGCTTTCGCCGATTTCTATGGACGAGTACGCTCAACTATCGCGGGTTCATTATTCTTGGCAATTTCTTTTGCCGCCTATTATTTTTCAAATCACTTCTGGTTGTTTATTAGCGCGGAAATTATTGGCGCTTGCGGTCATTCTCTGATTTCCGGCGCTACAAGATCATGGGTTGTTGATTGGCTGAATCACTTTCACGCAGAAAACGAAACCAAAAAAGTTTTCCAACATCAAATGGGTTTAAGTCAGATTGGCATTATGATTGGGGCATTCACAGGAAGTCAGTTGGGTAATATCAACCTATCCTGGCCATGGATTGCTTCTGCCATTTCATATTTATTAGTTGCTGCATACGTTTCATTTTGGCCTGAAAACCATGGGCAAAGAAACAAAGGAAAAGTATGTTTTGCACCAATATTAAAGATTGCCAAAGAAGGATGTTTTTATAGCGTAAAAAGAAAGGATATTTTATATATTTCCCTCTTCTCTGCTTTGTTAAATTTTTCATATCAGTCAATTAATATGTATTGGGCGATACTATTCTCCGAAAGAGGAATCTCGGTTAGTAAATTAGGCTGGATGTTTGTTGGTGTTTCACTGGCAATTGCAATCGGCGCATATCTCGGAAAGTTATTACCACTGAAGAGCGAAGAAAAACGAACATTTCTCGTCGTTCCGCAGCTAATAACTGGACTGGCAATTATCGGATTATCACTTAGTACTAGTAACCCGTTTCTAATTGCCATATTATTGATGCATGAAATGGGGCGAGGCTTCTTTAAACCAATTAAAGATGTCCAGATCAATTTAGCGGCTCCAGAAAGAATTCGAGCGACCGTTAATTCATTTAGTTCAATGATCGAAAAACTCGGAGCATTCGCTGGATTATTATTATCTGGCTGGCTAGCCCAAGAACTATCGATCAGATCATCTTGGATGATCAGTGGAATCGTCATCTGTGTTGGCGTTATTCTTTTCTATGAATTTAGAAAAAAATGCCACTAAAATAAAAAAAGGAACTTTTACAAAAAGTTCCTTTTCAACGTGATAAAATTTCCTATAAATTAAACATCACCGGAATGGACATGCCGACGTAGATTTGTGGCTCCCACTTGTTAGTTAAGGAGCCGAATTCGACAAACAAAGAGAAGGTTGGAACATTTATCCCATAACCTAGGCCGAGATATAGATCTTGGTTTTGGGTGCTCTTTGCTCCTACTAAATAAACGTTGGTCTTGTTAAAATTGTGCGATGCGAAAACTCCTACGGAATTATCGTTCAGACAAAACATCGGGGAAACCGAGTTTTTCCCTTTTTCATAAGTTAATACCGCATACAACGGATTAACAAGGGAGAATCCTTTATTAGTTTCGTTGAGGAGCATTTTTCCTTGCGGGTTGTACATCAGGCCCATTTTGTATTGAGCGGAGACACCGGTTGTCAATACAATTAAGCCAATAAATAGTAAAAGTAATTTAATTTTTTTCATTATTCAATTTTTAAGGTTGTAAATACTTTAATACGTAATATAATATTTGTCAATAGCAAAAAACAGGGGTTTTAAGTTTGAGCCCGTTCTAATAATTAATAAATAGACCACTAAAGGGGTTTTAAGATACCTCCCTCGTGGATATATAGCGGTGCTAATTTTTTTAAATTAGGCAGGATAGTATTCAAATCACCCTTCAGGCCAAAAGTCTCAATTACTCGGCGTTCGGGAAAGAAAATTTTGTCACTACGGTTTGTGATAATAATCGCGTTATTTGGAATAT
The DNA here is from genome assembly GCA_049317985.1 of Patescibacteria group bacterium. Lineage (GTDB taxonomy): Bacteria > Patescibacteriota > Patescibacteriia > Patescibacteriales > UBA12465 > CAINDR01. The sequence continues at coordinate 3,010 of JBMOHF010000017.1, forward strand.
CTTTTACAAGCTGTGCGGCCACAGTGCGATTATCAGCAACCTTCCGACGAACTGCTAAAATATTATTCGGATCGGAAAATATAATCTGACGAATACTTAAAATGCCTAAAATAATTACAGCTGCTAAGCTAAAATATTTTAATTTCCAGCGACGAGAAATTTCGTCAATCAACAATCCGACAAATGGCAAACTTAGGGCAAACAGAATCAACCAATAACGCACATAAGATGCACCAAGGCGATTCAAGCTAAGGGTGCGCAGATCTTCAAACTGCCAAGAACCGTAGTAGTTAAATAACCAGAAAAAAATAAATAACGTTAGCCAAAAATAAATTTTAGAATTTATCGTTTGCTCTCGCCATTTTTTTAGATACAACAGAAAACCAGAAAAAGATAATAAGGCTGTAACAGGAGAAATTAATACAAAATAATTCCAAAAATTATGAAGAGCAAGATAAGGATGAAGGCCAAAAGGAATGACTGCCTGCTTTAATAATTTCAGAAAGATACTGGATTGCACAGCTAAGTCCGGAAGTTTGTCATATCCAGAAACAAACAGACTACCATAGATTTTATACTGAAAAAATATCGATGGTAAAAGCGCTACTAAACCACCAGCAAAAATAACAACAAAATTTAACAAACTCAACTCATTTTTCTTAGCAATTAATAATACTAAATAAGCGACGGCGGCCCAAACTAATTCAGAGGGTCTGATTGCTAGTGCCAAGCCAGCAGTAAAACCTGAAAGTAACCAGAGCCAGTACTGATTTTTTTTGGCAGACACGAGTAACGCGACGCTAATTATCAATAGCGACACAAAGGGCACATTAGGCAATAAAGACTCAAAAGAATAATACTGCCAAGGAGCGCTAATTAATAAAAGAACGGCTGACAAAAGAGCAACATTTTCGGAATTAAAAACTTTCTTGATTAAAAAATAAAAAGCCCAAGCGCCACCAAGCATTAAGATTGGTGTAAAGTATATTATTGCACCAGTACCAAAAATTGTTGCCAAGAAGGCAAATAAAATTATTAGGCCAAGAAAACTCCCTGGTACCAAAGCACCCAACGCGGTTGTATTAAAACTACGCGGATGTATTTGATTTTCAGCAATAACGTTAAAAGATTCCGGAATTGATAGTCGGTGATTTGCCACAAGTTCTTTCGCCCAAAAATAATTTGCCACTTCATCGGGCCAATCAAATTTCAAGCCGACACCATTTTCAACTTTAATTGGTGTAATAACGGAAAACTGAAAAATCAAAAATACTACCGACAAGATAGTCAATATATTGATTGACTTAGAAAACTTAATTTCTTTTAAAAACGGAGGTTTCATTAATGATAAATCTAAAATTTTAAGGTAAAAAACATAGCGACGGCCGCGATACCCATTACACCAAAAGTGAGCCAAACTAAAATATTCGAAACAATACCACTGCGGTATTCTCCCATAATTTTTTTACTTCGTGCTGTCTTGGCAACTAAAAACAAAAGCGGAACGGCAGCGACGCCATTAAAAACAGCTGCAAAAACCAAAGCTTTCATCGGATCAATGTTTAGAAAATTAATCATTAAGCCAATCAATGTTGCAACGGTAATCACGCCGTAAAAGCCATGTGCCCGTTTAAACTTTAAATTCAAACCATCACGCCAATTCATTGCTTCAGAAAGCGCATAAGATGCCGAACCAGATAAAACCGGAACCGCTAATAAACCTAAACCAATGATACCAAAAGCAAATAGCGCTTTTGCTAGAGTGCCGGCATAGGGAAATGATTGAACGAGTGGTTCCAGAGCACGAGCGGCGTCAGCTGCTGTGCCAACATTGGTTACACCCCCATTATGAAGAACAGTACCCGCCAAAATGATTATACACCAAGCAGCGGCTTGAGAGGCAAGCATCCCGACAAAATTATCGACTTTTAAATCTTTCAAAAAATTCTTCAATCCTCGTGGTCGTCCGTCTTTGCGAATTAAATGGCGAGAGCGCTCCTCTTCTACTTCTTGAGAAGCCTCCCAAAAAAACATGTACGGCGAAATTGTTGTGCCGAGGACACCGGTGATTACGAAGAAAAAGGCAAACGAAAATTCAATGTTCGGAATAAAAGTAGCGCGCAAAATTTCACCCCAAGGCTGAGTCACTAAAAGAATTGAGATTGGATAAGCTAATAAAGAAATAATGAACCATTTTAGAATTTTTGAATAAAACTTATAGGAAACAAAAATTTCCAAAGCCAAAATTAATGCCGTAAAAAATAATAATAAAATTGAGAAATTAATTGGCACGAGAAGTTGAGCTGCTTCCGCCATCGCTCCGATATCCGCTCCGATATTAATTGTGTTGGCAACCAACACAAGCCCAACCACAAAAAATAAAACCTTTTTACTATAATATTGTTTGATCACCGCTGCCAAACCCTTGCCGTTTACCGCCCCAATCCGAGCACAGGCCTCTTGCACAGAAACCATCAAGGGAAATAGCCAGGCCATTGACCATAACTGTCCATAACCAAATTGAGCACCAGTTTGTGAATAGGTGGCAATTCCAGATGGATCATCATCGGCCGCACCGGTCACAATTCCCGGCCCTGCAACTTTCAAAAATTTTTTCATCCTCTTCCAGACTTTGTGCATAAAATGATTATCTTTAAATTATTAGATATTTACCAGAATATTATAACAAAGAAAAGAATAATAAAAAACAAAGCTTCCTTCAGTTGACAAATCGAGCCTTTATTTGTAAGATAACTTGAAACCGATTTTTAACAAATACAAATACAGCAATGAAAAAAATTATTAATGTAAAATGGGACCCAGAGCACCTTTTTCCAAAAAAATTTGAAGATGAATATGGAAAATATATAATTAATGGGCAAGATGAGAAATCCTTACAAATTGACCAATTCAATTTGCAAAACCTGGAATTTTTAAAAAATCCATTCTCAAAAAGGCTTATTTGTGGCTCAGAATTTAATTTATGGATTAAAGACAATCACTTTGTGCCTGTCGATATTTTTCAGGCAAAAACAATTTTCGAAAATAAAGGGCTGCTAAAGGCTCTAATTGCAAAATGGCGCGAAGAGTGGTGGGAGACACAGAAGCCAAACTATTTATCAACAATCAATTTTTTTGGTAATACGGTTATGAAAGCGGATAGAAGTGGCGAGGTTCATATCCCCTGTTTTCAATTCACAGGACAATGTTGCGGTGTGAATGAAGAAATGGTGGCCTATGAAAACACAGAGTGGATGGGGCAAAACGATTTTGCTCTCGTCTTCAAAAAAGAATTTATTAAACAACTGGGAATTTAAAAAAGTTCATGAAAATCAAAAGACGGAACAAGCATTATGCTCACTCCGTCTTTTTTATTTTCTTCATCTTTATTTTTTATAGTTTCCCAAATTCAAAGTAATCATCAATCTTGAGTTGCTTCACGAAATCCTCCATGTGGCTAACAATAATCACTGCGCCCTCATATTTATTAATCGCTTCAGCAATCACTGGCAAGTGACGGAAATTGATGTGGTTAGTTGGCTCATCGAAAATTAAAATACCAGGCTTCATTAAAACTAACCGAACAAAAGAAACCAAACCTTTCTGCCCTTCCGAAAGTTCAGAAATTTTACTTCCCATCAATTCACCATTAATCAAAAAACCTGCGGCGATGGAACGCATTTCTGGAACATCAAGGCCGTCAGCCATTGAATCCTGCAAGGAATCAAAAACCGTTTGGTTGAAATCGAGAGTAGAAAAGTCTTGGCTATAATAACCGAGTCTCACGCCGGGCATGATTTTTGCTCCTTCGTAATTCCCTGCTGCCAAAGTGCGTAAGAAAGTGGATTTGCCAATACCGTTCGGACCAGAAACTAAAATATGATCTTGACGACCGATTTTTCTAACAAAATCTTTGTCAGTCGCTTCATGATTTTTAATTATTTTTACCGACTTGATTTCCACGATTGTCCCAGACAAATCCTCTTGGCAAGGAATTGTGAAATCACGAATAGTTTTATCTTCTCGACGAACGTCAACCATATCCTCTTCAAGCTCTTCGGTTTCCGTTCTCATCTTCTTCGCTAATTTTCTCATCTTACCGCCCTTATTGGCAAAGAAGTTTACTTTCTCTTTTCTATCCTTAATCAATTTTTCTAGTTGAGCATTTTTTCGCTCTTCTCTTTCCACCCGTTCTTTAATTTCTTCCACTACCGTATAATAGTCACCGACATAAATTTCGGTCTGATGAGTATAGCCATCTAAATAGATAACCCCTTCGGTAAAGCAATTTAAGAAATCAGCATCATGAGAAATGACCAAAACGGTTTTGTCGTACATGATTAAAAACTGAATTAAGTGATCAATACCGGCGGCATCAAGATTATTAGTTGGTTCATCAAGCAGCAAAATGTCTGGCGTTTGAATCAAGGCATAAGCTAAAAGCAAGCGCGCTTGTTGGCCGCCAGAAAGTTCGCCGACAATTCGGTCTAAAGGAATTTCGAAATTAACAGCATTCAAAGCCTTGCTAATCAAACTGCGTAAAGCAGGTGGAACTGGAGTGAAGGCTTGAGCAAAATATTGTTCAACATTAAGCCTTAGCTCATCCTGATCAATTACTTGTTTGGCTGTTCCAATAGTAGCACCATTCTTGATAGAAATTGCACCACTTTTTAGTTTTAATTCGCCGCGAATCAGACCAAAAATTGTGCTCTTGCCAGCACCATTTTGTCCCATCAAGGTGATTTTTGCGCTAGAACGCAAAGAAAAACTTGCTTCATGCAAGATTGGTTTCTTGTGAACGTATTCAAAATTTACTTCGCTAAAACGAAGGACTACTTCTTCGGCCATAATATATAGATAAATTTATTGATTTCTTAGTGTAACAGAAAAGTTCAAAAAAAGCAAAAAGCTGCCTTAAAAGGCAGCCAATTACCTAAAGTTCAATAAATTTTATTGATTGATAGTTGTTGTGGCTACTGGGACAGAGCCATCAACTTCTGGAAGTTGAGTCTCTGGAACACCGACTGGAATGTTTCTTTTTATTCCTTCCCCGCGACCACCACCTTGCATCATTGGACAAGAATCGACACTTGCACCACACTGACCAGATCCTTCGCGATTGAAATTATTGGCATTCTTCTGGTTAAGATATCTACCCCCTGAACGATCACTAAAATGGGCACCAACACTAACACCAACTAAAAATACCACCAGGGCAATTGCCATAGCCATTGCGATTTTTAGCCATTTTTTATGACATGTGCACTTGCCACCAGCGTAACAAGTGTCTTTTGTTTTCTCTTCCATAGATATTAAAAATATTAGAGGCCAAGCGGCCATTTACTAGTTATACGCGAGTGAAAGAAATAAATTTTGATTTATTCACTCTTGAATAACAATATAGCTTAAAGAACTTTTAGTTAACAGTTCTATCACGAAAAAGACAATCTACTAAATACTTAGGTGTTTGACATCTTTTCAAATTTTGCTAAAATGTTATCAGTTAAATACAGACCGAAAGGTTTTTTATTTTGACTAGCAATTCAAAACAAAATATTCCCGGGTAGCGCAGCGGTAGCGCAGTTGACTGTTAATCAATTGGTCGTGGGTTCGAATCCCACCCCGGGAGCTATTGACAAAAGGTATATCTTATGATATACTTTTTTGATAGTTAAATTTACTGTTGAACGTTAAAAATATACCAATGGAAAAATTAATTTTTATTTTTTGTATAGTAATTATATTATTACTTGCATCCATTAGCTTACTGCTACGAAAAATTGTTAATAAACTTTACGCTAAGGAGTTTGCAGCTGAAAAAGAGAGAAAGGAGAAAGCAAGATGGCGAAAGCTGCAAGACAAAGAAAGCGAACAAAAGTTAAGAAATTGGTATAGGATGAGTTTCCTTAAAACCATCACATTTAGAACCAATTTTATCCCTGGCTTTAACTTAAACCGGCCAGCAATTGAAGAAGAATAAAATTAACTTCATTTACCGTAGAAAGCTCACTTTATATTAGTGGGCTTTTTAATTTTTCCATCTCTTCCCTCACCTTTTCCCAGTCTAAAGTTCTAAACACGTTCTTAATGGGGAGCTTGACAAAAAAGTATGCTTATGGTATACTTTTTTGTTACTTAAATTGATTGTTGAACATTAAAAATTGTAAAATGAAAAAAATTAGCAAAATGAGTTGGGTAAAAATAATCCTGACTGCGGTAGTATTAGGCACGATCTTGTTCTTTATTTGCAAGTGGAATGTTACATTAGACCCACCGCAGAAAATAGGACAGGCTAAAACTCAAATGTTGGTGGATGTCGTTATGCCAGCTTATATAATAGCTGAGCAACATGACGTTGAATTACAACAAAAAAACCCAGAGGCATACGCAAACAGATTTAACAGCAACAATGAGCTGTATAATCGTTCGATTACGCTTGTCTGTGAAAATGGAGCTCAGACAGGGGATACTGTGCAATTAAAATATTGTTCTTACTTTAACTACCAGACGGTATCACTCTGGGCCTTGGTTTCTGTTAAGCCCCCGTTTTATGAAAGTATTGAACAAACTGAATCTAAGTATGTTGAATATATTAAAGGTATTGTAAGAGTAGTAGCAAAATAACAAAAACCCAAAAAGGTTTTTAAATGGAAGTCAGAATATCAGACTTCCTTTTTTATTTCCCTAAATCAACCAACCTCCCTATCTCTTCCCTGGCCTTTTCCCGGTTCTGGGTTCTGAATTCGTGCACAAAGCGGATCTATTGACAAAAATATAGCATTTGTGCTATATTTTTTTGTTATACAGTAGTTCGTTAAAATGATGGTGTTGTTAATATTTGTTGAGTTATCTCAGTTTTTTAATATTAGAGAACTGTGATAATTTTGAAACTATTAATTATTAAATACTTATAACTATGACAAATAATCAAAAAATTTGGATTGTTTTTCTGGTGCATATTTGTTACACCATAGAAAAAAGAATTAATGCTTTAATTGAAAAAGGCGGTTCAACCAACCTTACCCCAATTACAAAAATGTGGGATGAGTTAATTCCTAAAATACATGACTATTGGAAATACGGAAATGAAATTATAAGACGAAACCACCAATTTCTCAGCATTGATTATGATCGCGTCTCACAAGATAAGGTGTTCTATTTATTATTTGGTGCTGGTATATCGGAAATTTATGCTTTTAACGTTTGTTCAGGATTAGCAAAGATTAACTATTTTACTATGCAAAATGAATTATTTTATTTTGATGATTTTGGCGGTAAAGCGTTTCATTTTCAGGATGGTGAATTAAAACCATATTTTGATAAAGATCGCCCAGAAAGAAATCAAAGAAATTTAGATAATTTTGACAAAGATTTTGTAAAGTATTTTGAAAAACATATAGGTAACGATTTTTCTAAAGCCGAAAATTATTTTGAAGTTTATTTAAAATCTTTAGTAAGCAGCAATATCAAATCTTAAACATTATATAGGGTAAATTATTCACCCTTAAGAATAAACCACAACGGACCAAACGGCCCGTTTTTTATTTCCCCAAGCCCACCAATCCCACTATCTTTTCCCTCGCCTTTTCCCAGTATTTGGTTCTGAATTCGTGTACAAAGGGGAGTAAAACATTTTATAGGCTTATCTTAGCCTATTTTTGTATAAAATGGCACTTTTTTAAAATGCTTTTTTGGGATTGTGACGCTATTATGACTCTATTGTGACGCTAAAGTAGGCTATTATATTTTCCCCAGATTATGCCGTCAGAACCGAACACGGGAATATTGACAAAAGAATTATAATATGATATAATATTTTCAAGTCCAGCTTGGAGGCGTATTATAAGAAGCCACTTATAACCGACCGAAAAATGGCAAAAAGATGCACATTTATATAAAAATAAATGAAGAGCTTACAAAAAAAATTGTAATTAATCTTCAAAACGCTGATTGGGCCCAAAATACACTTTTTGGCAAAACTGTGTATGACTTACAATCAAATCCATATCTATGTGATATGACCGAGGACTTTGATGTTCTTAATGCAAACCCACTTCTAAAACCTTTCTTTGTAAAGGCAACTATTTTAAGCAAGCCCAAGTATCAGTGTCTGGAATTAGGAGCAAGAGACAGACACTGTGGAATTTATGTATTCGGAAAAGCCAAGGCCCAACTAATTCCAACCGAAGGAGATAAAACTCACTGGAAAAACTACAGCTTAAAAATAGAAACTTCTTCTTGGGAAGGAATTCCTGATATGAAGATATTACAAGAAAGATTATGGGCTGGAACAATTGCTCCCACTGTATTATATGATAAAGAGCAGCGGAAACAGAGTATATTTAAGATTCTTGAGGAAATTTTAAGCCTGCACAAACTATCACCAATCAAAAGATTTTTTCTTGCCTTAAGATTAACAAAGACAAGTTAAATATATAATCTTCTGATTAGGCCCTACCTCTCATTACTTGAGGTAGGGCTTTTTTATTTCCCCAACCCCACCAATTCTCTATCTCTTCCCCCACCTTTTCCCAGTCTAAAGCTCTAAACGCGTTCTTAATAGGGAGTTAAACATTTTATAGGCTAATTTTAAACTATTTGTTGTATTTATGTTGACAAAACAGAGATGAAATGATAAAAATATAGATAAAACTGAACCTTAACATAAAATCCATCTGTATTTATTATTGACTGTTCCTGGAGCCCAAAGCGCCCCGAGAATAGTCAATAATAAATTAATTTAATAAAAATAAAAATGGAAAACAAAACAACAATTTCACAGCTTACTTATGAAGATTTAGCTGAAATTTCCGAAAATAACACCGCAATAATTTGTGAGACACTTTTAAGCAGGCAATCTTCGTTACCCGGAACAATGCAACAAGAAATATACAAAGAATTTATGAAAGAACTGGTAGCAGAAATGCAACTATCAATCCAGAGCTTGGCTCCACTTTGCCAATCAAATCCAACTCGTTTTCATCTACTTTTTACCGAGGAAATGATCAGAGGTTCTGAAAAAATCAAGAGGGCAAGAGCGAAAAAAATGATGTACACTGATTATGATGTTGAACTGGATATTCGGGAAACGCGCAAACAAATCGAGGCCCAACTGGCTGCTAACTATAAAACTGAGCTGACCTTGGAGGCACTAATGAGGAATCAGCAGTACGACCAAGCGCTAACTATTGTTTACGCGCTTGAACTGGAACGAGCTAGCAAAGACGCTGCTCTTCGGCTAGAAGTCATGAACTGGGAGTTGGAAATATTATCAGCAATTGGCAACGAACAGAAATTTTTTCTGACACTGCAAAAAATGATCAACCTACCAGAAGTTGCTAACTCCGAAATGAAATACGACAGGAGGTGTGGGAATAATTTAATCACCAACTTATTGCACCACAAGTTAACTAATGGCATTCCCATTCAGTTTAACCACTTTGGTATGCAAAGTGCCCAAAAAGACTCATCCTTCCCTCAAAAAATTGGAAAGGAATTTACCGATTTATTATCCAGCAAAGTAAGTGAGGCGATTTTGGAAAAAAGGACCATTACAAGCGCAAAAGATTTTAATGATTTCTTAAATAACGAATGGAGCAACATTGTCGCATCATTCAAATTAATTAATCCATACGTTGAGAATGTCATAATGATCAAAAAATCCTAAACAGGTACACGAGACATTTGTATTTTAAACCGCATCTTAAATAAGAAGCGGTTTTTTAATTTATTTTTTATTTAAGCGTTATTTATCGGCTGGATGCTAGAATTGGTGGCATGAAAAATACTAACCAAAAAATAGTAATCTATCAAAACTCCCAAGGGGCAATTGAACTCAAAGGAGATATTAAAAAAGAGACAATTTGGGCAACGCAGGCGCAAATTGCCGATGTTTTTAATGTGGAGAGATCGGTTATTACTAAACATATTAGAAATATCCTCAAAGACAAAGAGCTTAATAAAAAACAGGTATGTGCAAATTTTGCACATACTGCCGAGGACGGAAAAACTTACCAAGTTCAATTCTACAATTTAGATGTTATTCTAGCCGTAGGCTATAGAACAAATTCGTCTCGAGCAATAGAGTTTAGAAAGTGGGCAAGCAAAATATTGGGTGAACACATTACTAAGGGCTACACCATTAATCCTTCGAGGGTCAAGAAAAATTATGGCGAATTCATCTCAGCGGTAGAAAAAGTAAAAGCTCTATTGCCGGCAACCATGAAACCAGACACCGAAAGCATTCTTGAATTAATCAAAGTTTTTGCGGGAACCTGGTTCTCACTGGGTGCATATGACAAAGAAACTTTTGGCACAGGCAAAGTCACGAAGAAAAAGGTTGAACTGACTGCTGATGAGTTATTTTCCGCAATTAATAAGCTAAAGGTTGAATTGTTAAAAAAATCGGAAGCAACAAACATTTTTGCTCAAGAAAGAAACGGCGGATCCATTGAAGGAATCGTCGGCAACGTTATGCAATCGCTTAGCGGGCAAGGTATCTATCCAAGTATTGAAGAAAAAGCTGCACACCTTCTATATTTTATGGTCAAAAATCATCCCTTCGTTGACGGCAATAAACGTTGTGGCGCCTTCTCTTTTGTTTGGTTCCTAAAACGCAGTGGCCTACTAGACTCCTCGCGCCTAACCTCGGCCGCCCTAACTGCTCTCACTTTATTAATTGCCGAAAGCAATCCGAAAGAGAAAGAAAAAATGATTGGACTCGTACTGGTAATTTTAAGAAAATAGCTAAACATAAAAATATGCCAATTTTAGCCTATTTTTTGTTATTAGATTGACAAGTATATAACAATATGTTATAATACTAATTGTTACAAATTCTTTTACAAATAAGATTTATTTAAGTAATTGCCGGGCTAGTACTGCAAAAGGTTAGCCCAGGAATTAGTATAATTATTAATCATCAAAAAACATAGAAATGACAAAAGAAGAAGAAAAAAAAGAAGAAGAAAAGACGGACAAAATTTGGTTAATATTTAATTGGGCATTTGGAAGTGTGATGGTTCTAATGGTAGCTGCTATGCTGACATTTGCTGTTGTTAAGGGGCGCACAGAGCCTCATGTCTGCAAAAAAGAAACCGCGGAATCGAAACTTGCCAAAGTGTTAAAAGAAAATTCCAAACAAGGCAGGGATTATTCAACTATTAATGAATTTCATGAGCTGACCGGAGCTCTGTATGAATCTTTAAGTTTTCCGCAAGACAAACGCGATACTGCCATAAAACAGATCGAGGCTAGAGTGACCCAGGTTTTATCAGAAACGACAGACCTTGACGAACTAATTGAAGACGGGGGAAATATAAACTCATATCTTTGGGACGATCCTGTTACTCGCAAAAATAAAAGATTTTTTATAAAATGTAATGAAATCCTAAACGAACGTGTCAAGTATTGTTTATCGAAAGTTTACGATTTTCAAACAATTTTCGATTATTGGCGTCATGCACACCCCACGGAAGATGACTGCTTCAAGTCCAGAGGTGTAGAGAACTTAATAAATGAAAGAGGGTCCCAGATAGTTTGGGGCACAAAAGATTTCAACGATTTATACGCATTTTGGCTCCGGGCTCGCGGAGGAAGACTCAGTATTTGGGCAAATAATTTCGATTTGATTGGGGTAATAGTTAAAAGAACTAGTTCATTGCTTAGTGAAGTTAACAAGACAAACATTCCAGCCAGCTTTTTAGTTGCCGTCGAAAATAATAACATATGCGACGATCTTAAAGATGAATTCAAAATTGCAATCGAAAAGTTAAAGTAATCTGAACCCAAAAAAAAGAAGCTCGAAATATAGCTTCTTTTTTATTTCCCCAATTCCGCCAATTCCACCAACTCTTCCCTCACCTTTTCCCAGTCCAAAGTTCTAAACGCGTTCTTGATATGGAGTTCAATTGACAATAATAATGCTTTTATAGTATTATTTTTTATTACATTAACAACTTAAAATTTAATATAGGAGATTAAACAATGAAGAAAGCGAAATGGCCAAAAAGTGTAACTTTGATTAGGCACGGAGAGTCGGCTTATAATGCTCTTAGCCATAAAAAGAATGAAGATGAATCATATCAGAAATTCAAGGAAGAATACGAAAAAGATCACCAGTCAAAGATAACTATTAATCTGGCACAAGAAATGGAAAATAAGTATTCGCTAAGGACAAACGATTACGGAACACCTTTAACTACCAATGGCCAAAATCAGGCTTTTGTTACTGGTCAAAATTTATCCAAGATAATACATGAGCCAGAGGTTATTATGGTGTCGCCTTATTTAAGGACCATGGAAACATTGAATCAAATTATTAACGGATGGCCGAGTATTAAAAATGTTCCTCAATTTCCCGACGAAAGAATCCGCGAACAGGAACATGGATTGTCATTATTATATAATGACTGGCGAATTTTTAATGTTTTACATCCAGAGCAAAAAAAACTTTATGAATTACTTGGGCCTTATTGGTATCAATTTCCACAAGGGGAGTCAGTAGCAGAAGTTAGAGAAAGGTGCCGTGCCGAAGTTGCAATGCTGATTAGAGAATTTGCGAATAGACACGTACTATTAATCACGCATCATTTAACAATTTTATCTTTCCGTGCTAATTTAGAGCACTTGTCTCCGGAAGAATTTATTGAACTAGATGAGAAATTTAAGCCCAAAAATTGTGGTATAACTCAGTATCCCTGTAATAGTAGTGCTGGAGAAAATGGTAGATTAGAGCTTAAATTTTACAACCGTACATTGTATTAAAAAATATATAACCCTGAAGCTAAAACAGTTTCAGGGTTTTTAATTTATCTAAACTAATTTTAACACAGGATATATATTATAAAGCTCTGAAAATATGCTATTCGCGAAGCTAAGCATAAAATAGGCTAATTCTAGCCTATTTTTTCTATATATATTGACATAATTAAATTAATATGCTATAATTTCTGGTTAGTTGTTCATTGAAAAATCGGTATTGAGTATTTATTGCATTTTTTGGATCTACAAAGCAAGAGGTTCGAAAAATGCAATAAATAATCTTGTATCACTTAATAAATTAAAAATGAAAAGAATAGTAGTTTTTGTTGTATTTTTAACAGTTGGCCTAGCCGCCATCAGTCAAAACGTTAATCTGGAGACTTTGCTCTCTGCGGATACCAATAAGGTTAGTCTATTCTATCAAAGAATAGATATAGTCTCGAAACATTGGGAAGTAAAATATGATCACTTTGCCAACAATCAATTAGACGCCTTGGGGTTAATACTTTCTGGCTCAAATATTGCAGGCGATCATAAATTAACCCTACTTAAAACTGGTAACAACACCATAACTGACCAGTATTCTGTAAACTGGACAATAGGTGATGATTCCCCGTTTACCCTACTTGATTTGGGCGTTACTTTCGGTCAGAAAATTGATGCCATATTTCGCGCCGGTTTTAAATTCTCTAACAGATACATGACTGCCTCAACCTATGTTTTTACACAACAAGTGAACGGTGGCTGGAGCAATGAAGAGTCGGACGGCTTAGCGGCAGACAACTATTTACTCGGAGCATTCCACCCTAAATATTTTTACATTGGAGCAGCTGAAAAAAACTTGCGCAGCTTCTGGGGTTTTGCCGGGACAAAGAACCTTAAGAATTTTGGAACATTTAACATTTTTAACTATCAATCTAACGGTAGTTTCTGGCTCAGTTCCGAAACTGGTTTTGGTGAAGTTGATCAAGAGAAATTTGGTCAGGACCACTACGCTCAAATAGTTGATCAATTGGCTATTCCTCAATATTTCACTCAACATTTTTCACCGATCTGCCTAGCTGGTAATTATTCATTAAAAGTTGAGGGTCGTAAAATAGGAAAAATACATAACTACGAAGTGCTATTCGGGAAAAATTTAGAAAAATACACTCTACGCGTAGCCGTTGGCTTAGGCACAGAAATAACTGCGGGTGGAAATCAGGCAAAAATAGGACCCGTTTTTGAAGCTTACAAGATTTTTCAAAAACAGATTGTAGAACTAAGATACGACTGCGTGAAAAAAATCGCCAGCGCGTACTTAATAATGAAGTTCTAGCAAGGAACAAAAAACTCGACAAGAAGCCCTTTTATTACAAAGGGCTTCTTTTTTGTCCCAGAAGTAAAAAGTTCTCCCACTTACCATCCCTCGCCTTTTCCCAGTCTAAAGCTCTAAAGGCATTCTTAATGGGTAGTTGTTTTAGGTACACACATATGGCGGTTTTAATTATTCATTAAAACCATCTCA
>JBMOHF010000018.1:0-14350 GCA_049317985.1 Patescibacteria group bacterium
GCTCGGGAACCAGGATTCGAACCTAGATAAACAGGACCAGAACCTGTTGTCCTACCATTAGACGATCCCCGAATTATGTTGACCACACTGGCCAACAAATATATTCTACATTATTATATCTTTTTTTCAAGCTCCAACTTACACCGAAACTGTCGGCATTTCCCCGCCCTCTGGCATCTTCGGTTTCATCAGCGGAAACAGGGTTACTTCTCTAATTGGTTTATCAACTAAGAAGGCAAATAATCTTTCACCGAACCCAAAGCCGCAAGTCGGTGGCATACCATGTTCAAGCATCTCCACAAACTCCCAGTCCGCCATCATCGCCTCTTTGTCGCCGCGGTCAATTAATTTCTGTTGCAGTTCAAATCTTGCTCGTTGATCAACTGGATCGTTAAGTTCAGAAAAACCATTACCCACTTCCGAGCCAGCAATAATAATCTGAAAACGTTCGGTGAGCTCAGGGTTATCTTCTTTGGCTTTTGATAAAGGTGAAACTAACTTTGGATGGTTAATCAAAAAGACCGGACCAGCAATTGTCTTGCGGCAATATTTCCAAAGAGTGTCCATTAAACGTTCACGATTAGCTCCTTCATATTTCACTTGCAACTCTGCCAGTTTGGCTGCCATTTCTTTTTCGGAAGCTTTCAAAACATCAATCCCCGTCTTTTCTAAAACCGACTCACGGTAATCAATCTTTGGCCACTCACCAGCCAAATCGTAAGACATACCTTTAGTTGTGAATTTGGTGGTGCCAAAAACTTTATTTGCAATTTCTTGATAAAGTTCCTGCGCTAATTTCATGCCGTCGTTATAGTTGGCATAAGCCCAGTAGAATTCCAGGTTGGTAAATTCTTGTAAGTGATCCATGCTGGACCCTTCGTTTCTATACACTCTGCCGACTTCAAAAGTTTTTTCAAAACCAGCCGCCATCAATCTCTTCTGCCAAAGTTCTCCCACCGAAATACGCAAGAAGACATCAAGATCAAAATCATCGTGGTGAGTTTTGAATGGATTGGCTTCAGCTCCGCCAGTAGTTGTTTCAATAGTTGGGGTTTCCACTTCAAAAAAGCCGTGGCTTTTCATGAAGTTTCGGGAAATCTCCCAAAAGGCTGCTTTTTTCTTGAACAATTCTCTAGTTTCTGGATTCATTAATAAATCCAAATAGCGTTTGCGCAGTCTATCTTCTTCATCTTTGAAACCATACCAGTAATCTGGGATTGGGCGAAGAGCTTTGGAAAGTAATTTCCATTCTTTAACCATCAAAGAATTTTCGCCTTTATGGGTGACGAAACAAGTACCGAGCACTTCCACAAAATCAGCGACATCAATCATCTTCACGAATCTTTTGTATTGCTCATCTCCCAATTCTTTTTTTGATAAAGCGATTTGCAAAGTTCCACTTTCATCTTCTAGATTAGCAAATGTTAAATTTCCATGTGAGCGCACACCGCGCAAACGGCCACAGAGATGGACTTCTTTGAGATCCTCGGAAAGTTTTGCAAAATCAGCCAACAGGTCAGCAATCATTAAATCGCGACTAGCTTTGGCTGGGTAAGGATTCACGCCCTGTTCCTTGAGAGTTTCTAATTTCTTTAAACGATCGGCGTATTCACCGCCTGGCGTTTCTGAAAGATTTTGACTTTCCATATAACAAATTAATTAATATACTTCAAAATTTCTTGGGGAGTGTTGGCGATATTAATATCGGTAATTTCACTATCAATCAAGTCCCAACCATAAGTGACTAATATAATATTTTTGTTAGGAATGTTTACTTTTTGTGCTGCCTCACAATCGCTAACGCGATCACCAATGGAAATTACTTCTTCTGGGGAACAATCTTCTACCAAAAGTAACTCGGTCATCATCCCGCTCTTACTCATTTCCAAATTAGCGCCGCAAGAAAT
Organism: Patescibacteria group bacterium; assembly: GCA_049317985.1. GTDB lineage: Bacteria > Patescibacteriota > Patescibacteriia > Patescibacteriales > UBA12465 > CAINDR01. Next base: position 1,908 of record JBMOHF010000018.1, read on the forward strand.
TTTTGCAAAATATTTAAGCAGGTCAAACTTCTGCAATTTAGATTTTATTTCTTCGAGGTGAGAAGATGAGATTAAGAAAAGTTGATACTTTTTACTCAGTTTCTCGATTACTTCTGTAATCCCGGGAAAAAGTCCATGCTCACGGCTCATCATCTCCTTCCTATAAATCTCTTTTACTTCCGGAAAATCATCATCCGAGATACCAAGATTGAGGTGATGTTTTGGGCCAAAAGTTTTTCTAAACTCTTCAAGATTTTCCGGGCAATCAACCTTAAACCTCTCACAAATAACTTTATAGGCCTCAAAAACAGAAGCGAAAGAATCGACAATCACGCCATCGTAATCAAAAATGACGGCCTTAATCATACTATTCAACTTTCGTAATTTTGTACTTCACTGGCCCCTTAGGAGTTTCGACGGTCACTTCTGCCCCTTTCTGGTGATGCAGAAAAGCAACACCCAAAGGAGATTCGTTAGAAATCTTGCCATTGATTGGATCGGCTTCGTTGAAACTAACAATCAAGAATTGCTTTTCAATACCATTAACCTTCACGGTAACTCGGGAACCCATCGCCACCTCGGTGCTAGAAGCATCGTGCTGAACAATCGTGACATTCTTCAAAGTGTTAATTAATTCCAACACTCGCCCTTCATTCATGGCCTGAGCATCTTTGGCTTCACTGTATTCGGCATTTTCGCTTAAATCGCCCAATTCCTTGGCTCTTTCGATACGTTCGGCAATTTCTTTGCGGCGAACGGTGGTTAAGAGAGTGAGTTCGGCTTGTAGCTTGTCGTAACCCTCCTGTGAAATAATTTGCTCATTCATAAATTTAAATAATTAGCTAAATATAGGTTTAAATATAATGGAAAAATGGAAAAAAGACAAGTATCACCACAAACTGAAATTGATGTCTAATTCAATAAAGCTTCCATTTTATGATTAAACTTTAATAAGGCAAGCTGGACTGCATGAGTCAACATTTTTTCACTGCCTCCCTGGACCGAATAATATCCTTCCCGCTTGTCGCCTGAAGTATCAAAAACAGTTGATTCTAGAAATTCTTTATCACTACGATATTCCAAGTTTTCATTATCAAATTTAGTAAACTGCAACATCGCTAAAGCATTAATTCCGTCACCCTTGAATACTTGCTCTTTAACCATCTTTTCACCTTCCAAAACATTGCTAGCAGATCCAGACTTAAGAAAGAGATTGTTAATTTTAGTGAGTTTGTCTGATAAATCTTCGTTAAAACCGAAAAATAGTTCTTGACGCCCAATCTTTGTTGAGTTTACATACTCCTCAACCGACAAAGTTGGATCCATTGATTTCACTACTGATTCAAAACGATTTTTGTTGTATTCACCGCCAAATTCTTTGCTATCCACCCAGATATTATTTTCGTCCAAGTAACCAACGGTTTCATCGCTTAAAAATGATTCATTGTGATGTTCAGAGGCTTTTTCAATCTCGGCCACTGTTTCTGCCCAGTTATAAATAATTTCTGAAGACACATTATCTATTTTGTCAGGACTTTTTAAGGTTAACAATTTAAAGAATTCAGCTTTATTGGAAGAAATATTGAAGGCTAAGCCAATATCTGAAGATTTGATTGAACAGTGCTTGTTCATGGCTTGAATAGCAATAGCACCATGATAGGCCGTCGTTACAGCCCGTTGAAGGGTCTCCATTTTATCCATCGATAAAGAACGCAATTCAACGGCAGGAGTTTTTTCTTCAAACAATTTAACATTATTATCATAATCTATCCCTCTATCTCGAAGAGAAACCCCTCTTCCTTTATTTGCTTTTACGCCTAGTTGACCGGCTTGGACGCCACCCCAAGAGGCGGCGATTATAGCGTTTTGTAAAAAATTAGTACTATCATCTACCTTCAAACCATTTTCGCCACCAATGGTTAAATGAAATCCTCGCGCTCCCTTCTGATAATCAGGCGAACGATCAAAATTCAAATCAACAAAATCTGTCTCATCTAAAATATTCATTTCTAATAACATCAAATATGGATTTAGAGCAGGACGAGTTGCTATTTCGTGGACAGCGTCTCTTCCAGCACCGACTCTTGCCGCTTTACTTAAACGAAGGATGTCAGTCTTGAAATCTTGACCGGTGATTTCTTTATAGCCAGCAGCGGTTGAACTGGTTACCTCATACTCCATACCAATTGAGGCTTGGAGTCCTTCTGGAATATTTTTGTATGAATATTTCTCGAGAATTTTTTCATATTTATTAAGACGCCCAGCAACTTTCGTTATGACTTCTTCCAACGATAACTCAGGCAAATATTCTTTAGCAAAAAGCATAACGACGATAGTTCGTCCTTTATCTTCAATGGAATACTTAGATGTAAATTCGGCGATACTTTGTAGACGCCGTTCCACTTCAGCATTAGGTTTATCTAAAAATTTACTTAAATCATCAACTTTGCCGCGGCCGGCCAGGGAGCCAAGGATGTCTGCCGACTGCAAAACATGCTGACGGACACTCCCTTCTCCATTTCTCACGGAATCATTATAAAAGTTTTTCAACTCAACTGCGCTGAGGTAATCATGATCAAATAAAATCATTTTAAACTCTGTTTTGTTTTCTTCCTTTTGGTTATACGCAATTTCTTTTATTTGACCCTCGAACTGCTGAACTCCTTTAAAGTGGTCACATAAATTCCAAAATAATTTTTTATTATTTATGTGTTGTTTCTTAAAACAACCAATTGCTTCACTACTTAAATTTTCAGAAAAAATAATATTTGAGTTCATCAAAGCCAGGAAAAAATCTGAATTGCTCTCTCCTTTTAACGATTCAACCACCAGCTCTTCAAAAATATCTTGATTATATTTATAACAAAGCTCAAGAGATTTAGAAGAATTAAATACTATTAAAAATTGCGATAATAATATTTTTTCCTGTGCCACGTTCAAAGAATATGGACCATTTTTTAATTCATCAAAAAAAGACAATGCAAGCTCTGGTTGTCCTAAATTATTTAACCCTGGCTCTTTTTTAAAATTCACAATACCAATATTAAACAATTCTTGATCCAAATAAAAATCAGGATTTTCTTTATCAGCAATCAACGCTCGCTGATAAAAATTTCTCGTCAAATTACCCGACTCCATTGTCTGGCGACTGATTTGTTTAATATCTTCGTGGTCAATGGTTGACCTTCCCTCCGTAGAGAGGGTGTCCAACATATGGTACCCATCACCACATTTTAATCTCAAAAATTGTTCGACATGTTTTTTGAGAAGATCGGGATATCGAATCAGTATTTCTTTGTCAAAAAGTTTTTCTAAAGCTGAGCCGTCTAACAAGTTGCTGTCCAAGATCTTGGAATATATTTGACGAATCGTCTCTATTTCCGTCAGACTTGCTTCATAACAGCTCCCGTTAATTTTTTGACAAATTTTTACCACTCCGTTATCGTATTGTAAACCTTCAAAAATGTCCTCCTTTGCTTTTAACTTTTCAAGATAGGCTTTTTTCTGTTCATCAGTCATGCGATTAATCAGACCAATCAATGTGCAACAAACTGTCCCATCTTGCGTACCATACACCCTTGCTTCTAATTCTTTCCGATATTTTTCATCGAGAATTTCATAAGTTTCATTTTGATTAAAGTACTCCCGAGCCAATTGATTTAAAGAGCCATACTCTTCCGTTTTATCAATAACGCTTTTTAGATAATTAGCTTGATCTTTTTTGTTCGGCCAGGCAACTTTTAAGTATTCTAAATTGTAGTTGTTAAACACAAAGCTCGCTCTCTTGTAATCATCTGCCTCGTCATCTAGTAATGAGAAAAAAAATTTTCTTGCGTAACCAGATCTCTCTACCTCAGTCATCTTCTCTAAGGTTGGACCTAAAATTAACCAGCCCTGGTACTCTTCTCTCTTTTTTGTTTCCTTGTATTGACTGATAGCATTATTTGTATAATTTGCTATTAGAGTGACTCTATCTTCCTCGGATAATTGTTCTTCGCTCAAAATACGACCCATTGCCATGTCGGCTAACTTAAAATTACATTCAGACGCCATCGTTTTAAATACCCATAGATAATCTTCTTTATCTATTTCTCCAGATTCCACTAGATTGTGGAGTTTGCTTCGGATGTCAGTAAACTTATAATCTGGGATTCTATTTATGAATATCGTCAAATATTTTCTATCTATTTTCCCAGGAGAAATAAACAGAACAACAATCTCATTGGCGTCTAAGACGTCACCTCTATTTGCATAAGCTTCAACTAACTTATCAAAATTACCAACCTCATGATTTCCTTCGATAGCTTCATAGAAGTAATGACGCAATTCATTCTCTTGGCATTTCACAAAATATTCAGATTGCAGAGAGATTAATAAATCTGGGTTACTATAAACCCATGAATTCTTTTCGTCCTCCTTTTCATCGACGAATATTTTCTGTAATTCATTAACGTCGATATCGATGTGATGGTAAATTCTTTTCTTAAAAAATTCGGGCACCTCTTTTCCCTCTAAAAAAGCTGCCATCAAATGCAATTGATTCAAGTTTTGATCAACACTGTTGTAATCAAATAACTTGTCGATCATGGTTATAATTTCCTCTTCATCAATATTTTTAGCTAAATGAGAAAAATTATCTGCTAGCATCATGATGAAAGTTGTCCTTGAGTTTCCATTTTGTCTTCCTAAACTCGAAACACTCCTCAATAAACTTTCTTTGCTTTCCTGGTACTTACCAGGAATAAATAATTCTGGGTGTAACAAGCGAAATGGTTGATTGATAAGAAATTCCCTATTTGAATCGATGTGATTTTCTTTATTTGCTTCTTTTATAAATTCAGGGTTGTTTTTTCCCAAAGGAGTCATGGCAAAAAAACAAGATAACGAAAATTCGTTACTAGCAAAATTATTCTTTAACTTATTCTCCAATACCTTCCTTTCTTTCTCTGAGGCATTCTTTAAATTTTCTAGAAAAAAAAGTGCGTACTCTATATTACAACCATCATTAATATTTTTCAACCAAATATCGAACATAAAAGTTCGTCTTGTCTCGTTATTCAAAAGCTCCTCGGGAAAAGAATTAAACGTTTGCATTAAATATGTGAATAGATCTGATGGTATATCATCGAGTCGAGGATATTTTTCTACAATGTCATCAATTGCCTTGAGAATCATTCCTGGATCAACGTCAGCTTTTCGGTGGCTTTCTGCGGTTTTTTTTAAAAATTCTAGAACTAAAAAACTGTCTCCTCCGCTTTCTTCTTCTATTTTAGCATTATGAGTATCGCTCTCAATCCAAGCATTATCTTTAATGAATTTATTTCCTTGGTTATCTAAAAAAGCTTTCCAGCTATCTGCCGACCATGACTTATTAAGACCTTGATTATTATAGATTTCCGGATATAACGCCGATATTTCAGAAGGCTTCATAATTGTTGCCTTCTCTTGAGTTTCATTAATCATTTCCAATAATTTAGCTAGTTTATATTCAGCATCTTCAGTATATTTTGAGGTCCCCCAAAATCCAGATTTTACGGTTTTAAATAAATTATTGATCTCTACACTTAATTTAGCATGCCCTTCAATCGACTGAAAAGTCGGGTTAACGTTCTGTCTATTTATTTTACTTATTAATTTGTCAGCAGTTTTCTTTAAATATAAATCACGAAAAGTAACCGTGATTTTATTTGAATCATAAATTTTGGCTACTTCAGAGGAAATACCTCTTACTAATTTACTAGAAGCGCTTGAAATTCCCGACAATATTTTTTCTAACCCTGAATTCTCTATTTGGCTAGATTTAGCAATTTCTCCTTCTTCTATTCTTTCGACCGAATCGAAAGCCTCCGAAAATGAATTCTCTAGATGTTCAAAATTGTCTGTTTCTTTTTCATCTTTTTCGATAATCTCTTGATTGTTTTTTACTTCCAACATATTTATGACTCATCCCCGTCCTTGTCCTTAGATGAACAATTTGGTTCAGATAAAAGCGAAGAGACCTCGGCTCGATAATTGCCGATTAATTCTTCAATTTTTTCTTTTAACTCTCGCGTAATTTTGTCGTCTTTTGATTTCATATATTAATAAGTATAGGGTGAGAATGGTAAAATATCAAAAATTATGATTCTTTAAACCCTGGATAAAGTGACGCTAAGATAATAAACATAATTCCTAGAGGATGATTGAGGTATGGCGTAAAAGTGTGAAGAAACATCAAAGCAACCAAACCAATGGCAAAAGAGTTGCCGATCGTGCTTTTGAGTTCCAAATTGGCCTTTATTACGGTGATTAATAGATAGAGATAAGCTAACACCCCAAATAGACCAAGCTTCAACCACAGGTCCAGCCAGCCCCATTCAAAGGCATAGGTTGTGTAAGTGCCAAGGGAGTTAATCTCCAAAACTCTTGGATCACTTGCTTGGTAAGTCACAGTTGCGCCAAAACCAGAGCCCAGAATTGGTTCGGCCTTAATTTTTTTCCATAATTCTGGTAATAGCGCCCAACGCGAAGCGAGGGCTGCCTCATTGGTATCAATTTCTGCTCGCGCCGCTAAAGAAGAAGCGGAAAAATCTTTCGTCGGTTTGGGAAATGGAAATTTGGCAATCCCGAGGACCAAAGAAAAAGCTAAAACTGAAAAGATAAAAACTAATATCCATGACTTAATCCATTTCTTCCACGACAACACATTAAAAGAAATAATTGCCGCCGCCAACCCGCCACCCAGCATACCAATCCAAAAAGAGCGTGAGAAACTAAGAATTATCACCGCAGTTGAGATTACTAAGGCGATAGCACTGAGCAACCAAGTCTTTTTATCTTTAGCAGTATAAAAAGCAAAGAATGTAAAAAACCAGATAAAGACTAAATAAATTTGTGACTGAAAGAATACTCGATAAAAGCCATTAGGCATTAAGGTGACCTCTCCAACGCCTGTGGTGCGAATCCAGCGATAAAGACTAAAGACCGATTCAAAAGAAAAGTGAGTAAAAATAAATAACATTGCCAAAGACTTCAGGGCGAGCCAAGAAATTGCTGCTGCTCCAATAATTAGAATATCATTCCAAACTTTTTGACGATCTTCCGCTTGTCCAAAATAATCCAACCAAGGTAAAAGAATTAAAAAATATACCCAGGCGTTAAGATCAAAGAACCAATTACTAAATGCATTGTGACGAATAAGCGCCACCCCAACTCCCAAAACGACAAACGTGCCTAAAAATGTATAGGCCTTTAGATGTGGGGAGTTACGAAATGGAGCGAGGGTTTTTTGCCGGTCTTTCAATAATCTTCTTGTAAAGTTAATCGCCCAGAAAGTCATTAGAATCGCCCAAAAGGTGATGCGAATAGAAAGTTGCGGACCAGCAAGATCAAAATAGAATAGGTAACCTTTAGAACCGATAATTAATTCGGCTAAAGCCACCAACAAGGCGACCGGAAAACTGAAGATACATAAAAAAGCAAAAGCAATACTAAGCCCCAAAAAAGCAAAGACGTTCACAGCACCATTTAGATAGCCAAAATATGAAACGGCCTCTAAAAGAAAAATTGATCCGAGAACGATGAGATATTTATTTTTAATAAATTTCTCCGTGATCATAAATTATGTTTTTGTTTAATTATTTTCATTGCTGCCCAATACTTTTTCACCGCAGGTAAAAAAGGGCAAATTTTATAAGCAATTGCTGGTAACCAAACGCTCATTGTACCACCGGTTTGAACACCATATAAAATTTCCGGCACAAAATAACCAATATGACCTGCTTCGAGCATTGTTAACCATAAATCCCAGTCTTGAAATTTTTTTATACTTTCATCCCAGCCATTTGCCGGATAATCGGAGCGTCTCATCAAAGCCATTGGATTGATATATGGTGCCTTGCACATTTTATCGGCATCAAAGGGACCAACTTTAAAAAGTTTTTTACCAAAATAGAATGAAGAATAGGCATAACTTGCTTCCGGGTGTGCTTCGAGAGTTATTCTTAATTTCTCAAGCAAATCCGCTTTCATAATAACATCGGCATCACAGAAAAATAAATATTCACCTTTTGACTCACGAAAACCATGATTGCGAGCTGATGGCGCACCATGATTATCTTGTTTAAAAAATTGATAATCCCCAACCCCCTTGAGACCACCAATGCCGCTTAAATAAATAATAAAATCACTAAACACTTTTTCTGGATTATCTTTTGAACCATCATCTACAATAACCACTTCAAAATTTTGATCGGTCTGAGAGGCAATGCTTTTCAAGCAAGCCCCTAATTTATCGGCCTGATTAAATACGGGAATAATAATAGAAATCATAAACTAGATCTGAAATTATTTTAATAAAAATTTATAAAACTTTTCGGCTTGCAGATTCCAGAAAAAGGTCTTGGCACGAGCTTGCCCGGATTTCCCTAGTTTTTCTCTCAAAGACTCATCTTCCGCTAAAGTGCGAATCGCTCGAGCAATATCTTCCGAACTCTCAGGATTTAGTAAAAATCCTGTTTCTCCATCAACCACGGCATCAGGCACTCCGCCGGCAAGTCCGGCAATCACTGGCTTCTGACACAAACCAGCCTCCAAATATACTATTCCAAAACCCTCAAAATCTCCACTGATGTCTCGGGCGGGCATAATAAAGACGGAACAATTATTTAATAGCTGCCATTTTTCTTCCTCGGATACTAGTCCAGAAAAAACGATTTTCTTTTGCAAATTTTCTGAAACATGAGCAATGATTTTTTTTAAATATTCTTTATCAGGACCCTCGCCAGCAATTGTATAAGTTAATCCTGACCACCAAGGTTTATCAAAAAAATTATTCTGCAAAATCTGCAGAGCAAGAATAGTCTGATCAATTCCCTTTCGCTTAACTAAGCGACCAACGGACAATAACTTGAAGTTAGAGCTGCTAATCGGCTTCACAAATTGCTCATCCTCCGGAGAAATACCAGGGTTAATGACGCAGATTTTTTCTGCCCAACGAGAATTGATCTTTTTTATTTTCTCTGCTGTGAAATTATTGGCACAAACAATTTTATTTGCCCGATTGATGATCAGACGACTCAAAAATTTCTTACGACCAGAAAAGGCCAAGCTCAAGTCCATACCATGAAAAATCAGGCAATATTTGAAAGGGTAAACAAACGATAATAAATAGGCAACGGTACCCAGTGGCAAAACTTGTCCAACTAACACCCATTCTGGCTTTTGTTTTTTTAATTCCTGACTAATACTTGAAAAACTCTTGCGCCATTTTAACCAGAATCGATTTGCTAGCAATTGATGATCTGAATCATCTAATACTTTTAGATCATTGGTCGGCCAAAACTTTTTTAGATGATAATAGTAGTGACTAACGCCGCCCGTATTTGATAAATTATCAATGGTAATTAATAAGGTCTTCATTTTTTGTGTCGAAAGGAGTTAACCACACTCGTGATATCTTCTTTTTTAAAACCACCAAATAAATACAAAAATACAAAATACAAGACCATCCCAACAGCGACCGAGGCAAAGAGTGAAACAAAGCGACCAAGACCGAAGACAATTAACCCCATCAAAACGGAAGCGGCAATTGTTTTGCCAAGCACCACTAAATTTTTACGCAAACGATACTCGATGATCTTCTTAACTTCGATAATCCCTAAAATTGTCATCAAGATATTAGTGAGAAGCACCGTGATACTGGCCCCAACTGCTAAAAATTTTGGAATTAACAAAAAATTCAAAACGACACTTGCAAGCAAGACAATCCCAATATTAAGCGTGTTCTTTTTTTGCTTATCGCAAGCATTGAGAAGTGAACCAATTGGAAAATTTATGAAGATAAAGAACAAGGCAATAATAGAAATCTGCAATGGTAAAGCCGCTGAGGAGTAATCAGCTTTAAAAATCAAAACCAAACGATCAGCGAGAACAATTGAACCGATAATAATCGGCCAAGAGATAATGATTAAATAATTAAGCGCTCTTTCAAAAGTAATTGAAAGTTGAGAGCGATTACTTTGCCAGTAAGTGCTCATCGCCGGGTAGAGTGAGGCGGTGAAAGCAGATGGCAGGAATTGAAGAGCAAATATAATCTTAAAAGCCACTTGATACAAACCGACCTGAATGTCGCCTGCTAATAGAGAAAGCAAAACGGAATCTAGATAAGTATAGAGTCTCTGAAAAATTGCAAAGACTGCGAAAGGCCAACTAATAAATAACATCTCATAGATTGTTTTTCGATCAAAGGAAAGATGGAGTCTAACACCAATGCGTCGCCGCAAAATAAACCACGAGAAGAAAAAATTATAAATACTGGCCAGAGCAAGGGCAATCATTGCGACTAGAACGCCATAATGAAAATATAAGGCCAAGCCGCCAACAAGCAAAACGATCAACTGAAAGATGACCGAGGAAATACTTTCGTATTTAAGATTATGGAAACCGCGCGAAACAGCAAAGAAGGTGTAAGTGAAAGAATCTAAAATCATCGAAACCGCGGAGATGAGAGTGAGTTGAAAAGTCAAAGAGTCATAACCAAAGACTTGGACTGTCACCATTACCGCGACAAGGGCGAGAAAAGCGAGGGGAATTTTGATTGCCGTGACATTTCCGAGTAGTCTTTTGGCATCTTCAGGGCGTTTGGCAATTTCTCTTGTCAAAACATTAGCAAAGCCAAGATCAATAATAATCGCAAAAATAGTGGTCAACGAAATTGCGAGGTAATATTTACCGAGTAAGGCCGGCCCAAAAGCGCGAGCCAAAAGCGCAAAATAGGAAAAAGAAATTATTTTCTGTAATATTAGGGCAACAGTGAGATATGAGGTGTTTTTGGCAATGTTATTTACTTTATTCATAGACTTCCCTTTGGTTAAACTTTTTTTATTATAACAGCTATTGATTCTTTTTAAAAGTTATGATATTATCATCATTAGCGCCTTTTAAGGTCTGCTTTTTTTATTAAAACATTGATCACAATTAGTATGAAAAAAGACATCCACCCAAAATACAACGACGACTGTCAGGTTACCTGCGTTTGTGGCGACACAATGACTACTGGTTCAGTTGAAAAGGAAATTAAAGTTGAACTTTGTTCAAGTTGCCATCCTTTCTATACCGGCAAACAGAAGCTTGTTGATAGTGCCCGTCGTGTTGAAAAATTTGAAACCAAATCTGGCTTACAAGAACAACTTGGTAAAGAAAGAAAAGGTAAAAAAGTAAAAACTGCTGCTCGTTCCGCTGAAAGAGCAAAAAAAGAAGTAAAAGTGAAAGCAGACAGTTTTGCAAAAATTGCCCAAGTTAAACTCGGAAAATAGCTACTCTATATTAAACGAAAAGCAATCGGTTCATTTTATGATATAATAGTCATATCTTACCGGTTGCTTTTTGTTTGTAGGAACCTTAAATATTTTTATCAATAAAAAAGCCGCCAAGTCGACTTATTTGAAAGTAAAGGAAAAAAAGGAAACACCTTTACTTGAAATAAGAAGACTTGAACGGCCCAATGAAAAACTATTAACTAATACCAACATCATTATTTGACGTTGACTCAATAATAACACATTTATAAAAATAAAGCAATATGTTTGAAAGTACCAAGGAAAAATTTGCTAAGATTGAACAAGAATTGTCCAATCCTGATCTCGCTAACCAATCAGCAGAGATGATTAAGGTTTCTCGTGAACATGCCTCCCTGCGCGATGTCATGGAGATGATTGCCCAACTAGAAAAAGTCCAATCACAGCTGGAAGACAACCGCGAGATTTTAGAAAATGAAAAAGACCCTGAACTTAAATCAATGGCTAGTGAAGAACTTGAACCACTCGAGAAAGAAGTGGCTCGGCTCACAGAAGCAATTGAAGATGAACTTCATCCAGCAAACCCTAATGACAAAAAGAACGCCATTATGGAAATCCGGGGTGGCGCTGGCGGTGATGAATCGGCACTTTTTGCAGGAGACTTACTTCGGATGTACTCCCGTTTTTGTGAAAGACAAAATTTAAAAATGGAATTGCTTGATTCCAGCTTAATTGGTATTGGCGGAGTTAAAGAGGCAATTTTTTCGGTTACCGGGAAAAATGCCTACGGTCTCCTGAAGTACGAAGCTGGCACGCACCGAGTTCAGCGCGTTCCTGAAACAGAAAAACAAGGACGCGTGCATACTTCCACGGCGACCGTGGTTGTTTTACCGGAAGCTGAAGAAGTGGATATTGAAATCAAGGCGAATGATTTGCGAATTGATACTTTTTGTTCAAGCGGCCCGGGCGGTCAGAGTGTAAATACCACTTATTCTGCCATTCGTATCACTCATCTTCCAACTAACACAATCGTTAGTTGCCAGGATCAAAAATCACAACATCAAAACAAAGAAAAAGCAATGCAAGTTTTGCGCTCGAGATTACTCGCCAAACAAGTAGAGGAAAGACAGGCTTCCGAGACTGCCCTGCGAAAAACTCAGGTTGGCG
>JBMOHF010000019.1:0-14141 GCA_049317985.1 Patescibacteria group bacterium
CGTCACGAGCTTTAATTCTGGCAGTGTTTAAGGCAACCACCGAGAGAGTCGCCAACAAACCAATAATTGCAATTACAACCAGAAGTTCGATTAAGGTAAAACCTTTCTTACTCTTTTTCATATTTTTAAAACTCCTCACGGATGATTAATACTTTAAAATAGTGCTAATCATTATTTCAAAATATTTTGATTAATCTTTTTATTTTTATTTATAATAAAATTATAACACAAACCAAATAACCCCGCAAATATTTGCCCTAGAATTGAGACGCCATGTTGTACATTGGCATGATCACCGCTGCCACCATCACTGCCACACCGACGCCAAGGACAACCATAATAACAGGCTCCAACAAAGTACTAAGATTATTTAATTTATTACTAACCTCACGGGCATAGAAATCTGTTACTTTATCTAAAACCATATCCAGCTTTCCCGTTCTTTCACCAATCGCAATCATCTGCGGCACCATTTTTGGGATCTGGTTACTTGCCTCCATCACACTAGAAATCGACCGACCATCATTGATCGAAAGAAGGGTTCGCCGAATTAAATCTTGATAAACAGTATTTCCGGCCACGGCTCCAGAGACTTCGAGCGCACGAGTGATTGTCACTCCACCTTTTAACAGTGTGCTTAGAGAACGAGTAAAGCGAATTAAATAAATTTTGTTAAAGAGATCACCAAAAATCGGCAACCGAAGAAGCAACTCATCTGCTCGGCGAGTTCCTTGGGGGGTGCGAATATAGGCTCTGATCAAAAAAATCAAAGTTGCTAAGCCAATGATTAGAAAAATTAAATACTTTTTAAGAAAAGAGGAAGCCCCTAAAACAATTCTTGTTGAAAGTGGTAAAGCGGCTCCAGTCTCAGACAAGACTGAGGTTAATTGAGGGATAACAAACACTAACAACATGACCGCCACACCACCTAAGGCGCTGATAATGAAAGCCGGATAAACCATCGCTCCGGAAAATTTCTTACTCATATCATAGTTCTTCTCCATTTCATCAGCGAGATAATTTAATACCTCATCAAGTTTTCCCGAAGTTTCACCCGAACGAACGATGTTAACAAAAAAATACGAAAAAAACTTTGGATATCTTGCTAAAGCGTCAGAAAGTGCGGCACCGCCGTCAACTTCAGCAGTAATCTGAGTAATCATCTTTTGCATAAAAAGATTTTGCGTCTGATCCACCATGACTCGTAAAGACTCTACCACCGGCACCCCAGCCGAAATCATTACCGAAAATTGACGAGAAAAAATTACCAAATCTTTGTTTTTTGGTTTAAAAAGAAAGAGAGAAAGCTTAACGTCCAAATCATTAGAAACATTTTGAATTTTTACCGGTGATAATTCTCGACGGCGAAGCTTTGACAAAACTTCACTTTCCGATAAAGCGACAATTTTACCACGCCTAATGTCGCCGTCCGTTGTTTTGGCCTTATAATTATAAATTGCCATAAATTTCTAAACTTCAACAACTCGGATAACTTCCTCAATTGTTGTAATTCCTTTTAACACTTTTATCATTCCATCTTGCTTGATCGAAATAAAATCCTGATATTTTCTCACTTCCTCGACAGTTAAAACCTGTTTTTCGTCAGCAATAATTTCTCTTATTTTTTCTGAAATTTCAATTACCTCCCCAATTGAAACTCGACCAAGAAACCCGGTATTTTCACAACGAGCGCAGCCAACTGTTTGGTAAAACTTATAATTGACCACCGCATCAACTCCCTGCCAATCTGGTAATTCTTTAATAATTGTCTCGGTTGGCAAATTTTTTAGATCAGCTTGAATCGCAGAAATTTCAGCGGGTAACGCTACTCTTTCTTGACGACAGTGGGGGCATATTTGCCTGACCAAACGTTGAGCAACTAAGGCACGCAAAGTGGAAGAAACTAAAAATCTCTCTACTTTCATATCTTCCAAACGAAAAACTGCGCCCAAAGCATCGTTAGTATGAATCGAAGAAAGAACAAGGTGACCAGTCAAAGAAGCTTGAATAGCTAATTCAGCGGTTTCTTCATCACGAATTTCTCCAACCATAATGATGTTTGGATCTTGACGCAAAAGAGATCTCAAGCCATTAGCAAAAGTAAAACCGATTTTTGGTCTAATTTGAGATTGGTTAACTCCCTTTATTTCATATTCAATTGGATCTTCAAGGGTAGAAATATTGACGCCCTCTTGGTTCAAGATTGCAAGAATCGCATAAAGAGTCGTGGATTTACCAGATCCAGTTGGACCACTGACCAAAATAATACCATTTGTTTTTTTAATACTTCTCTGGATACTGTCCATGCAAACCTGATTAAAACCGAGCTCTTCCAACGCTGGCGCTCCTTTGGTTGAATCGAGGACTCTCATGACAACTTTCTCGGAACTTGCTAAAGGCAGAGTAGAAACACGAAAATCAACATCCTTGCCATCAACTAACAAACGCACGCGACCATCTTGAGGGATCCGAGATTCATCTAATTTCATTTTTGCTAAAACTTTAATTCTCGCAATTACTGAATTATGAATACTTTTCGGCAAGGTTAACGAAGTATGCAAAATGCCATCGATACGATAGCGCACTCGGCTCTCCTTTTCATATGGTTCAATGTGGATATCACTGGCCCGAGCTTCGACAGCATGACGAATGATTGCTGACACAATTTTCGCTACTGGAGCGCTATTAATGTCTTCTCCACTAACACTGACCGTTTCATCGTCACCTGATTTCAACTGGATCAAATCCTCACCTTCTTCTTTGGTTTTTTCCTCCAAGGCGCTAGAAATTTCTTCTTCAATCTGCTGATATTCTTTCAATATCTTTTCAATTCCGGTTGGAGAAATGATAAAATATTTTGGCGTTAACTTTTGTTCTTGAGCCAAAAAATTAACCACCTCCATCGCCTTTAGATTTGGCTCGGTTAAACCGAATTTTAAAAATTTGGCTTCTTTACCAAGACAAACAATATTGAAATTACGCGCAATATCTTGAGACAGAAGGGCAAGGTCGTCTCGCGAAATCTCAGCATTAGCAGTATTGTAATAGGGTAAATTATAAATTGCTGCCCACAATTCATAAAGTTTTTCCTCATCAATTATTTTTAGCTTTAATAAATAATTGTTTAAATCAAAACCAGCCTGGGCAAGCATGGTTGAAATTTCACTCTGCTGCTCGGCTGTTATTAATCCCTGCACTCTCAAAAAAGACAGTAATTGTTCCTTTCTATTCATAATTATCTTTTACTTCTTCAGCTTCTCTTCAACTCTAAATAATTGCTGGTTACCAATTTTAAAATCAACTTTATTTTTTGGGTCTGATGAAGTAGCTGTTAGTTCAGAAAAAGACGTTGGCGCTAACCAGTCCTGACGAAGATTCAAAAACCGACCGTCACGAACAAAACCCTCGCTAAAAGAAATCTCTTTTCTGACCACCGAAGGCACTTCATTGGCATATGCACTCCCTGAGCCAGAAATAATATTTAAAAAATCACTACAAATATTTTTCGAAAGAATAAAAAATCCCGACAAAGTCAAAATTAAAGCACCCAAGAAATAGAAGACAAAAGTATCTTTTTGCATAACTATTTATTCCTTAAAAAATAAGTAAAAAATTCAAAACTTGCCGACTGACCGCTTGGTGAAAAAGACAATTTAGTGACATTCATCAGGCGGACATTACTTTCCATAATTGATAATAATTTTTTGAAATCAAGATAATCAACCACGCTAACTTTAACAACAACTTTTACCCGGCCGATACTTTTATCTGGAACACCAGTGGAAACTCCTAATTCTTTCTGTACGGAAATTGAATCGACAGAATAACCATTTTTGATAATTACCTGTTCTAATTCTAAAAATAACTGCTCCTGAACATATTCTGAAGGAAGAAAATTATTAGTTTTAGCGACTAATTCCGGACTGATTTTTTTGTAAGAACTGTCTAATGATTTCAAATCAATTAGCTTTTGCACTGTTTGAACATATTTCTTCTCTTGCTCAAAACTACTATTGCGCACTTGTTCAGCGGAAAGTTGAAAGTGTGGGGATAAAATAAAATAATAAGCAATGGCAATACAAATAATTGCCACTAAAAAAAGGAAGATGCTAAAATATTTTTTTAAAAATTCAGCAAACCAAATTTGGAAATTATTCGGTTTTTTTTCAAGGTTTTCCATCGGTTTTTTGGAGATAAAAAATATCTGGCTTAACTTTTAACTTAATTGAGAAGGAAACCGATTGAGGCCCAAGTATTCTTAAATTCCTTTCTTCCTCAAGACGCATCGCCTCATCAACTTTAATCACTTCCGTACTACTTGGAACTGGTGCACCAAGAGCGCTTTCTCCTTTTGTCCCATCACCAGAGTCACCCTCTGAAACTGTCGCAGAAATAGTGTAGTCATCGGAGAGAAATTTTTTAACTTGCCAATTAATATCACTATAGTGTCTTGCTTGGGCCTGAAGGTTGTATTCTCCACTCGCGTCCCCCGAGAAACCGGAGAAATAAACCGAGCTGAGGGTATTTCTTTCTAGGTACCGAAAGAAATTAGTCCAATAAATATGCTGATCTAAAAGCGGAGAAATTAATTCCGCCCTTTTACTAAAAGCCAAGGCTTCGTCGGATGATTTCTGAAAATTTTTTATTTCTTCTTGTGCTTTCTCGGAATTTTTGGAAATATTTTCAGACTTAACATCGTTTTCTCCCCACCAGGAAATAATGAAGTAAATTTGAGCAACAATCATTGAGGACATTAAAACAGTTGCGATCAATAAATTGATATAACGACGCCAATTAATTTGGCCTTCAAGTTCCTGCTTAACTAGATCAAACTGCAAAATCTGCGGATTATGAAAATTATTTTTTACCGGCAAATTAGAGGAAGCTTTTCTTGAAAAAAAGTTGCCTTTTTCTTGTTCCGGTTTCGTTTCTTCAGTTGAAGAGCTACTCTCTTCAGGTTTTGCTTCAGGGTCTTCAGGCAAACCTGAAGAAACTTTTTGATTTAAAAAAGCCTCAAGATTTCCACCGTTATTTTTTTTCTTTCGACCAAATATCATAAAGATGTTTTAAACCTCACGCATCGCTAAACCTATTGCCACCGCTAGTCGTGGACCGACTTCACTCACAACGTCTTTTAATTCTACTGAGCAATCGACTCTCGCCCACGGGTCACCAACAAAAACTGACATATCCAATCTGCTTGATAAATATTCTCTCAGACCAAACATCATTGCTCCACCACCTGAAAGAATTATTTTATCAACTTTGCCCTTATAATTACTAGCAAAGAACTCTAGCATATACTGGATTTCGTTTAATATCGGTTGAACTGCTGTGATAACTACTGGCGGTAAATCGATTGTCTTTGAGTTGGCGTTAAAAGTGAGACCGAGATCGAGCTTAAATTGCTCGGCTTTCGCAAAAGAGATACTCATACTGCTTGCGAGGATTCCGGTGATTGTTCGACTGCAAACCTCCAAGCTTCGACTGATAATTGGGATGCTCTCTTTGACAATAACAATGTCGGTGCTGTTCGACCCAATTTCGACAATCATTACCGTTGATTGATCATCACCCATTAAACAACGGATTAGGGAAAAGGTTTCTGTTTCCAAACTTACTAGCTCCAAGCGAGCTCTGGAAAAAATTTCAATATAACGTCTGACTAACTTTTTTGGGGAACCAGTAAGAAAAATGCTGAGATTATTGGTTTCTTTCCCATCAGCAGAAGGAATAATTTTCCAATCCAAAATCATTTCATCAAGAGGTAATGGAATAACTTTTCGGGCCTCCTCGCGAACAGCCTCTGGTAAAATTTTTCGATCGTTATTAACAATATTTATAATGGAAGAAAATACGGAAAAAGCTGGTAAAGAAACAACCGCTTTTTTTGATTTTATCCCCGCTTCATGGCGGACCTTATTAATAGCAGCTGCTAAATAATCAACATCTTCCAATTTCGTGAATTGAATATTACTCAGGTTTTCAGTAAATCCATAGTTAACCAAAACCAAACGTGGTCCTTGTTTCTTTAGCTCCACCATCTTCAAGGAAGAGTCACCAATATCAATTCCGAAATAAGTGTCATTTGAAAAAAAAGGAGAACCCATAAAAATAAAAATAATATTTCCGCCGAATAAAAATAGAAAAAACCGATTGTATGTTATCTTTTAATATTATATAATAATATCAGAAACGAAACAAGCTAAAAAGTTAAAACGAGAATATTTACTTATTATGAATTTTTTTTCACGCTACAAAAAAATTTTTTTCTTCCTTGGCTTTTTAGCCAGCTCCATTCTCATCGGCGTTCTGCTTTGGAAAACCTTCTTTACTGGTGAACTCGGGCCACAAGCCAACACTAACAATCAAACCAACCTGGGCGGCAACCTTCCTGGCGCTACCGATGGTTCCGGCCAAATTGGTGACGAAACCGGTGGTGGTCAAATACCGAATAACGAAGATATCACCAACCCAAGTGGAGGAACGACTGGTAACCAAATTATTCCCGGTCGAGAAAGCGGGACGGTTTCAACAATTGCCAACGGCGGCCTCACGAGTGCAAAAAATGTTTCTAACGCACCAATTATTGGCGCCTCTCTTAATAATAATACTGTCCAATACTACAATGAATTTGACGGAAAATTTTATCGCTTAGACTCAAACGGAAATATTAAAGAAATCAGCGACAAATCATTTCCTAACGTCAGTAATGTTGTTTGGTCACCTGATAACAAAAAGGCGGTTTTGGAATATCCAGATGGAACGAAGTCTATTTATAACTTCAGTACAGACAAACAAACTCTCCTGCCCGCTCATTGGGAAAATTTTTCTTTCTCACCAGATAGCTCAAAAATAACTTCAAAGAGTCTTGGCCAAGATCCAGATAACCGGTATCTGATTGTTGCCAACGAAGATGGTTCAAGAGCCAAAGCTATTGAGTATGTTGGCCTGAACGACAAAGATGTTCAAGTGAACTGGTCACCGAATAATCAAGTTGCCGCAACTTATGTTAAAGGAGTTGATTTCGATCGCAAAGAAGTATTTTTTATCGGCTTCAATGGAGAAAATATGAAATCAATGGTAGTCCAAGGTCGGGGATTTCAGTCACAATGGTCAACCAACGGCGATAAAATGATTTATAGTGTCTATAACAGCAATAATGGATTGAAGCCAAAGCTTTGGTTTGCTGAAACAGAGAATGGAAATATTGGTTCAATCACCAAAGGAATAAGTTTGGAGACTTGGGCAAGCAAATGCACTTTCGCAACCAACGATGAAGTCTACTGTGCCGTTCCAAAAAGCTTGCCAGAAGGCGCTGGCCTCTACCCGGAAGTTGCCGACCAGACTGCTGATAATTTATACAAAATCAATCTAAAAACTGGGGTCAAAAGTCTGATCGCTACCCCCCAAGGAGATTACACAATTTCGCAAGTACTAGTTACTGCCGGTCAAGACAAACTTTATTTCACAGATAAACAAACTGGCCAGCTTTATCAAGTTAAATTAAAATAACAAAAAAGTTTATCGCCATTTGAAAGCGCAAAAAACCGCCAAAAGGCGGTTTTTGTTTAATGAAAAATATCTTTGAACTAATCCTCGACTTTCTCTTCCCTTTGCGTTGCCTTGGCTGTCAACGCGAGGGATTTTGGCTTTGCCCCTCGTGTGTTGAGACCTTACCGCTCGATCCGTCTTATGAACGTTTTGAACGTATCTTGGTTTTCTCGGTCTGTGATTATGAAAAAAATATCATCAAAAAAATTATCAAAATTTGTAAATTTTCCGGCGTCAGGGATTTGGCCACAATTCTTGGCCACTTAGTAATCCGTGGCGCTGTTCACTTTCCGGAAATTAAAGATTTATTAGAAAACAATTCCTCTCTAATTATTATTCCTATTCCTTTGTCCCCTAGAAGAGAGCGAGAACGCGGATTCAACCAGAGTTTAATAATTGCCCAAGAAATTAGCGACTACTTTAAAATTCCCTTGCTTGATAAATTAAAAAAATCTGAAAGAAAACCACAGTCTGGTTTATCGGCAAACAAAAGAGCTAAGAATATTGAGGCAGCTTTTTTCTGGGCAGGCGGTAATTTGAGTAATTATCGAATAATTCTCATAGACGATGTTGTCACCACTGGATCAACATTATCGGAAGCGGCAAAAATCTTAAAACAATCGGGAGCAAAAAGAATAACTGGCTTGACTGTTGCTAGATAGAAATTAGCAATAACTGCAACTTAATTCTTCTAACCAAGCACCTACTGGAGCTTGCTGAATCTTCATGCTATAATTTAGAGGCAATAATTATTTTATGAAAAAGCTAAAAAAACTTTGGCCTTTATTTTTATCGTTGACCGTTGTGGTATTTTTAATAATTCTCATCTTCTCCCAACCAAAAGTTATTCTCTTTTATGGGAATACCTGCCCCCATTGTGAAAAAGTTGATGAGTATCTGAAAGCAAATCCGAGCAAAATAAAATATCGCCATCTTGAAGTCTACGATAATCAACAAAATGCTGTCTTAATGTCCTCAAAAGCGAAGGCTTGTGGTATCGATGACAAAAATATTGGCGTCCCCTTTCTTTATGATGGAAAAAACTGCTTGATCGGTGAACCCGATATTACCAATTGGTTTAGTAACCGATAATCTATGAAAATTAATTCAAAAAGAATAGCCATCGTTCTTCCCGTTCTTCTCCTGCCAAGTACTGCCAAAGCAATTTGCCCACTTTGTGTTGTGGCGATTGGTGCCGGACTTGGTTTGAGTGAATATCTTGGGATTGACGATACCATCTCTGGATCCTGGATTGGTGCCATGATTATCGCGATGGCTTGGTGGAATATTAATTGGTTTGAAAAAAAAGGAATTTGGAATAAAAAACGAAAAATTCGTAACATTTTAACCATTTTAGCGTATTATTTATTAGTAGTTGCTCCGTTATTTTGGCAGGGGCTAATTGGCCAGGTCGGAAAAACTCTTTATGGAATTGATAAGCTTGCTCTAGGGATTGCAACTGGGTCAGTGGTTTTCATTCTATCTGAACTTTGGTATAATAGTATTAAGAAGAACAACGGCGGACACGCTCAATTCCCATTTCAGAAAGTTGTCATGCCAATCATCAACCTAGCGATTTTGGGTCTGTTATTTTATTTATTAGTCCGCTAAAAATATGCACGAAGAAGAATTGAAAAAAATTAATGAATTAATTGCGAAAGCGGATGAAATGAAGAAGGACCACAAGTTAGACCTTTCCTCCGATCAGGATCTCAGTATCGCAATCATGAATTTGGTGAGTATCGAGGAGCATTTCTTCTTTACTGGCGCCAAGACTGGAGATCGGAAATATTATCGTTTATTAGATGAAGTGAGGGCAATGAGAAAAGACCTCCTCAAAAAGATCATTAAAGAATACGAGGGAGAAGTCTGGTGCATCTCAAAGCACCTGCTCGCCGCTTCCTACCGCTTAATGGAAGTTGGAACAAAAGCCCAGGGTCGTGGCAAGGAGGACGAAGCGGCAGAAATGTTTAAGAAATCGTACGAGCTCTATTCCCTTTTCTGGGGCTTGAACATGAAACTAGTTGATACGGAGGGAATTAAAAAAATCGATGACGAGGCAATCAATAACACCGATAAGAAGCCAAAAGGCTTCGCCGGAAGGCTCGGCGAAATGGTTAAGAAAGTAGTTGATTGCTGCATTGAATAATAGATATGAAAAACACTCTCAACGGAATCTGAGAGTGTTTTTTTATTTCTCCACCACTAACATCTTTTTCTCGATTTTCTTGATAGGTAAATGGTGACCAGTCGGATAAGCGCTAATGGCTTTAAACAAGACGCTCTCTTTGTAGCGATAGTTTTCGCCACGTCTTGTGCCTGGGTCGTTGGTAATGAATTCTTTTTTTACTTTATCATACCCTTTAATCACTAGCAGATGAGTTAGTGGACCCGGTGCGGTAAAATATGGATTTTTTAATAAACGACCATCGGTTGGCACTAAAACCAAATTTCCTTTGACCAACTCGCTTTTAATATTTTCCAGCTTGATATTTTCCACGACTCTAACTTTTTTGGCATCATATTTGAAATAATCGATAAATATCCATTTTCGCACATCATCGAGAGCAACATCGCGATATTCAGCGTATTTTTTTAGTTCAAAATCCGAGATAGCAATAATCGCTTTTTTTGCGGCCTCTTTACTAATTGTTTTTTCTCCCTGGGCCCAAGACATCGCCATCACTGCCCCCGCCTCTTCGCAACCATCTTGCTGTCGAGAATCGCTCCACTGAGCTAATGGCGCTTGAGTCGTAAAAGGCACCGGCAAGATTGCTAGGGCAAAAGCCAGAATTTGTTTGTTTAAATTAGCTTGCATTAAAATTTTAATAATTCCTCTAGATAGTCTCGACGGTTAAAAAGCCGTGGAACTTTATTTTGGCCGCCAAGCTTCCCTTTTTGCTTCAGCCAATCATAAAATAAGTTTTCTCTTGCAATATGCACAAGCGGCAAATCAAGTATTAAGTTTTGATATCGTTTTGCCTCATAATCTGAATTGCTACTTTTTAAAGCATTGTCTAAGTATTGGACGAATTGATCGATGTTCTCAGGCGGACGAGAGAATTCGATTAACCATTCATGACCACCGCGATGATCACCTTCTAAAAATATTGGCGCCGCTGTGTATTCGCGAACACTAGCACCACTTTTTTGGCAAGCTTCTTCAATCGCCTGATCAGCATTAGAAACCATCAACTCTTCACCAAAAACATTAATAAAGTGCTTTGTTCTTCCAGAAATCTTAAGGCGCACTGGTGCGACGGAAGTGATTTCCACGGTATCGCCAATCAAATAGCGCCACAAGCCGCCATTAGTAGAAATTGCTAGGGCATAATTTTTACCAATTTCAATTTCTTCAATACTAAGCGCTTCGGGCTTATCTTTTGTCAACTGATCCATTGGAATAAATTCATAAAAAACACCATAGTCTAATAATAGTAATAAATCATCCAACCCAGTACCATCATTCATCGCAAAAAAACCTTCGGAAGCATTGTAGACCTCCCAATAATTCATTTTTTCGCTCGGAATTAATTCCTCAAACTGTTTTCGATAAGGCGCGAAGCTAACCCCACCATGAATAAATAATTCCAAATCTGGCCAGACTTCTGAGATATTTTTCTTGCCAGTAATTTCTAAAACCCGTCGCAAGATTATTAGGGTCCAAGAAGGAACTCCCGCTAAAGCAACGACATTTTCCTTAATCGTGTCACGAGAAATTCTTTCAATCTTTTCCTCCCATTCATCCAACAAAGCAACAGAGATATCAGGGACCCTCATGAAACGCGCCCAAAAAGGAAGATTATCCATCAGGATTGCTGATAAATCGCCGCACAGCACATTATTTTTTTTATCATCTGGCCGATAAGTACCACCGACACTTAAAGTCTTGCCGATACAAATATTTGATTTTTGATATTTCTCAAGATAGAGGGCCATTAAATCCTTCCCCGCTTGATAATGACAAGCCTCCAATGACTCAGAGGTTACTGGAATAAATTTACTTTTATCACTGGTAGTACCGGAAGACTTGGCAAACCACTTGGTCTCCCCTGGCCACAAGACGCTACGTTTGCCAGAAATAACTTTTTCTATCCAAGGATGAAGTTCGTCATAGCTAGATAAAGGAACCTGACTCTTGAATAATTGATAGGCCTTTCTGAAATCTTTTTCAATAACAATGTTCGCATAACCATATTTCTTTCCCCAATCAGTCGCCGAGCCTTTTCGAACCAAATCAAAAAAAACCCGCCGACTCGCGATCGTTGGGTTTTTCTTAAAATAATTAATTTCTTCGAGGCGGGATTTGAAAGCCAGAGAAACAAGAGAATTTATGAATGGCATAATAAATAGTTACCATCTCATTTTAGCTGGTTTTTCGTTTAAAAACAATCGCGAATGTCCTATTTTTTTTGCTCTTTTTTATACAAACGATAGGAAAAGATATTAATAAAGATTAGAATCAAGGCAATTCCTCCCAGCAATACTCCCATTCCCCAAGCCATGGGTAGCCAAGGAGCTAAAATAATCAAAGCACCCCAAACCATAAATAAGCGACCTCCAAGACGATGGGTTTTATTCCATACGTTTTCCGAAGACAAAGTCCAAGGAGTTCTAATGCCGATAAACCAATTGCGCTTTAGTTTACCGAAGTAATTACCAAGAACCATCATCAGTAAACCAATAAGCGTGGCAACAGCCACTCCAACATTAATCGGGTAGCCAAGATTATAAATTGTGGCGACCGTAAAGACACAAAAGAAAATAAAGATAATAGCATCACGCATCCCAATATAAACCCCGGAAAATTCCGCATATCTTTCTTTTTTGGGATCGAATTTTGGCATCAGCCAAAACAGAAGATACATCGCAAGTAATATGAGCGGGAAAAGCCAACAATTAAACGAGCGGCTCATCCACCCATCGGCTTGTCCATAAAAATTCCAATGGGATACCACCCTTTCCGGAAGATAAGGATAAGAAATAATACTAAGAAAAAAGCCAGCCAAGACAAGAGTAATTGCCCGCCACTCATTTTTTAAATTGAATTTTTGCATATTATTTTTTTTTAGGTTTTCCAATAAATTTAATAATAACTTCCGCCAATTCTTCCACAACACTCATATTTAGGGAATAGAAAATCTGTCGCCCCGATCTCCTTGCGCTAACAAGGTCTGCGCGTTTAAGTAGGTCAAGGTGATGCGACAAAGTAGCAAGGGTTATATTTAAATTCTCGGCGATTTCTGAGACCGGCTTTTCTCCTTCTCGCAAAACACTAAGAATTTTTTGGCGATTAGGATCAGACAGCGCAGCAAAAGATTTACTGAACATAATTTGATATTTAGATGTATATCTAAATAATACTGCAAAATGTTACAGTCGTCAAGAGGGTTTTAGATTATAAAAAAGCTATCATTTCTGATAGCCAAGAAGCAGTGATAGTTATAATACTCTTACTCTCGGGATAACATTTTTCCAAGTATTAGAAAAAACACATCGACCCAAGTCAACCCATCGTCCCTCCCAATCTTTTGGACAACTAAGTGAGTCGAAATACATAATAAAGACCTGACGGTCCTGAAACCCACGGTCAGTGAATAACGGATTATGAACGATAGTCCCGGAAAATACTAGAGAAAATTTTCCCCAAGCTCTGGGTATTTGATGAGTAAATTTTAAAAAATGAGCTGCAAAATTTATATTAAGACTTATCTCACTTTCCTCTAGTTTAATAAGATCTACCCCGCTAATCATTTTGGTAATTGGATAAAGCTCAATTTTTTGACTCCATTTTGTCCAATCCCAATCCCACTGTCCCAATTTTAAATGTTTTTCTGGCACAAAACTACCCAGTTCAGGATGATCACCATACCAGCCACCACATGGATAACAAACGCAACCTGGTCGCAGAAATGTTTCTCCCGCGGCGTCACCGTCGATAATATTGTTAGACATTTTAATTCCTTTCTTTTTTTAATGAATATTCACTACATTACTATCTTTTTAGCATCAAGGGTGGTGAATTGTCAATATAATTTTTGTTCAAATAATATGAAAATGCTAAAATGTGCACATAATAAACTAACATTCAAATCTATGTCCTTAATTCCTTGGCAGGACTCATATTCCATAGGAATCAATGAAATCGACGAGCAACACAAAAAAATGCTTGGCATTATCAACCATCTCACTGATCTTTTTGACAATAAACAAAATCGCAACGAAGCTGAGATTGAACAAACTATTAAAGACTTAACCGACTACGCTATTTATCACTTTCAGGCTGAAGAAAAGTACTTCGCCATCTTTCATTATGACCGCGCCGAAGAACATATCAAAGTGCACGATCAATATCGAGCCAAAATAGAAGAATGGCGTAAACGCTATGACAAAAATAAAGATCCAAAAGTTTTTTTTGAAATTTCCGAGTTTCTGCAAAGTTGGTGGACCTGGCATATAAACAATACTGACCGCGCCTACGCTCCTCTATTTAAAGAAAACGGTGTAAATTAATTTTCCAGTAAATAAAAAACGGTAATGTGCACACACATATGGCGGTTTTTCAACCAGTATGCCAAGATCAGGCC
>JBMOHF010000020.1:0-11991 GCA_049317985.1 Patescibacteria group bacterium
TTTTCCTTTTTTTCTTCACCTTTCTTAGGCGCTTGGTCGGACAAGATTGGTCGCCGCCCGGTGCTTCTAATCAGTTTACTCAGCACAACCATCGGTTGGTTGATTTTCGCGGCGGCGAATTCAGTATTTTTCTTGTTTCTTGGTCGAATCATTGACGGCCTTGCGGCGGGAAATTTTCCCATTGCCCAAAATTACTTGTTAGATATCGCCAAAACAGATAAAGAAAAAACTGCTAATCTTGGTTTGATCGGCGCAATTTTTGGTATTGGTTTTATTATTGGCCCGATGTTTGGTGGCCTACTTGGATCATTTTCTCCCCGCTTACCTTTCTACTTCGTTGGATTTTTGGCCTTGGCAAATACTATTTTTGCCTACTTCTATTTACCCGAAACAAATCATACACGTCGAGAAGGAAAAATATCACTCAATCCACTAGTGTCAATTTTCTCAGTTGCTAAACAAAAAGTGTTTCTCTCAGGACTTTTTGCAATCTTCTTTTTTGGTCTCGCCGTCGCAATTCAGCAGTCAGTTTTTTCTCTCTATGCCTTTAAAGTTTTTGGTTGGGGGACATTTGCTGTTGGCTTGATGATGACCGGTATCGGAGTGTTGATTGCTTTTAATCAGGGATTTCTCTTGAAAAAATTAATCAAACGGTTCAAAGAAGATTATCTTGCTATTTTTTCGTTAATCCTTCTCGCAGCTGGTTTTGTATTTTTGGGTGTTGGATATTTACCTTTCTTTCTAATTGGTATTTTGGGTATCACTTTTGGACAATCAATTGGGCGGGTTATTCTGACTAGTTTGTTGGCTAAAAAAGCTGATCCCGCAAAACAAGGGGAGCTTCTTGGTGTTTTGACATCCGTCACCTCGCTTAGTATGATTATTGGTCCGCTCTTTGCAGGTTTTCTTTTTGTAAAACATCCCGCTGGGCCTTTTTTCTTTGCTGCTTTGTTTTCTGTTTTATCCTTATTTTTTGTTTTGAAATCAATTTGTCACAAAAACATTGCTAATCTTGCGGCCGAAGAATTAGAGAAAGAAAAGCAATGTTTGGAAGTTACAGTCTAAAATATCTATGGAATTACCGACGCTAAAAAAACAAAAGACTTTGTTACAGAACGATTCTAGGGAAGCTGTGCTTTTTGATTTGCAATTTCCTTTTGAGCCCGCCGGTGATCAACCCGAAGCAATTGCCGGTTTGAATGAGGGCTTGAAGGCTGGCGAAAGATTTCAAACACTTTTGGGCGTCACTGGTAGTGGTAAAACATTCACGGCTGCAAACTTGATTCAGAAATTTAACCGCCCGACCTTAGTAATGGCACCAAATAAAGCTTTGGCCGCTCAATTGTATCGTGAATACAAAAATTTCTTTCCGAATAACGCGGTGCATTATTTCGTTTCTTACTACGATTATTATCAGCCGGAAGCTTATTTGCCAATTACTGATACCTATATTGATAAAGAAGCAATGATTAATCAGGAGATTGATCGTTTGCGTCATGCCGCTACTTCATCTTTAATGACTCGTCGTGATGTGATTATCGTCGCCTCGGTTTCCTGTATTTATAATCTTGGTATCCCGTTTAATTATTTGGAATCTGCCTTGAGTTTATCCAAAGAGCAGCCGATGACTCGCTCCGACCTAATTAGCCAATTGGTAAAAATGCAATTTGAGCGAGTAAATGGTGACGTGGAACGTGGTGAATTTCGCGTGCGTGGTGATGTCTTTGAAGTCCGACCAAAATCGGAAAATTTGGTTTATCGCTTGGAACTGAAAGACCAAAAAGTTTCCGATATTTCTGTCACCGATAATACCACGAAAAATATTATTGAGTCATTGTCTGAAACAATGATTTTTCCACCGAAACATTTTGTTTCCACTCAACCGCAGATTGAAGCAGCGATAACACAAATAGAATTAGAACTGACTGACCGTCTAAATTATTTTAAAGAATCCGGCTTGTTACTCGAGGAAGAAAGATTAGAAAGACGAACTCGCTACGATGTGGAAATGCTTCGTTCGCTTGGTTATTGTCACGGCATCGAAAACTATTCTCGTCACTTAACCGGTAAATTAGCTGGACAGGCCCCCGATTCTTTGTTGGCATATTTTCCCTGGAAGGATAATAAACCAGATTTTCTCACCATCATAGATGAATCTCATATTTCTGTGCCGCAAGTGAGAGGAATGTTTAATGGCGATCAAGCGCGAAAAAAAACTTTAGTGCAATATGGTTGGCGCTTACCGTCGGCAATGGATAACAGACCTTTGCGTTTTGCAGAATTCTTAAAAAGAATTGGGCAAACCATTTTTACCTCTGCTACTCCCGGTGAATATGAAAACGAAAATTCTACGCGAGTCGTGGAACAAGTCATCCGTCCTACCGGCTTGGTTGATCCAGAAATTGAGATTCGTCCAGTCTTTAATAAAGAGACAAATTATAGTCAGATTAATGATGTGATGGCGGAAGCGGAAAAACTCGCCGTCAAAAACGAAAGAACAATTGTGAACACTTTAACCAAAGTTCAAGCAGAAGATTTGTGTTCGTTTATGAATAAGAAGGGTTTAAAAGCGAACTATCTCCATTCAGACATTAAAACTTTTGAGCGAACAGAAATATTAAAGCAATTCCGCGAGGGTTTGTTTGATGTTCTGATTGGTGTTAATTTGCTCCGCGAAGGATTAGATTTGCCAGAAGTCACTCTCGTCGCTATTCTTGATGCAGACCGCGAAGGTTTTTTACGTAGTCAAACGTCTCTATTGCAAACAATGGGTCGAGCGGCGAGAAATGTTCTTGGGAGAATTATTTTATATGCCGATAAAACAACTAATTCCATGGAACTAGCAATTTCCGAATCTCGTCGGAGAAGAATCAAACAATTAGAATACAACGAGAAATATCATATTACCCCTCAAACAATTATTAAAAAGATTGAAGATATGTTGGATCACGATGAAAATTAATTTTTTGCGATATGTCAGAAGAAGAAAAGATAATTGAAGAATTAGATAAAATTAAAAAAAACTTTAATAATAATTTGTTAAATATTTTAAGTAATCGTGATCAAAAAATTTCGAAAATTTTAAAAAAAGAGAGTGAAGAAAAGTATCAAAAAATTTCTTCAGAACTTTCTTCTTAATAATATGAATAAAGAAAATTTGAGAAATCAATCTGAAGATCCCCATGATTTAATAATAATAAACAGTGACGAGAAATTAAGAGTGAAAGAAGCTGCCGGACAGATTGAGAATGCGATTCAAGAAATTGAGGGGGCTAGTGATTCAGCAATGCTTTCAAATGAAAAAATTAAAAAAGAATTTTCTTCTCAACCATTAATTGTCGATGAAGCTTTTGTGGCGCAATTAAAAATTGATCAAGCGAAATTAGAGGCAAAAAATAGTATTTTAAGTTTGATTCGAAAGCACAAATTAAGCCCGTATATTTTAGCGGGGACTCTTAGTCTTTTAGCGGCAGCTACGATTAATGAGTATGATAAATATTCTCGAAAATTTGAAATTGAAAATATTTATAATAATGAATTAGAGGATTCATCTTCTGAGGAAGAAGCAGAGGCTAACCCAGAACCAAAGGATTACGACCTAAGTCTTATTTGCGATATAAATGAAAGAGATATTGAAAGACAGGCCCTGGCTGCTAGTGATAGCAATCTTGCTGAGGAAATAATTAAAAATGAATTAATTAAAACAAGGCTCAATTTAATTAAAATTGAAATTGCCAAAAAGGACTCAACTAAAGCCAAGAATGAGAAAAGTTTGAATAATCTTGCTAATCAGAAGTTAACTCAAATGTGCTTAAATCAATTAAAATTTGAGATGTCTTTTTATGAAGATGCGGTTGCTAAATATAAAACAGATAGCACTAATGTAAAAACTCTAAAATATGCGGAGGAAGAACTAGCCAAGTTGCAAAAAGAAAAAGATCTTTTAATTAGTGGCAAACAAAAGGTACGCTTTGATTTTATGGATTTTGAGATTATTGATAGGGCTGAAGCCTTATTAAAAGCAGTTGATTTGGCAAAAAAACAAGTAATCAAAACTATAAAAAGTCCAGGATATATTCAAAAATTAATGAAGGAATTTGGAGTTGGTGCAAAAAAGGCCTTAGAGCATCAACAAGTACGAATTAAGAATGTTAATAATGCCAAGATCAATTTTAGATTTCCCGAAGATATCAAAGCTTCTGCGAGCGGCGCTTATGCGTATTTTAAAGTTGGAACTAATTTAATATCAATCCCCATCGACGCTGAGGTTGATGATTTTTTTATGGAAGCTCTTCGTCATGAGCTCTTTCATTTATTAAATAACGGTGGGACGATGTCTCCTGGGTCTTTAAAAATTTTTAACGAAACATTTTCACCAAAAAAAGGTCTGGATTCACCAGAAATTGAATTCGGTAATGACTACTACGGTGATCCAACTGAACGCTATGTTCGGATGAAGAATTTAACGATCGATTTGGTTGATATGGGATTTATGGAAAATTATGGTAGCAAATTTACGAAAGAGGTCTACCATCAAATGATGGAATTATTTAATAAAGACCCAAATGCTTTTCAGAGCGATTCCCAGGATTTTATCAGATTTACGTTGGG
The DNA here is from genome assembly GCA_049317985.1 of Patescibacteria group bacterium. Lineage (GTDB taxonomy): Bacteria > Patescibacteriota > Patescibacteriia > Patescibacteriales > UBA12465 > CAINDR01. The sequence goes on from JBMOHF010000020.1 coordinate 4,612, forward strand.
ACAAGAAGATCCGGAAAAATATACCGAAAAGGCATTCGAGAGTTTTCGCCGGATGTTTGACGATATAGCCGTTAATCAAAAAAAACCAGAGGGAAATACTTATTACAATCCCGGCTGGGATTATAATGGATTAGATAAAATAGTTTAATTTGAGGCTTTTAAATATATGCTAAAAGAAGTGAAAACAACTAAAGAGCTCAAAAAGATTGAACAAGATTTTAAAAAAAATTTGAAAATAATTTTAAAAGAGCGTGATAAAAAAATCGCGGTGATTTTGAAAAAATATGTTTAAAGAAAACTTCAACAATCAAGAAGTCGCGCCAGAGACTGTTCCCAAAATAGAAACAGCAAAACCTTTTGAATCGGAAAGCGAGAAAATTTTAGAGCAAGCTCAAGAGGCGATTGAAGCGATTGAGGAAGGGGTGAACCTGGCTTCAAATTCAAAATCAGAGAGTAATAGCCAAAAGAAATCACTTTTGGAATTCCTAAGAAGTGGTATCGCCAGGAAATTTATTCAAACGGCAGCCGCCCTGGGATTATTCGTTGGGTCAACAAAATTTGCTGAGGCTGGAAATAGTGCTTTGCCGTCAGAAAAAGACAAAAGCGAATTAAGTCAAAACAAAATCAAAACAATTAATAATCCAAAGCCCGAGGATTATGATTTGAGCAAGATGGGAGAGTTAGATCTCACTGATTTAAACGAAAAGAAAAATTTGGAAGAAAACGATTGTCAAAGAATTTTTCAACAAGCAATCAAAAATGAGCATATCCGTACTTTAGAAGAAAAGATAAAGAACAACCGAAAAGACTATTATAATATTTTAAAAATTATCGAACAAAAGAAGCAAGAATTAGACTCAATAACCGATCACAATTCAAGTTTATATCAAGATAAATGTAAATCCTTAGAGAATAAACAGCAAATGCTTGTTGGCCTGGAAGAAAGCTACCAGTCTAAGTTGATTCTGAAAAATAAAGCCTCGAAAAATGAATTTAAAGTTACAGAAGAAGAAAAATCTATCCTAGCAAATGCTCAAGAATTTATGACAGTGATGGAGTTAGCCAGAGATAATGTTCGCGAATTATTAAGCGGGGAAGTCTACCTAAAACACTTAATGAAGGAATTTGCTTGTAGCCGTGAAGAAGCCGCCAAACACCAGCGAGTGAGAATTAGTAATGTTGGTTTAATCAATTATCGTTTAGAATCTTTAGATGAAATTAAAAAATCGGGGAACGAAAACCCTAATGCTTACTTTATTAATAATACAAACGTGGTCGTTCTCCCTTATGACCTAGATAGGATGGAAGTATTTTATTTAGCTCTTCACGAGATGCTTCACGGGGCGGTTAATGGTGACAAGGGTCTTTCTAAAGAGTCAGAAGAGGATATTTCCTGGAGTTCTTTTCAGGAAAATGAACGCTTTGAGGATGGGTATAACGCATACATGCTTATGCCGGCAGAAAGGTATGTCCGTTTTAAAATGTTGAATTATGAGTTAAACAAGCTTGGTGTCAAAAGGCTAAACGAAAAATTTACTAAAGAGCATTATCAGAAGTTCATGAAAATATTAAAAGATGGCCAAGCCGAAAATGGTATGAAGATTCATTATAATGCAGCTGACTTCATCCGTTTTACGAGAGATTTTGCCGATCCTGATAAAGGATACGAAAGATTAAAAAAGATATTTGATGAGGTGGCTGTTAATGAGAAGGAAAATTCTAATGATCAAAAAGATGGCACCTATCAACATCCAGGATGGGATTATAGCGGCACAGAAAAATCAGTTTAAAATATTGATTAATCTATTTAAAAAAATGGAAACAGAATTTGAAGCAACATTTATTGAGATAAACAAAGATGAAGTCAGTCAACTTTTATTATCTGCCGGTGCAACACTTGTCCATCCTGAATTTATGATGACCAGAGAAGTTTTTGATTTACCTACTGGCCACGAGATAAAAGATGGTTGGTTAAGAGTGAGAAAAGAATACGATAAAATTACAATGAGTTTGAAAGTGGTGAGCGGTGGCAAGATTGAAAATCAGAAAGAAACCTGTTTAAATATTGATAACTTTGAGAACGCTGTTTTATTCCTGTCTTCTATTGGTTGTCGCCGGAAAGCTTATCAGGAAAGTTATCGCGAACTTTGGAAATTAGATGACGCCGAAATCACAATAGACGAATGGCCATATCTTGAGCCATTTGTTGAAGTAGGAGGACCGTCAGAAGAAGTAGTGAAAGCGGTTAGTAAAAAATTAGGTTTTGATTATAATAAGGCATTTTTCTGTTCGGTCGATATTCTTTATAATCGAAAATATGGAACACCAATTGAATATATAAATAAGCACTTAGATTTAATTAGTTTCACTGAACCAAATCCTTTTGAAGATAAAAAATAATTTATGGAAGATAAAATAATCATCCGCGGGGCGCGGATGCACAATTTAAAGAATATTAATTTAGAAATCCCGCACAATGCTTTAACCGTAATTACTGGGGTTTCTGGGAGTGGCAAGTCGTCGCTGGCTTTTGATACCATTTTTGCTGAAGGGCAAAGACAATATGTTGAATCGTTGTCACCTTACATGCGTCAATTCTTGGGGCAGAAGAAACCGGCGGAGGTGGATGAAATTATTGGTTTAGCCCCAGCGATTTCCATTGACCAAAAAGCCTTGTCGCACAATCCTCGTTCAACCGTTGGCACTCTCACGGAGATCCATGACTACCTTCGCATTCTCTATGCTCGGGTGGGAGAAGTTTTTTGTCCGGAGTGTGGCCTGAAAATTGAAAAGCTTTCTTTGGAGGAAATGATCGATATCATTTTGACTCGCGGACGTGATTTGAAAAAAGAATACGTCATCATTATGAGCCCAGTAATTCGTGGGCGAAAGGGAGAAAGTTATCAATTATTGTATGACTATTTAAACCTCGGTTACGCCGAGGCAAGAATTGATGGTGAAATGCACTCGCTGCGTGATCAGATAAAGTTATCTGCACAAAAAAAGCACGACATTGAAATCGTGATTGATAAAATCATGTTGAGCGATGAAAGTCGTCTTTTTGAAGCCGTCGAAAATGCGATTATTTACAGCAAGGGCTTGGTAATTGCCAATTTTGAAGATAATGAGTTTTTATTATCCTCAAATTGGACTTGTCCGAATGATAATTTTTCTTTCCCAGAAGTAGAACCGCGATTATTTTCTTTTAACTCGCCACACGGTGCTTGTCCGGAATGTACTGGTCTTGGAACAATCGGTTATTTCGCTGAAAAAGCTTGTCCAGCTTGTGATGGGAAGAGACTACGCCCAGAAGCTTTATCTGTTCGTATATTTGGTAAGAATCTTGCTGAGTCCAGTAATTTATCTTTGGACAAAGCTCATGATTTTTTTTGGAAGTATTATCAGAAGATGACGAAGCGCGAATTAACAATTGCTGAAAATGTGATTGGCCAGATTTTGAATCGCTTAGACTTCTTAAATAAAGTTGGTTTGAATTATTTATCACTCGATCGTCAGGCAGAAACTTTGTCGGGCGGGGAAGCGCAACGAATTAGATTGTCCTCTCAGATTGGTTCACAATTATCTCGCACACTCTACGTTCTTGATGAACCAACTATTGGCTTACACGAAAGAGACACTGATCGCTTAATCGAAACCCTCTTAACTTTAAAGAATAAAAATAATACCGTTATTATTGTTGAACATGACGAGAGAACAATCCGCGCTTCAGACTATCTTGTGGACCTTGGTCCTTTAGCGGGGGTGCATGGCGGTGAAGTTGTGGCGTCTGGTCCAACTAAAGATTTACTCAATCCAGCGAAGAATAAAAAAGCTTTAGAAAAGTCTTTAACGGTTAAGTATCTAACCGGAGCTTTAACTATTGGCTTGCCAGAAAAGCGCCGCGAAAAAACCAGTGGAATTTTGAAGTTCATCGGCGCTCGAGCAAATAACCTTAAAAACATCAAAGTAGAAATTCCCCTTGGACGTTTAGTTGGAGTAAGTGGGGTGTCAGGGAGTGGTAAGTCTTCCTTGCTCTATGACGTGCTGTACAAAAATATTACCTACATCAAGAATCATCCTGGTAAAACAAAATTAGAGGATGTCACGGAAGTTAAGGGGGTGGAATATGTAAATAAAGTAGTGATTATTAATCAATCACCGATTGGTCGTTCACCTCGTTCCAATCCAGCTACTTATACTGGATTTTTTACGCCAATTAGGGATTTCTATGCCGCTCTACCAGAATCTCGTGAAAGAGGGTATGGAATTGGGCGCTTCTCCTTTAATCGTCCTGGCGGGCGCTGTGAGGCCTGTGAAGGAGCAGGGTTTAACATGATCGAGATGCACTTCTTACCGGCAGTAATGGTGGAATGCGAAGTCTGTCGGGGTAAGCGTTTTAATCGTGAAACTCTTCAGGTGAAATACAAAGGAAAGAATATTTCTGATGTTTTGGATATGACAATTGATGAAGCAATTGATTTATTTGGAGATAATTACTTTATTACTGATAAGTTAAAAGTTTTGCGCTCCGTGGGGCTTGGATATTTGAAATTAGGGCAGTCATCAACTACGCTTTCCGGTGGTGAAGCTCAGCGGGTGAAAATCGCGAAAGAGTTGTCCATGACCCTTGGTAAGCGGACTTTGTATCTCTTAGACGAACCAACCACTGGTTTGCATCATCACGATATTGAGATGTTGTTGATAGTGCTTAATCAATTGGTTGAGAAAGGAAATTCCGTTTTGGTGATTGAGCATAATCTTCATATGTTGAAGTCCATGGACTATCTCATTGATCTCGGCCCAGAAGGTGGCGAGAAGGGTGGCAAGGTTGTGGCGTGTGGCACGCCAGAAGAGGTAGCGAAGAATGAAAAGAGTATTACCGGAAAATATTTGAAAGAGTATTTGGATTTTGTTGTTTATCAGGAGAAGGGAAAAGGATTGGGAAAATAAAAAAGGAGACTTTTTGGGTCTCCTTGTGTCGCTCTAGTCCTTAAAAAATAAAGAGTCCCGGAATGAATTATATAAATATAATTCACACCGAGACTTAAGGTTATCGTCCTCCTAAGAGGTCGTTTGGTTTTGTTTGTTGGGGTAATCCGTCCCAACTGTTCCGACGGGATGGCGTAAAGGCTATTAGAGCTTTAAACCATTTTTACCCGAGGAGAACTCCGAGTGTACTTTTGACCTAAATGGTCTCTCGGTTTTTTGCTTCATCACTAATCGTTTTATTCGATTGCAAGTAAAGTATATCATTAAGCTTTGATATTGTCAATAGTAGTTGTCCACAGTTAAGTAAATTTATAATTTATAGCTAGTATTAAATAAAAAAAGCCTTTCTTATTCAGAAAGACTTTGGGAAAATACTTTTTGCCGCTAATGATTAGAGATACACTTCCAAATTTGTCTTTATTTCCGCGTCATCCCAAGAATCTTTAAAGGATCCAAAGAAGCTGGCAGCCATAACAAAGGAGTCTCTAACCTTTTCGAGTGCAATATCGAGAACTTTCCTGAAAACTAAACCTGTGGTAAAGGAGAAAAGCATTGTCCCGATTCCTTCTTCGTCGATAAATAGCGCGCAATTAATTTTTTCATTTTCCAGTTTTGCACCGAAGAGATTCATTGCCGAATCAATTTTTGCTTCGCCAATTTCATCCATAAAGGCTTCATCAAAGGTTGCATCTTCAAAGTGGAAAAAATTGACTTTCACTTTTTCAGTTCTTAGATCTTGCCTTATCATGTTAAAAATAAATCTTATTTTTCTGGATTCCATGATAACTTTCATGTTTTCTGCTGTTTCCATTTGCTTTGTTTATTCGTTATTAAATTGTAAAATAATATAGAGACTTTAGTATAATATCTATAAATTGTCAATCCATGCCCAATCTTAAAGAAAAACTAAAATTAGCTCCCAAAGCGCCTGGCGTTTATTTTTGGTTAGATGAATTGGGAGAAGTTCTTTATGTTGGCCGAGCCACTAGTCTCAAAAATCGTCTCTCACAGTATTTTCAGAAGAATATAGAGCCTCGCATTGCCGAGATGGTGGCGAGTGCTCATGATTTGCGTTGGGAGGAAACCGAAACTTTACTGGAGGCAATAATTTTGGAAGCAAAAGAAATTAAAAGATATTGGCCGAAGTATAATGTCCGTGATCGTGATAATCGTTCCTTTATTTATGTTGTGATTAGTCCTGGCGATTATCCGAAGCCAGTGATTATTCGCGAGCAGGACTTGAAGAAATTTCCCGAAGATAAATATAAAGTTTTTGGACCATATCAATCGCAGACTTTAATCGCCAACGCGCTGCGTTTAATCCGTCGAGTCTTTCCCTGGAGTACCTGCGTGCCGGAAAATGGCAAAGCCTGTTTTGATTATCAAGTTGGTTTATGTCCTGGAGCTTGTTTAGGAATTATTAATAAAAAAGATTATCAGAAGAATATTAAACATTTAGAAATGTTGTTATCCGGCGAGCGGACGAGACTACTAAAAAAATTAGCGAAAGAGAATCCGCTTCAAGAAAAAGCGCTCTTGCATTTGCAAGATGTTTCGCTGTTAATGCGTGAAGAAAATTTGAATACGCCGCACTTAAATCGGATTGAAGGTTATGATATTTCTCATTTGGCCGGTAAAGAAGCTTATGGCTCAATGGTCGTATTTTCTGGCACTGAAGCTGATCGGGCCCAGTATCGCCTATTTAAACTAAAAGAAGCCCATGAGGGCGATGACGAAAGAGCTCTACTTGAAGTCCTAACTCGTCGTCTCAAGCACACCGAATGGCCTTTGCCGGATTTGATTATGATTGATGGTGGTTCGCCGCAGATTTCTTTTTTGACGCGTGAACTCGCAAAATTAAATTTGCGCCCAACACTCGTTGGTATTTCGAAATTCGGTGGTGATAAATTAATTTTCGCTCGTGGCACGAAAGACAATTCAAAAGAGCTTTCTAAAAATCTTAAACCGGTTTTATTGAAGGTCAGGGAAGAGGCGCATCGATTCGCCAACTTTGGGAGAAAGCGCGGAACAAAAAAGTTTCAGGATATAAAAAAAGAGGTATTTAAGTTTTAACCTCTTTTATGTAGTGGGTTTTTGATTAAGAAGGAGATTTTTTCTTAAAAATCATATATACCCAGATAGCATAGGTCATCACAAATACCCAAAATAGTATTTTTCCGACCACTGACGCAATGTCATTTTTTGATTCTGTAAGTAGTTGAACCAAAAACATTGAAAAGAACAGAAATAGTACAAATAGAATTCGGCCAATCTTTTTAGAAAGATTGATAGCCGTTTTTCCAGGTTTTAAAGATTTTTTCATTGCTCAATTTTTAATGTATTTGATATCAGTAAATTATCAATTATTTTGGTAATCGTCAATATATCAAG
>JBMOHF010000021.1:0-11924 GCA_049317985.1 Patescibacteria group bacterium
TCTCAAATTGCCCAGGGCCAATTTTATGCCGGATTTGCTTCCTATCAAGAAGCCTTCAAAAACCCTCATCCTTTGGCGCGTGATTGCAAGACAACTTTTATTCGAATGGTTAGTAGTAACCCCCAAGCGGTTGCCTCGTTGCCCCAGGCAAGGCAGGCCGAAGTCTTGGCTTATGTGGTGAAGTTATCGGAAGAAAATCTCGCGGAGAATCCAAACGATAGTTTAAAGAATTTGGAATTCGGTCAGTTAATGGACCTAGTTTCTCGCTTCCAAAAAAAGGATTCAGCTAGTCAAAATGAATATCACCAGAAAGCAATTGCGGCGCTGGATCGGGCAATTGCTTCTTCACCAGGAAGAGCCACGGTATATTTCTTCAAAGGACAAATTTTAGCTAGTGCTGGTGACTATCAAGGTGCAGAAATGATCACAAAACAAGGGGTTGCGCTCAACACAAATTATCCAGAAGGATTCTGCCGTCTCTCAGCGATTTACAATCTTGAGAAAAAAGACAACGAAGCTTTATCCGCCTTCAATCAATGTGACAAGTTAGATGGTCTTGAATACGCCACGGTTCCATCATTCTTGGTCAACGCCGCTAGTTCGAGCGTGGCTGTGAATAATTTTGAACAAGCGATTAGGTACACAAAACGCTTAACCGTTTTAGTACCAAATGATTACCGTCTTTTTATTAATCTTGCAAGAATGAATGAAGCGGCTGGGCACTATGAGGATGCCATTACGGCAGCCGTAAAAGTCCGACAGCTTGAGCCGAGCCTGGCCACTGATTCCACGATGTATATTAATCAATTAGAGTTGAAAGTCCCGGTGAAATAATCAAGTTTATTTTGTCTTGAACAATTAGTAAAAATTTCTTTATGCCTCCAGTGTTATGCTGGAGGCATATTTTTTTATTGGCAATTTCGCCGACAACTTTATGAAAACTATAAAAATCATTTGTGCTTGGTTAAAAAAATGGCGTAATTATTTAATGCCGATTATTTTTAGTCTTGCCCTCATCATCATGTTTGTTTATTCAGTCGCCAGTAACCTCTGGCTAAAGTATCCTTTGTTTTTAAAAACGCCCCTCGCTTTTGAGAAGCTCAGTTTATCGGCTTTTCAAAACCCTCTTTGTCACGAGGACTGTGCGTTAGATCGTCTTTTGGCCCGCGGGGTCTTAGTTGAATCTCTAAAAAATAATAACCAACGAACAATGAAGAAAATTATCAAATCGTTAAATGATCAAAATGAAGATTTAGCTTTTAAATTCGAATTATTAAAAGCGTGGCGAGAAGCCTTTGGTTCAGATAATTTAGCTGTAGAAATGTTAGCAGTCTTTCAAAACAGTCAAGACGAAGAGTTGCGGACATTTTTCCAAAAAAACTTTAATCTCCCGTTGTCTACTTGGCGAGGGGAAGAGCGCCAAAAGGCGCTTAATCAAGAATTATCCTTTGAGAAGCGTGCGGCGTCTTTGGTGTTACTGGGAAGCAAAGACCCAGAATTTTCTACTTGGGCCACTGAAAATAATTTACTTGCCAATCGAGAATTATTGGCCCCGTTTCTCCAGTCATTATTATCATCACCAAACTATTTACCGATTACCCCAGATTTTTACGAAAATCTTTGGAACGAACTGATTTCTAGTAATGAACAAACAAGAAATCTGGCAATATTTTTGGCGCGAGCCACTTGCGGTCGCCCAGGCGAAATATCTGAAAATTTTTTGAAGCGCGTTTATTATTCTGATGAATTTAGTATTTTTTCTCGTTCATTTGCTGCAGAAATATTGAATCGTCAGAAGGGAAGAAATGATTTTTTGTTACCGGAAATCAAAGAACAAGACTGGGAAAAATATTTGGCGGGAGGAAATTTATAAATTATAAATTAATAAATTATGAAAAAATATTTAATTATTTTTTTTGCCCTCCTCGTGCCAGTTGCAATATTTTGGCCCCAGGAGGTCTTGGCGATGCCCATTGGAGCTCTTCTTTATCGAACATCGTCAAATGAGCAAATGTATGGTTATAGCGGCTTAGATTTAATAAAAATCGAGCGCGGTATATTAACCCATCTTTATACTGGTCATGTTGGTATCTATGTTGGTGCGGAAAATGGCGTCGATTATGTCGTGGAAGCTTTGGCTAATGGCGTCGTGAAAACTCCCGCTAAAGATTTTGTTAACCGAAAAAACGGTGAAAAGTTAATTGGTGTGAAACTGCCGATAAAAGCAAGTCCTCTGGAAAGAGTGACGGCAGTTTTATTAGCAAAAAATATCGCCGCAACCGCACCGGCTTATGATTTTAATTTTCATACTCAGAAAGGTCCCGGGAGTGGGCAGTGGATTTGCTCAGGTTTGGCGGAAAAGATTTATGAAAGCTCTAATGTTGGAAACCCATATGATTTGCGTACCCTACAATATGATTCAAGCAAGTACGGTGTCGATATAACGCCTGATGGCTTCGATAACTCAAGTGTCATCAACTCCTCTGGTGACGTATTATCTCAAACAAAAGAATTCTCCAAGATTTCTGGTCGCGATAAAATGTTGCTGCCGGCGTCAGAAAAGTTTGGCTACAATGTCGGGCTAGAAAAAAACGGTGAACGTTATTTATTTATTCCGTTTACTCAATTTTCTCAGCCGAGTCTGACCAGTGTAAGCCCCGATATTGTTTTGGAAAGTAGTTTTGATGACGAGGAAATAAGAGGGAAGCAGCCAACCTTGAAATTAATTGCCAAGTGGAGTTTCGTGAATAATCCACTTTCCAGTATTCGCTTGCTCACCAATAAAATTAAGAATAATTTGTTCCCTCATTCAGTAATTGCCAGTAAGTTAGATAATTCTGCAATTCCGAGTTCTTCGATAAGTATCATGCCCGCGGTAGTTCAGTCAAAAACAAATTGGAGTGATCTATTTCCAAATCCCGGTTATAAAATAATTGAAAATTCATCCTCCACGACCATCAAAAAACCAAGCGCAACGACAACTCCAAAATACAGCGATAACCCAGAAGTCGACAGAATAATTGACGGCGACACTTTTGTTTTAAAAGATGGAAGAAAAGTTCGTTATCTTGACATTGATGCGCCGGAAATTACTTCCGCTTCTCGAAAAACCACGGAATGCCGAGGTAATGAAGCGGTAGAATTTAACAGACAACTTTTATCTTCTGGAAAATTAATTCTCGTGCCAGACCCACTGGCAAAAAAAGATTCATATTCGCGCTGGCTATTTTACGTCTATCTTTTGAAAACCGATGGTTCATTAATTTTTGCCAATCAAGCGATGGTGGAATCTGGCTTGGCAGATGTCTATATTTGTCCAGCAAATAAACCGTCCTGTCCAGAAACAGGTGACAAAATTCGTCAGCAGATAATCGAAGAAGCTGGGTTAAGAGCAAAATCAGCTCGTGATAATTTTTTAGCGACTTGTGCTGCCGAAAAAGCCGCTGCCAAGTTAGCGAGTAGTACGGCACCAATTGTTGTATTGCCGAAAATAAATAGTAGCACCCCAACTAGCACGATTAAAATTGCTACTAGCACAACTGCAACTACAACTATTAAAATTAGTACAACAACCCCAAAAGCGACCACCAGTGTTATCACAAAGCCAAATGCTAATCCAGCTTCTGGTTCAGGAGGCGGAGGATCGACCCAATCACTTCCAAACTTAATTTCACCGTTAATTACTAAAATATTTTCTTCCGGAGATAACCATTGGCTAGAATTGTACAATCCAAATAGCGTCGCTTTCGATCTCGCAGTATATAACTATCGTCTCGAAAAATCGAAAACAGCAATCGATCCAGCAATAATGCTGCGTTTCTCAGAAACTTCCGATGTCCAGTATCTTTCTGATAGCAAAATTCCACCGAATGGAAATTTTTTAGTTGTTGGCTCAAAGGCTGATGAAAATTGGCGTGGAAAGGCGCAGGCGATTGTTATAAACCCAGGATTTACTTGGGGAAAGAGTGGTTACACATTTTATTCTGGGCTCGATGCAATTTCTTCTCCAGATGATTCAGATATTATTGAAAAAATTGGTTTTGGCTCCGATGCGCTGTATTTTTCGGCAACTTCTGCCCCAGCTTTAACCGATAATGATTATTTAGGGAGAGTTAAAAAACCCGATGGTAGTTTTGCAAATTTTGCTAATAATTTTTTGGACTTTCAGTTATTTCCCCTCGAAATCTATTCATCATCTTCTGCCACAAATACTACACCAGTTATTAATGAAAATTCCTCATCCACGTCGACCAGCACCGAAACAGTTGCTTCAAGCACCCCAACTAGCACTGAGCCGCTTGCCTCCAGTACAGGTCTCGCAATTAATTCTCCGGACCTGACCAATGTTTGGCACTTCGATGATTGTGAGGGAAATTACGCCCAAAACAGTCTTCAGGCATCAAACACAATTACCTTGCCAAATGATTATCTTTTTGATTTTGGTAAAAATGGTTGTGCAATAAAATTAAGTAACAGTAATTCGGTTGCCAGCGTTTCATTCAATCCCGCCTTGTCGATGGATGAAGCAAGTTTTGCATTTTACTATTTCGCAAGTTCCAGTGGAAATTTATCTTTTTGGCTAAACCAGGCAAGCAATAATCCTTTGCGGATAAATTTAAGTGAAAATGGCTTAGAATATTTTGGCAATGATTTCATGGGCGCTAGTCCGCTCGCGTTATCGGTTGATAATAATTGGCATCAGATTGTGGCGACTTTTGATTCCCAAGCAAAACTTGTTGTTTTCTATCAGGATGGTCAGGAAATATCACGTATTACTTACCCCACACCACTAGTTCTACACGACTTTGGTGTATCTGGTTCAGAAATATTAGTCGATGAATTAGCTTTTTGGCATCGACCATTGTTTAAGGCGGAGCTGCTCGGTTTTTTTCAGATTGGTAAACCTTTCTACACTTCTGATCTCTACAACCCACTCATGATTCCTCAGAAGGCTTATTATTGGTATCTGGGAGAAGTTGAGTCACAATTCCATTGGTATGACCAACCAAAGCGAAAGGTGCTCCCAGCTGATTTTATGCCTCGTGATTTCTCTTATGAGTTTTGGTGGCGCAATAGTTCTTATCCCGAAGACGGCCGGATTGTCGCCTCGCTTTTAAATGGTGAAGAAAACCTGGTTTCCAGTGTTATCTCGCTATGGTATTCTCGTTGGAGTTTTGGCGCACAAAGCGGTTTGTTATACGGTAATGATCCATTTATTCCTACTAATAATCTCTGGCATCACTTCGCTCTGACCTACGATTCACAGGAAATGATGGCGCGATGGTACATTGATGGTCAAGAGATCTTCTCCAGACTCACAGTTTGGCTCAAAAAGCCGGTTAAAGAGATCATGATTAAGGCCGAAAACTATCCCTTTGAACTCAGTGATTTTAGTCTATGGGAGGGGGCACTTTCATCCTCGTCTATCCAGGAATTGGTGAATATTGGGAAACCTTTTGGTGGTCAATAATAAAGATAAAACCTCGCTTTTGCGGGGTTTTTCCCTAGTAAATTTGCATTTTTGGTAGTTTTCTTGTATGATTGGAGCGTTAGAAGGGCAAGTGGACGGTTACGCCGTACTTTTTGGTACGGTGAGGAAAGTCCGGACTTCGCGAAAAGATAGTGGATAATGTCCACCAGGGGAGACTCTAGGGAAAGTGCCACAGAGACAATACTAATCCGCCTCGTGCGGATGAAAGGTGAAAAGTTGTTCGGTGTTGATAAAACGACTACGAACTTCGGCCGCCGGTGACGGCGAGCCGTGGTAAACCCTATCTGGAGCAAGAGCAAATTCTAAGGTTTTCTTTGGAAAAAAAGTAGCTCGCTTGATCTGATAAGTAATTATCAGGCTAGATAAATGGCCGTCCGATGAGGTTCGTCCTCGTCGACAGAATCCGGCTTACAGCTTGCCCAACCCTAACCATTTTATTAATATTTATGAAAATCAAAAAACCAGAACTATTTTTTTCGTTTCTCTTGATTCCAATTGATTATTTAATGCTCGTTTTAGCAGGAGTCAGTGCTTACTATCTTCGTTTCGCTAGTTTCTATAGTGAAATTCGACCAGTTATTTTTAACTTGCCTTTTCATGAATATTTGCGCTCCCTTTTGCTGGTGGCTTTACTTTGGTTGCTAGTTCTCACTCTCTCTGGCTTGTATCGCATCACTTCCGCGAGAAAAACCGTTCAAGAATTGGCCAAGGTTTTTTTGGCATGTTCCACAAGCTTTGCTTTAATTGCTATTTATATTTTTTTCCGTCGGGAACTTTTTGATTCACGATTTATTGTTTTGGTTGGTTGGGTATTAGCGGTTTTCTATCTTAGTTTTACTCATATTATTATCCGTTTTTTGCAAAGAAAGTCATTTTTGATTGGTTGGGGTGTGAAAAGAATTTTAATAGTCGGGAATGGTAAAACTGCTGATAATTTTATTCACGACTTTTCTGCTAATCGTCGCTTTGGTTATGATGTTGTAAAACGAGTTCGCGATTTTTCTTTGGATACTTTTCAGGAAATGACTGAATTTATTGCCGGAAATCGCGTAGATGAAATTATTCAATGTGATCCAAACTTGAGTAAGGCTGAGCTTGTGCGTCTTTATGATTTTGCTAATGAAAATCATATTACTTTTAAGTATGTCGCTGATCTGCTGGGAATTAAAGTTCTCCGCAATGAAGTTGCTGATATTGCCGGTGTGCCAGTTGTGGAAGTAAAGCGCACTACTCTTGAGGGTTGGGGAAAGATTGTCAAAAGAATGATGGATATTGTTGGTTCTGGCCTTTTGATTATTGTTTTTTCACCTGTGCTATTACTGGTTGTTATTGCAATTAGAATAGATAGTCGAGGGCCGATTTTCTTCTCCAAAAAAGATGATGGCACCCATGTTACTCGAGTTGGAGAGGGTGGCAGGCTCTTCAATTATTTCAAATTTCGTTCAATGATCCCAGATTCTGATAACATGCGCTATAAAGAATTGGCCGATAGAAATCTTCGTTCCGACGGTCCAATGGTGAAGATTAAAGATGATCCGCGTGTTACTCGTGTTGGACAGATTATTCGTCGCTGGTCACTCGATGAATTGCCTGAATTATTTTTGGTTTTTATTGGTCGGATGAGCCTGGTTGGTCCACGTCCACATTTGCCGGAAGAAGTAGCAAAGTATGAACATCATCATCGCAAATCACTCACAATTAAACCAGGAATCACTGGGATGGCCCAAATTTCTGGTCGTAGCGATTTGCTGTTTGAAGAAGAAGTAAAATTAGATGTTTTCTATATCGAAAACTGGTCATTATTACTTGATTTTACAATTTTGTTTAAAACACCGCTCGCTGTTCTGAAACATCGCGAAGCGGAATAAAATATTTATGAAAGTCGCGCTTATCCACGACCATCTCGCTCAAGACGGCGGCGCCGAAAAAGTGCTCGCTGTTTTTGCGGAAATGTATCCAGAGGCCAAAATTTATACTCTGCTTTACGACCAGAAAAATATTAACCACTTGAGGGGTCATGAAATAGATACATCGATTATTCAGAGACTGCCTGGCGGAGTGAAACATTATCGTTGGTATCTTCAATTTATGCCAATGGCGGTAGAGTTTTTTGATTTGCGTGAATTTGATTTGGTAATTTCTGATACTAGCTCTTTTGCAAAGGGAGTGATAACTCTGCCCGACACACTTCATATTTGCTACTGTCACACACCAACCCGTTATCTGTGGAGCGATACTCATCAATATTTAAATGAATTAAAATACAATAAGTTTTTCAAGAAAATTATCGGCCTGGTTCTTAATCGTTTAAGAATTTGGGACTTTAATGCCGCCCAAAGAGTTGACCATTTCATCGCCAACTCCAAAATGGTTTCCGGGAGAATCCGCAAATATTATCGTCGCGAGAGCCAGGTAATTTACCCGCCAGTAGAAACCACCAAATTTTCAATCGCCGAAAAAATGCTGGAGGGAAGTGAAGCTTATTTTTTGGCAGGCTGTCGCTTGGTGCCTTATAAAAGGATCGATTTAGTCATCGAGGCTTTTAACTTGCTCGGCAATGGCTATAATTTAAAAATATTTGGTGACGGTCTTGATGAAGAGCGACTGCGAAAATTAGCTAATGGAAATCCTCGTATTTCATTTTTGGGACGGGTTAGTGATGAGGAGAAAGCAAAACTATATCAACATGCTCTAGCTTTTATTAATCCACAAGAAGAGGATTTCGGTATTACCCCCGTGGAATCAATGGCTAGCGGTCGTCCGGCGATTGCTTACCGAAAGGGAGGTGTTTTAGAGACGGTTATCGAGGGTAAAACCGGATTATTCTTTGACGAACAGAAAGCCGAATCATTGGCAATGGTTTTACGAAGTTTTAAAAGTGAAAATTTCAATACTCAATTAATTAGAGAACATGCTGAAAAATTCTCGGTCGCAAATTTCCGAGAGCAAATTGAAAAATTCATTGCCGAGAAAAAGGCACAGGTATGAAGATTGGAGTCGACATCCGGGCTTTGATGGACGAACGATATAGTGGTGTTTCCGCTTACGCCGAACAACTGTTAAAAGAAATATTACATCAGGATGACAAAAATGAATATTATCTCTTCTATAACTCTTTTCGTGATCTGACGGCTCGATTTTCATCCTGGGAAAGTGAACGGGTGAAACTGGTTGGTACTCACTTCCCAAATAAAGTATTTAATTATTGCCTCCAAAAAATATTAAAAAGACCTTTTTTGGACCAGATTGTTGGTGGAGTGGATATTTTTTGGTCACCTCATTTCAATTTTTCTAATTTCTCAAAGGATGTAAAAAATGTTCTGACCGTTCACGATCTGTCTTTTTTGCGAACTCCAGAATTTTTCTCCTGGCGGAAAAATTGCTGGCATCGCTTATTGGGTGTCGAAAGGATGATTAAAAAGGCTGACGTTATCGTGGCGATCTCCGAGAATACAAAACTAGATTTACTTAATATTTCTCGGGTGCCAGCAGAAAAAATAAAAGTAATTTATTCTGGTTTCGATTTGTCTAAAAAAAATATTTCAGAAAGCGCCGGACTAGATTTCGCCAACAAACACGGGATAAAGAAGAATTATCTTCTTTTCGTTGGAAATATTGAACCCCGCAAGAATTTGGACGGGTTAATTAAAGCCTATGAAATTTTGCGTGAAAATAATTTGGATATCAATAGCCAACTAGTATTAGCCGGTGCTCCTGGTTGGCGAAATAAGCATATTTACAAAGCAGCAAAGAAGTCAAAATTTTCTGACAGCATTGTTTTTACTGGTTATATTAATGAAAGCGAAAAAATTTACCTATATCACAATGCGAAAGTTTTTGTTTTTCCATCATTTTACGAAGGTTTTGGTTTTCCGCCGCTTGAAGCCATGTCGTATAATTTGCCAGTGGTGGCCTCTAATACCTCCTCTGTTCCAGAAGTTGTCGGTGACAGCGCCTTGTTAGTTAACCCGGCATTTCCTAACGAGATTGCGCAGGCTCTAGAAACTATTTTGAAGAATGAGGAATTGTGGAAAAAATATCAAGACGCTGGCCGAGAAAGAATATCAATTTTTTCTTGGGAGAAAACGGCAAGAGAATATTTACAATTATTTAATTCTTTATGAGAGTAGTAATCCAAAGGGTTTCCGAAGCAAGGGTAAAAGTAAACAGTGAATTGATTAACGAAATAAATTCTGGTTATTTGGTATTTTTAGCGATTCATCAAGAAGATAAAGAGGAGTTAATAGAAAAGATGGCTGAAAAAATTATTAATTTGCGAATTTTTGAAGATCAAGATGGAAAAATGAATCTCTCAATTAAGGAAATTGACGGTGAAATATTGGTTGTATCTCAATTTACTCTTTATGGAGACACGAGACGTGGTAATCGGCCAAGCTTTATTGAATCGGCTCGCCCAGAGATCGCGGAACCATTTTATGAAAAATTTATCAAAACTTTATCTGAAAAAGGAGTAAAAAAAGTTGGTCACGGAAAATTTGGCGCACTAATGTCCGTTGAGTTGGTGAATGATGGGCCAACAACAATTATTATTGATTTATAAAATAATGCTGAAACTCAAAACAAAAAAGAAGAAAATATTAGTTGCGATGTCTGGCGGTGTTGATTCCAGCGTCGCTGCGCAATTACTCGTAAATCAGGGCCATCAAGTTGCTGGCGTTTTTTTGCGTTTTTGGAAGGACCCCCAAGCAGCGTCGACTGAAGAAAATAAATGCTGCTCTTTGCAATCTTTTCTTGATGCAAAAGCTGTTTGCGGTAAGATTGGCATCCCACTTTATTCTTTTGATTTTTCCGAACCATTTAAGAAAGAAGTTGTTGATTATTTTTTAGAGTCATATTCTAAAGGAGAAACACCAAATCCTTGCGTTCGTTGCAACCGAAAAATAAAACTCGGTCGCTTATTGGAGATGATGTCCGGCTTAGATTTTGAGTATCTAGCGACTGGTCATTATGCAATAATCAAACATGGGCGCAGTGAATCAAAACTATATCGCGCTAAAGATAACACAAAGGACCAATCATATTTTTTATATTCATTTCATCAAGAACAATTAAAGAAACTTTTGTTTCCCCTCGGTAATCTTAGGAAAACAGAAGTCAGAAAATTGGCCGCAAAATTTGGTTTACCAACTGCTAGTAAGCAAGAGAGTCAGGATATTTGCTTCCTTTCTGGCGCTCATCAAGATTTTTTGAAACGCTATCTGACTTTAGAGCCTGGCCCGATAAAAATTCTAGAAAATAATGAAATTATTGGCGAACATCAAGGATTACCGCTTTACACAATTGGACAGAGGAAGGGAATTGAAATCGGCGGTACCGGACCCTTTTATGCCGCAAAACTAGACTATGAATCAAACACCTTATTTGTGGTCAAGGATTGGAATGGAAAATTATTATATCGTTCCGAATGTTCTGCTCGTGATTTGATTTGGTGTGGGAAAGTACCACGGAAAAGTTTTAGTTGTTTGGCGGTTATTCGTTATGGCCATCCAGCTGAAGCTTGTTTTGTTGAAATATCTGGCGACACGGTTTCTGTTAAATTCAAAAAACCACAACGCGCAGTGACGCCAGGACAGAGCATTGTTTTTTATCAAAAAACCCGTGTTTTGGGTGGTGGAATTATCGCTTAGTTTTTGTTATACTAATCCAGTATTTATAAATTAGTGATAATATTTTTATGGCTCAAGATCTGAAAACCATTTTTGTTCGTTTGGAAGAATATAAAGCGCGTCGCCGGGAATTAAAGAATCGTTATCGTGACGCCTTGTCTGTGCACGGTGAATATCAGGCGATGATTGACGATTTGGAGGTTTTGAAAGCCAATAAGAAAAAAATCGAAGCAAGTATCCAAAGTGATTTCAAGGAAGAGTTCGATCAGCTAGAGGGCTTGAAACTGCATATTGCCAGTGATTCCCAACTTCTTAGTGATTTGGCGATTAATCAACTAGTAAAAGGTGAGTTAGTAAAAATTATTGACGATCATCAAACGGAGTATGAGCCTCAGTTCTCAGTGAAATTCAAGAAAATGAAGTAAAACTAGGTAATTTGTAAAAGAGGCCACGATGGTCTCTTTTTTTGTTGATTTTTTAGACTTTAGGGTTTAAAGTATTGACAGTAGTAACTTAACAATCTAGGTAATATGATAAATAAAGATGAAGAGGAGCTCAAGAAAGAGCAAAAAATATTGGATCTCTTGGCGAAGTTGGATAGTATAGAATGCAGTGAGTCGCTAAATGCGCTCAGCGTTCTACTAGCATATCCAATAGATTATTTTAAGGAAGAGGATCTAAAAAGGTTGTCTTCTTGCGGTAATGAAAGATATAAATCTTTTGTTACGCTATTTCTAATGAAAACAAACTAAAAAAGACGATCGTGATTGACCGTCTTTTTATTATTGTGCCGCGAGAGGGAATCG
>JBMOHF010000022.1:0-11659 GCA_049317985.1 Patescibacteria group bacterium
ATGAGATGGTTTTAATGAATAATTAAAACCGCCATATGTGTGTACCTAAAACACACAAAACTTGACTTATTTGTATTAATATTACAAGATGAATTTATGGGACTACTAAATTGGCCAAAAAATGAATCAGCGAAAAACATTACCGAATTAGATCCGGATTTTGTTGGTCATGAAAAAGAAATCACTGAAATAAAAAAAGACGTTATTGAAAAAAGATTTGAAAACTCCGGGGAAAAAATCGAAAAAATAGAGCTTGGCGCCACAATTATTATGAGTGACCTTTTCGGTGGGATTCCCACAAAGCTCCTTGCTTATTCAGTCGGTGCTCTAAAAACACTTTTCCCAGACAAAGACAACCGCTGGTTGATCGAAAAAGCGAATAGCCTATAAGACGAAAGAGTCCTCCAAATTGGAGGATTTTTTAATTGGCCTCAACTTTGACCTTTTAATCAGTTTTACGCTAAAATAACTGTATGAAATATGATGTAATTATCGGTCTGGAAATCCACGCCGAATTAAAGACTGCTAGTAAAATGTTCTGTTCCTGCCCCAACGGCTCCGGGATGGCGCCAAACAGCGCCACCTGCCCGATTTGCCTCGGCCACCCAGGAACTTTGCCAGTACCAAACAAAAGAGCAGTAGAGCTTAATATTTTGGTTGGTTTAGCTTATAACTGCGAAATTAATCGTTTATCTAAATTTGATCGCAAGAATTATTTTTATCCTGACCTGCCGAAGGGTTATCAGATTTCTCAATATGATCTCCCCTTTGCTCATCATGGAAAAATAAATTTGAATAACGAAGAAATATTAATCACGCGTATTCACCTTGAAGAAGACACGGGTAAATCGTTCCATCCGAAAAATTCTGACTACACACTGATTGATTTTAATCGTGCCGGAACGCCATTATTAGAATTAGTGACTGAACCGACAATTCGTAGTGCTGAAGAAGCAAAAAAATTCTGCCAAAACTACCAGAGGGTTTTGCGTTATCTTGGTGCGAGTAATGCCGATATGGAAAAAGGTGAGATGCGCTGCGAAGCAAATATTAGTGTTCAGGAAACAGGCACTTGGAAATATGAAAATGGCCAAATTTTACCAACTAGTTCGAAAAAATTAAATCACAAAGTAGAAGTAAAAAATATTAATTCTTTCCGGGCGGTTGAAAAAGCGATTGCTTTTGAGATTAATCGCCAGACTGAAGAATTAGATAATGGACAATCAATTATCGCTGAGACCAGGGGTTGGGATGACTCAAAAAATGTGACTACTTCTCAGCGAGTAAAAGAAAGTGCTGCCGATTACCGCTACTTCCCTGAGCCAGATATCCCACCAATCAACATTAATGATAAATGGCTAAATGAAATAAGAAAAGAATTAATTGAACTACCAGAAGATAAAAAAATTCGCTTCATTGCGACCTATAACTTAAAAGAAGAAATTGCTGACCAATTAGTAGGCGACCAAGGGCTGGCAAACTTCGCGGAAGAAGTTTTTGTTATTTTAACTAGCAAGAAAAAAGATGCTTTAGCTTCAAATGCCGCTGGCTGGATTGTTAGTGAACTATTAAAGAATCTTAATAGCATCAGCACCCCTCTTAGTGAAGCGAAAATTGACCCAGAAAAATTTGCCGAATTAATTATTATCATTAATGAGGGAAAAATAACCAGCAATGCTGGGCAGGAAGTACTAAGCAAAATAATCGCGACTGGCGCGAGAGCAGAAGAAATAATCAAAGAATCAGGACTGGAAATAATCAGCGACCAAAAAATTATTGATAAGGTCGCTAAAGAAATTATTACTCAATTTCCCAACCAAGTTGCTGAATATAAAGGTGGTAAACAACCTCTCATGACTTTTTTCTTAGGTAAATTAATGGCAGCGACCGGTGGAAAAGCCGATCCAAAAATAGCCAAAGAAATCTTGGAAAATAATTTAAGTAAGTAAAAGATGATTTACTTTATTAGACATGGTGAAAGTGAAGCTAATTTAAGAAATGTCTTTGCTGGTCAAAAAGATGACGCACTTCTTACAGATAAGGGACGAGATCAAGCAAAAACTACCGGGCAAAACATAAAAAATTCTGGCCTCAAGATAGATAAAATCATTTTTTCACCATTAAAAAGAACAACGGAAACAGCGAAAATAATTGCCGACGAATTGAGTTTTGACGTTTCAAAAATGACTAGTGACGCACGGATTATTGAATATGACATGGGTAGCCTTACCGGCAAAACCTTAGAAAAAATTTCTTCCGCAAGACTAACAGCTGCTGAAAACGCCGAAGACCCCCAGCTTTTTCACGACCGCATCCTTTCTTGCCTCAAAGAATTATCCTCTTTTTCCGAAAATATATTATTAGTTAGCAGTGCCGGTGTTGGCAGAATGATAGAAATAATTAGAATACACGGAGATGTAAAAAAATTCTACGATTTACCAGCTCATCCAAATGGCTCAGTGACAAAACTTGATTGGTTGGAAAATTTTTAATAAATTATGAGCATTGAAAAATTTGGACAATTTATCGGAAAGACCGTCGGAAAACTCGGCTTTGAGCACTTAAAAAGTAAAATCGAAAATTTTGATATTAAAGCAAGAGGGTTTGAGAATTTTGATGAGCTGGAAGGTGAGGCTTATTTATTAGTAGCTAATCATATTATTCCAAAGGATAAAAAAGCCTTAGAAACCGGAATTAGTCCAGATGCGTTTATCCTGCAAAAGCTCGTTGAAGACAATACCAACCGTAAAATAAAGATCGCTAACAAAGCCGACAACGGGAGATTACTAGATAGCGAATTTAGCCGAAACTTTCAAAAAAATATCGGTTCGCCTTTTATGCAGGGGTTTTTAAAGGGTGTCGGTAATATTCCAGTCCAAAAAGACCCGGGAAGTTTTAATCGAAACTTTCTGGAGATCGTCGACGAAACAATCAAAAATAATGAACCAATTCTCATGTTTCCGGAAGGCCATTGGTATCAAGATTTTAGTACCGATCACGAACTTGAATCCGGGGCCGCCCATATCGCAAAGAAATACGGTATTAAAATTATTCCCGTCTACATCACTGGTGCGGACAGTTGGCAAGGAGAACAAAAAGTTGAGGTATTATTCGGAGAGTCCTTCTCTCCTGGAGATTTAAGTAAAGAAGGAATTTCTGAGAAGATATCAGAAAGAATAGGCGCGCTTCAAAAAGAATTAAAAGGAGAAAAATAAAAATTATTTAAAAAAATCCGTCATTTACTGTGACGGATTTTTTGATTTATTAAACGATTACTCCACTGTTAGAATCAGAATATTTTTGGGATCAAAGACGACTAAATCTCTCAAATTAATACTGCCATCTTTATAAAGGGGACTACTTTCTTCTTTGACGATTATAGCGTCATAATTTTTTTGATACTTATCAACATTTTCCTTGTCGCTATGCCACATAAGTTTGGCGGGCAATATTTTTATATTATTCACATTAGCAAAGCAAGAATAGAGGAAAGACTCCCCTCCTTCATAAATGCGTTTCTCATGATGTTGCCTAGCTTCATACTTTTTACCCAAAAACGTTCCAACCTCGACTCCACCGTGATTTTCAGTTTTTCCGATTTTAGGAATAACAAAATTTCCCTTATCATTTGGCCCGTAATCTGTGCCACGCCACAAAACTAAAGGTTCGCCATTTTTATCAAATAATTTTCCAAAACCCAATAAATGCGGATTAAAATTTTTATTTACTAATTCCGCCTTGATTTTGGAAATCTCATGCATCACCGCAATCCTTCTTGCATTCCAGGTTTCTTGAATTTTCTTATAACTTTCCGCGCGTTCTTTGCTATATGACCAGGAGGATGGGTTTAGATATTGTTTAGCATTTTCTACCTGCCAAGTGAGACTAGGAATAGTCTCTTCTTCTAAGGTTCTAAGATATTGATATTGTAACCAATTTTCTAAATCTTCTGGATTATAATTTTTCTCCCAATCGCCAAACCATTTTTTAAAAGAAGGCGTTCGAGTCATTTTCCACTCCTGCTCAGAAAGATTGGAAAGTTGTCCATTATTTGCTAGCAACTCCTTTTTCTCATTATAGTTATCTGCTGGGATAACTATCTTTGATGCCTCTTCTAAAACTTTTTTATACAACTCATTGCTCTCAATATTTTTTTCATTCAATTCTTTCTTATTTTGATAAACTGCGACTTTATCTTTTAATAACTGATACTTATCAGCTGTTTCTTTTGAAAAATTAAGAATTTTATTTTCTTGATCAAAATCAAATAATTCGTCGAGCGATTCCTGTCCGCCAGCATCTAGCGTATAACTGCCAGCATCAACTTTGTAGAATATTTCCAAAATAGCTAAGAAATCTTCTGGGGACAAATTGGCTTTTTTACTACCATTAACTATTTCGGAAAAAGCTTCATTAATACTTTCGCCTTTTAAATATTGTCCAAGACATTCTGCACCGATTAGGGCTTCAAACAACTTCCACTGTTCTTCCTTAGAATTTAATTGTTTAAAAATCGGTCTCGCCTCTTCAACGGTAAACTGGTGCTGAAGGTTTTTATCACCATTTTTTATTGCTTCTTTTTTTCCAATATCGTGTATCGCTAGCAAAAAGCGGAAGAAATTTTTATCAATATTAGCTGGTAATTCCTTGCCCTCGTAATATTTTTCAAATTGTTTTAAAACCATCAGAGTATGTTCGCCAATTGTATAGCCCTCAAAAACATCGGCGTCAGATTCGTAGATATCTCCCAAATCTTTCCACAACAAAGCAATCAGCTTTTCTGGTTGATAGCTATTTTTATCAAATACCTCCAGCAAATCTTCATGATTAAAAGAAATTTTAAATTCTTCTTTTTTATTAATTAATTTTTCTGAGATAAAAGTTTCGCTCATATTGTTTATTTTGATTATTGAAAACGACTTAGTTATTTAACCACTGATTGATTAATAATTTTGCCTCATCTTCATCGCTTACCCAATTAATTTTTGTACCCTGCCCCTCCCATCTCTTGAACCATGATTTTTGGCGCTTTGCGAACTGACAGATTTCCGTTTCCAAACGGAAAACCATTGTGTCATAATCTAATTTCCCCATCAAGAACCAGCTCACAAATTTATATTCTAGCCCGAAATAAATCAGCCGCTTCCACGAGATCCCTTTTTGATGCAAGCTCTTTATTTCCTCAACCAAACCTTCTTTTTCCAAGCGATCTCTCAAGCGACGCCCAATTCGCGACCGCAATTCCTCTCCCGGACGATAGGTGCCGAGAATTAAAAAATCATATTTTGCCTCCTGTTTACCAATCTCACCCAAGCGACCTTCGCTTGAAATCTCCAGATAACGGGCAAGTCGTCTGGCGTTATGGCTATCGCTATTATTAAGTTTACAAGCAAATTCCGGGTTTTGTTTTTTTAGTTGATCTAGGAGATCTTCGGCACCAAGGGCTTCTAGCTCTGAGCGTAATTTTAAATCACTCTTCCCCTTAGCGAGGGTAAAGTTATCAACGACTGCCTGCAGATATAAGCCACTTCCACCAACCAAAATAGGCAAATTGTTGCGCTCTAATATTTCTTTAATCGCCACGGAGGCTAAACGTTGATATTTTGCTAAATTAAAACTAGTATTCGGATTAACAATATCTATCAAGTGATACGGAACTAATTGCTCGCGAATCACATATTCTCCCAAGTCCTTTCCCGTACCAATATCCATCCCTCGAAAAACCTGACGACTGTCAGCAGAAATAATCTCTCCGTTCAATTTAGAGGCCAAACGGACCCCGAGAGCAGTTTTTCCACTAGCTGTCGGACCAAGAATTACCAGAACTTTTGGCTTTTTTTTACTATTTACAAACATATATTTTAATGATAACCTCTTAAAGCAAACAACAAACATTTGTTTTGTAATAATTTTTTCAGGGGAGAGTTGTTTCTAACGAACAACCTCCCTTTTTACTATCCTTTTTTTAAGTCAGATAACTCTCCTTCTAAACCAGAATCCGTAACGGAAACTATTTTAACTTTAACAAAATTGCCGATCAGTGAAGTGGCTAAAATGTTTTTCGGCACGCTAAGCCAGACATTCTTGAAGCTGGCAGTTTTACCAAAATACTTACCCTTTTTATTGACGCCATCAACTAATACAAAAACCTCCTTATTGAGATATGCCTGATTTTTCTCCAAGCCCGTACATGCCAAAATTTTTGTCAAAACTTTGTCTCGCCGTTCTTTTTCCTCCTTACTAACATCATTGTCCATTAGCGCAGATAATGTCCCGGGACGCGGACTATACTGTGAAACATAAGCCAGGTCGAATTTCAGCTCTTCAAACATTTTTACAGAATTTTCAAATTGTTCTTCTGTTTCTCCTGGGAAACCAACAATCACATCAGTCGTGACGGTCAAGCCAGGGCAAAGCTCCCTGGCCCGCTTAATTAGTTTACGGAAATGATCGGAAGTATATTTCCGATTCATTCTGGCGAGTATTTCATCATCACCGCTTTGTAAAGCTAAATGAAGATGCGGACACATTTTTTTGTCGGCTAACAAAGAAATTAGCTCGTCGCTTAAGTCTTTCGGATGGCTAGAAGAAAATCTTACCCAAAATTCTCCCGGCAAAGCTAAAACTTTTCTTAACAAGTCTGGAAAATTTTTTTCTCCACTGCGAAAACTATTTACATTCTGAGCAATCAAAACAATCTCTTTATAACCCTTAGCTAATAATTTCTCCACTTCATCAACTACTTCTTCTAAGGGGCGATAAACTTCCCGTCCACGAGCATAAGGGACCACGCAATAGGCGCAGAAATTATCACACCCATTACCTACTGGGACAAAAGCGGTGAAGGGACTGTGATATTTTGGTTTGATTGATAAATACTTTTCTCCATCGCTTGCTCGCACTTCATCTGTGCTTAAAATCTTCTGAGATTTAGATTTTTTTATTAATTCAAAAATATTTGGCAACTCGTTAATCGGCATAAAAAGATCAACCTGCCCCTTCAAGCGGCTCATTACATCCTTTCGTTTAGCTAAACAACCTGTGAGGACTACCGTTGCCTCCGGATTGGCTTTTCTGATTTGATTAACCAAACCATAGGCCCGATCTTCAGCGGACTGACGAACACCACAAGTGGTTAAAATAACCAGATTTGCCTCTTGAGAACTTGGCAGTAGCTCAAAAGCGCGCTCTTCCAAGAAGGAAGCAACGCGCTCACTGTCAGCTTTATTCATCTGGCAGCCGATGGTTATAATGTGATAGGTATTTTTTTTCATGATTTAACGATTTTCCGAATAAGAAAAAACCGGACCGATTGTCAGCGCTTTTTTGTCGCCAGTTTTAAAAACTAATAGCAAAAATTTTGGGGCTTCAAAATTATAATTCAGGCTCGCTGATCCGACTCTAAATTTTCCGTAATTCGGCGTTATTTGATATTTATTAACGAAAGCGCCCAAGGAAACCGCCTCTTCCACGCTAAGCGCCTGACCTGATAATTCCTTAACGATAGTTGCTCGAAAAAATTCTAAGTCTTTCGTTAATCCTTCTAGCCTGGTGTAGGCCCTCGGAGATTCAACCTGGACTTCTAAGGCCTGATACATCCCGAGGAACATTTTATTATCAGCAATCATACTATCGATCAGTGCGAGGTTTGGTTCAACGTAATAGTAATCCAATCCCTGCAAGTCCTTCCTTTCTCCCAGGGCGTTACTAATCTCCATCACTTTAACCGGATCAACTGAAGATTGCAAGTTCAACCAAAGAGCTTTCACTAAACTGATTTCTCTATTTTTCCAAGAATTATTCTGACCAAAAATCGGCAGGTTTCCTTTGGGACTTTCTAAATAATTTTTTAAAATATTCAAATTTGACCAATAATTTCCCGTCTGCCAAGAAGTGAAGCTTCCTAGAGTATTTTTTAAGGCTAAAAACTGCTCTTTAAATCCTTTGTAATTCGTGTTAGCAATCCATTCCGGATCCGGAAAAGATGAAATGAGATTTATTATATCCAAAGGCAAAACTCGACAACGGCTACCATCTGGACAGACAGAACTGACATCTGTGCCCCCCTGGTAATTACTTACCTTCGGCGACGTTAACTCGGCAGCCAAAAAATCATTCGCTGAATAAAAATCGGCTAAAGTTCTAAAACCAATTTTTGGTCTAAGGGTTTGGTCGGCTCGACTAAAACCACCGGACCACTCCGGAAAATTTAATGCCAAAAGATTGCTGCGTAGTTTATTAAAATTATCACTCGATTGTGGGTTTTCAGCACCCAAAGCTCCCTCTAAATCATACTCCGATCCGAAAGACGATTCTAAAACTTTTTGATAATCCAAATAGGTCAAATCCTCTCTTAAACCTTTAAAGAAGGTGAGCGTTTTGTAGACTCTGGCCCATTGATTTTTTATTTTATAACTTTGATAAAAGTCATGAGCAATAAAAGATGCTGCCGTTAAATTAACATGCCAATCAATTTCATCTAATTGACAAGTGGGGCAATCTTTTCCTTCATAATATAAAGGAAAAACGGAATTGAGCCATTTTGCAGTCAAATAAAAATTATTTAATTTGGGGTTACTACGATATTCAGCGGGGATATTAAAATCTGCATAATCTCTCGAATATAATAACACTGGAGATTTTGCGACCCCTTTGGCTGCTCTGATTAGACTCATCTCACGGACAACATCATCTTTTAAATAATCAGGCAAAGAAAATACAAACTTACCATCCTTATCTGGTTGTTGTAATAACTGGATTGCAACCGCAAAAAAGGCTAACTCCAAGCGCTCTCCTTCAAGCAATTGATCATTTGTTTTTCCAATTTTTGAGAGACGACCTTCATAGCGCGCTCGCGCGGTGTCATATAATTCCTGACTAATTTCGCTTAGACTTTGATAAAAAATATCCTCCTCAACCTCTTTAAAACTCAATTTAATATTGTTTTGATAATGATGAGCAATTAGATCAGAAGTTATTAAAATTGGCAAACCCTTACCCTGCAACCAAGTATACGAAGAATAAAAATCGCGATTATTTTTCGGATCTGGATTTTCGAGAACCACAAAACCATTCTGGTTCAAATTAGGAAGAAGGGGGGTGAGATCTAATTTTCGAGAAACATCAAAATAGTTTACCACATCAGTTTTAATGTTGATTGGCAGTGTGTAATCATTAATTGAAGCCTTAAAATCGTTAGCGGGAGCCTGATAATAATTTTTAAAAGAAACTTGTTCAATTAAAAAATCTCCAGCTTTTATTTCAGTAGAAGTCGGACTAACTCCTAATTGATTACCAACTTCCGTTGGGCCAGTATTTTCCTGCACAACAACCGGAGTTTCTTTTACTACCGGCTTTGGTCTTTTTTTATATTGCGAGTAGCCGTAAACACCGGCACCAGCAACAACCAAAATAATAGCATCAATAACCAAAAACCTGATTAATTTTTTCATGGTTTGCGGTTTGTCTTCTGGCTCCACTCCTTGAACCACAAGCGACGATTGACTGTCGACTGGCAAATGTTCTTCAAACATATTTTTAGTCAAGATATTTATTCTTGTTCATTAAATGCTCTTCATAGGTACGAGAAAAAATAATTTTTTTGGTACCCGCTGGGGTGAGAAAATAATTGTAATCATTATCAATTGGATAAATTGCTGCTTCGATTGCCAAAATTCCCGGATTAGCAATCGGTGCTGGTGGTAAACCGCGATAAAGGTAAGTATTAAATGGCGAGTCAACCTTGGTGTCAGCCTCACTATACTGAGACTTGTTTTCTCCCAAAACATAGGCGAGGGTTGCACAAGATTGGAGAGCCTGACCTTTTTTTATTCGATTCCAAAAGATTCCGGAAATAACACGAGCGTCCTTGTTATCGCCAGTTGCATAATTGATTGGGGCTTCTTTTTCAATCAACGATGCCATCGTAATAATCTCAAAGATTGAACGACCCTGAGAGGCAATATCAGTACGCATTTGTTTGGTTAATTTTTGATCAAAATTTTCCAACATTTTACCAATAATTTCATCGGCACTGGCATCAGAGAAAAATCGGTAAGTATCAGGAAAAAGATATCCTTCTAAACCGTAGTACTTCGGTTTATCTTTCAAAAAATCAAACTTCAAAGAATAATCTTTTGGCCAAATAGTGGAATCTTCTAAACGATAATCGGTTTTTGGTTTACCGGAAAAAAGGTAAAGATCATTTTGAGGTAAGAGTTTTTTTTCAGATAATAAAGCGGAAATTTCTTTCAGATTCTGCCCTTCCGGAATTGAAATTAAGATTTCCGGTTTTTTTGATCGACGTTCCAATAAAGTTTTCCGACCAAAGAAATTATTTAGAACAGATTCAATTTTTGTTGGAACTTTAGTTTCAATTTTTAACCAAACTGGCTCAGCAAAAACTAAAAATACTATTGTGATAACTAAAAAAATAGATAATTTGATTATTTTGTTCGTTCTCATGTTATTTCTTAATCTTTAAAAGCTTCTTTTCTAATAGCTCCCTTTTCTCTGCCGCCTCCCGAATCATTATCGAACTAGCTCTAATCTTTTTACCCAGACCATCAACCATTTTAATGTGATATTTTTCACAAACTTCAAACTCTGGCACATTAAGAATACTGTGACGATCACCGCCGTTTGCAAAAATGTTTGGTCTTAACTTGGCTAATGATTTAATAACTGGGACCTCGCCACTAGCTATTTTATAATCGTCAATTGCTAAAACAACTTTGTCAACTCCTCGCAAGGCGCTAATAATCCTGACGCGATCTTTTTCGGACATAAAAGGAACTCTCCCTTTCAAGGCCACCTGCTTGTCATTATTAACAATCACAACTAGTTTATCGCCCAATTTTCTCGCCTTCTCAATCATATCTAAATGCCCAACATGAAGAGGGTTAAAATAGCCAGAAACGGCAACAACTACGGGTTTTTTTTGTGATTTATTGATATTTTCCTTTTTTTTCATATAACTTTTAATAGTAACCACATTATAACAAAAATTGAAGTTTTTGGCGAAAACCAAAAAAATAAAAAAACAGTTCTAATTTGAACTGTTTTTATTAAAACGGAAAAGCCAATAACGTTCCCTTTTCGGTAAATTTTCTTTGACTGGATAAACTTTGACTAGCAACTTCGAGCCCATAGGGCGGAAAAACTGTGTTTGCTAAGCAACGGAAATACTTTTTAGTGGCAATGACTACTGTATAGCTTTTTCCGGTCTTTCTCTTTAAAAGAAGCACCATGCTGCCGCCGACTTTATACGCCGGCATTATAGTCTTATCTGTGACGCAAGGCGCTAATATTTGCTCCTCATCAAAGAATAATTGATCATATGATACTCGCAAAGAAAGCGCTAATTCTTGATAGCTATCCTCTTTTGTGACCCGATAAATCCGAGCCAAAGTTTTCATATTTTTTGGAATACTAATGTTTTTATTATTAGTGGTTGAAATATATAAGTAATCATTTAACCCACTAGGATTAATAAAAATCTCCCCAACTAATTCTAGACAAGGAGTTTTATCTGGTAACACGCTTTTTACTCCCATTTTTAATATTTTAAAGTATGACCATATATTAGCGTAATAGTGGTTTTTGTCAATGAGCTACCGCCAGTCATAGGACTGGCGGTATCTTTTTATAGGGAGGCTAA
>JBMOHF010000023.1:0-11010 GCA_049317985.1 Patescibacteria group bacterium
TGGTCCCTTCGTCTAACGGTTAGGACATCAGGTTTTCATCCTGGTAACAGGGGTCCGACTCCCCTAGGGACTACAAATTAAGAAGCAGGCTAATAGCCTGTTTTTTATTGGTTTTCTGGGGAAGCTCGGCTTTTGATGGAAGAAAAGTTACTGGCTTGGAAACTCTATTTTCCAAAATTGTGACCATATTGTGACCATTATTTTGATCTAAAGTATTAATTGCGTCTCTAGTGACAGTGTCATTAAGGTGAGAATAACGCATTGTTGTCTTGATGTCAGCATGGCCGAGAAGCTCTTTCACTGCCACAATAGAAACATTATTTTGAACCAAATGAGAAGCGAAGGTGTGCCTAAGAACATGCCAACCGATTTTTCTCAATTCAGCCCTTTTACAAGCTCTGTGCAAATGATTTAAGCATAAGACTGGATTTAACGGCTGATTATTTTCTTTACTGAAGATAAAGCCAGTTCTTTGAGTTCTTGCACTCAAAACCTTTGTGATATTATTATGTAGGGGAATATGCCTAATTCTATTGCTTTTAGGACTGCCTAATTGGCCTCTAGTAATAGATTTCTGAATAGTAATAATCCCTTCTCCAAAATTTATATCATCCCAGCTAATGGCAATTAATTCACCAAAACGCACGCCAGTATAAAGAGCAAACAAAACCATTTCGCCAAGCATACCTTCGCAATAGTTTAAAATGGTGGAGCATTCCTCTATACTTAAGAAGTCGAATGTTTGCGGTGGGACTTTCAACAGTTTAGCTTTGGGAATCTGGCTTATTACCTCCCAATCCTGGGCGGTTTTCATGCATTTATTAAAAGCAATTAAATGGTTGTTAACGCTTTTCATGGACTGCCCATCCTGCAATTTTTTCCCTTTATACTCTTCAATATCAAGAGTACGTATTTGGTCTAAGCGCTTTTTGCCAAAATATGGAACTAGGTGAACTCTTAACATCCCTTCTTTATTTAGTACTTCAGAATACTTGTTATTTACTTTAACGTAAGAATCAAACCACTTTCTAGAAAACTCTTCAAAGGTCGGGATGGTCTCTGTTCGCTTTTCCGCTTTTACCACCAAGCTTTCGCCCTTAGCTAATTTACCTCTTACTAAAGCTTCGTATTCTTGTGCTCCTGCTTTAGTGTTCATTGGGCTAGCATAGCGATATCGAGTTCGCTGATATCTAAAGTCTATCCAGTATTTATCTCCTCTTTTTCGTATACTCATATGTTTATTGTTTGACTTGTTCAACTAGAACCTCCTGTAGGTATTTATCAACATCACTCTGCTTAAATCTGAGAACTCAGCCTATTTTGTAGAAATTGATCTTTCGACAATCAACTAACTTATAAATAGAACCTTCCGATAAGCTGAAAAATGCGGCTAGGTCTTTGAGTGTTATTAATTTTTCCTGCATAAGGTTGCTTGTAGTTAAAACATTGGTCATATAATTTGTAAGGTACAACACCGGAGATAGCTAAAAGCTATTGAACATCCGATATCATACTCTTTTAGTTATTTAGATACAATCCATTTTTTAGACTGTACATTATGGGGCTAAATTAGCCCTATTTAAATTAAAGATTTGGCGAAATGAACTGCGAGACGCTTAAGGGGCTTAACTTCCACCAAGGGTCATTTTACCCCTCAAACGTACCGTCCTCAGCTACTTTTGAGAGCTTAAAATAAAAGCCAGGATAGCTGTTTTGTCCTCTTTAGCAAAGTCTTGCTTATCTACTAATCTGTGGAACCAATATTTAATAGTTCTACTCTTAAATCATCCCCCTTTGACTGCGAAGGTGAAACAAGTTAAAGAGCTCCAGTATGGATTCTCTTTTTTTGTCCTAACGAAATTTCTTTCAAGTGTTTTCATAATTTTTTTATTAATTAAATTCATAAGATTGTTAAATATATTTCTTATATAATTTTATTTATTACAGGTACTAAATAATGCTTTAATATGGGTGTAACTTTTAGCACGAACGTCTCTTTGATACGCACCAGCCTTTTTGCTTTTTCTTAGAGGAGTTAAACCTTGCCCCTAAAAAGTTGGCACGCACCAAGGAAACGCCCGTGAATTTATATCTGTTCGGTAATACTTGTCTCAAATAATACTTACCTGGCATTATTTTTTTAACAAAGAAACTGTTTGGTTGATCAACGACCTTTACTCAACCAATAATACTTTCCATGTTTTCTGATAGCCACACTCAAAATTCAAGCATGCTTCCAAAAACTATATTTTTATGTAAACGCTCATTTTTAATTGGTTTAGCCTTTGAATTCTTAATATTTGTGATGGCAGTTTTTCTGCTAATACCAAAATATTTTGCCATTGTTCAATAGCCAATTTTTCCTTGAGTAAATCGATATCTCTTATTTATTTCGAGCTGTGACTCGGCGAAGCATTTAGTGATAAAGGCTTTGAATTCCTTGTCACCAATAAACTGCTTGCGACAATTGGCGGTATTTTTTTCATATCTAGTTTTACCAGTAAAAAACGATAATTCGTGTTGTTCCATAACTTTCACAAGTGACTTAAAATATATAAAATCATGGTCCATTCCAATTACAAATTCTGAGCCAAAAAAAACTCTTCTTAGATATTTTTTTGTTAATCATGTCGCCTTACAGAGCTCCTTAATAAGAACCCTTCATGCTCAAGAGGTGTCAACGAAGTGCCTGGCTGCAAACCAGACCCTAAATTCATTTAATATTTCCTTGTGATGGATATAAAAATGAAAGATAGTGTTTTGATTAATTTTTATTAAATCTTTTTGTTTTTTTTCAATCATACTTTTGTAAATTCAATATATTAAACGATTTTTTACACAACAAAAAACACCTCTACTAGAAGTGTTAAAATATTTATGGTATTGGTAGCACAAAATATCTACTTTTCTCGATTTCAATCGTGAAAAGTTTTCAATCTTTATCTTTTTTCAATTTTGAAACAAAAAAAGGCGGTAAATGAATACAACCCCTGCCTTGTGTGCGAGTTATTGCGAATGTTTGTCATCTATTCATAACCGATGGAACGAGATATTTATTTTTCTCGATTTAGATTTAAATCTTGAAAAGTTTTCTATCTTGATTCTTTTTCTATCTTGAAACAAGAAAGTTTTTTTTAAAAAGTAATTTACTACTCTCGCCCACCGAAACAAACGAGAGACAGAGACCAAGCCTTTGGTCTTAACTAAGTATACGAATGAGCTGGAAATTTGTTACAGTGAATGCATCAAGAATTTACTACGGGCAAGAAACTTGCTTGTTTATAAATACGTATACCAAGTTCAAAATATTTTAGCAAAATTTTTATTCATGGTCAAGAATAACAATTTGTCCCATATCCATTGGTTAATTCCCTGGGCGCATCATCTAATAAAATTGTGAATGTTAGACCTTTAAATAATCATGGTAGAAATAAATGCCCACATCGCATTAGCCGAGTCAGTAACCCTTAAAATTAATAACGCTATCGCAATAGATCCTAAAAACCAAGCTATAGGCCTATTCTAAATTTACCAATTTTAAAAGTTTTAATATTCTCTGGCTTATTGAGTACAAGTACGCCACAAACTAATAAAATGTAGGCTGGATAAAAATGAAACATTACGGCGACTAAATATGCAAATACTTTAGACCACAAATTAACAACAGGATAAGTGATAACGTTTCCATAATTCCAGCCAAAACCAAAAGTGTGTTTTAAAAATAAAGAAATCAAAAAACCTAAAACCACATAAAGAACAACTCTGAAATATCCAACGATTTTAGATGTGCTTCGCCCGTATACGACATAAGCTCCCAATAAAATTATAAGAGATAATAGTCCAAATGCGTCGTAATATTGGTAATAATTATTTTCCATTATAAAGAACAGACCTAGATAAAGGCTTAGGGCCAGAACTAACAATTGAATGATTTGTTTTTTAGACATAGATTTATTGGAATTAACTTTATTTTTTTAAAATTGTCTCCTAAAATTTGCTTATGAATAACTGTGGGGCTGCTTACTTATTAATTTTGAAAATTACAATATTTTTTTGATTCAAATATACTTTTATAACTATTATCAGACCTGTCAAATTTGAATTCCTTTATTATATTGTACTCTGAGCCGTGCTCTCCACAAGGAACTTCGGTTTTTACGGTTCCGTCATTCTTGGGAATAAAGTTGTTGACCCAATAACTAATTTTCGAGTCCTTAAACTCTACTGGAAAAATGACTGGGCTATTAGTTTTTTGGCTAAAACCAGCAACCAACCAGTCCATATTGCCACAGGAGTTATAGCAACCAACCATATTGAATTCATGTTCCAGCCCATCTCCGGTATAATCATGGAAATTTATCAACTTTGTTCTTTCAGTTTCACGGTTATTTCCCTCAACTCCGCTACCGTAAATATATTCGTTATTACTTTTAGTATTGAGAAAGACTTCAGTTGATTGCCCGTCATCACCACAATTATACTTTGGGATATTCTTTTTAGCTATAATATCTCCACCATCAAACAAGAATAGATAATAATCGCCCTCAATATCCGTTTGCCCATAAACAAGCTCGTCACAACTGTGAAAAGAAAGATTCCCTCTATCGTAAAAAGAGTAATCGCTGATATAAATGCCGAGGTACTTATTAGTCCCTGGAATTTTCTCTAAATCTCTAAAAAATGAACCCTTAGGTATAGACTTGGACACCTCCATCCTGACAGGATCTGATTCAATCCAGTCTTTATTCATTATTTCCCCCTCGATTCGAGATTCTTTATTGCGTAAAAGTTGTTCTTTTTCGGCAACCGTCCCATTATTTTTCGCAATCATTGCCTCGTCGACGGCTGACGCCGACTCAACTTTGAATCTTGGGTCATTAAGACCGCTAGCACACTGCTTAGCAACATTATTTTGATTGATTTTTTTTGGTGAACTGAAACGTGAAACGCACCAAGTTAATACTAAGAAGAAAATACAAAAAGAAATAGAAACAACAATGGCTTTTAACCAAAAATTGCTCTTTACCTTCTTCTCCTTTGCGCCCTGTTGTTGAATGAATTCTCTACTTGGAGTTTCTTCTTTTCCCAAGATTATTCGTAACGGCTTCATAATCCTAGGATAAAACCAAATCCAACTTATTGGAGCAAACAAAAAACAAAATATTGCGTATGTATTTGATACTCTTTCGGCTTTAATAACTTTTGAGGCGTAAACAGTAAAAAAAACCATTACAATCCAAAGTACTAATAATGGTCCAGCCGTAACAAATAAAGAAAATAAAAAACCATTTTCCATGAATAGTACCGGCATTGAAGAAATTGGGAATTTATATAATAAGATGCGATATAAAATATATATTACTACCGAAGTAGCAAAGAAAATATTTAGTGTAATTAAATATCTCTTAGCTTCAGCCCTGCTTTTTATATTTGTAAGAGAAATATATTCCTCTATTGTCACTTTCTCTTCGGACATATTTTTATAATTTACCATCTTTTTCATAAAATAATTTCTTATGCTCCCCGATTATATCATCGCCATTGATCTTGGAAATATCAATTGAGCTATATTGAGGTATAACATCCAACATATTAAAAGTTTCGTACATTTTATAAAAGCAACGCCCTTTATTCTCAATGCAAACTTCATCCCTTGAGTCAATCTGTAATATTTTATCGTAAACTATTAAAGCTTTTTTATATTGATTCAAATTTGTTAAAGCGACAGCTTTATAATTAAGTGCAGATATGCATTTAGAATTCTTAGCTAATATTTTATTACAAATAGTAATAGCGTCTTCACTTCTAAATAATCTATTATAAATATTTGCTTTATTTGCCAGGGCTTCTTCGTTTTTTGAATCAATCTTTAATATTTTATTAAAAATTTTTAATGCCTCTTGATATCTTCCTAAATTTGCCTGATTAAAACCATCTTCTAGAAGTAAGTCTAAATTTTTAGAATTAGTATAAATTTTACCAGAAGACAAATCAGGCTCACCGCCAAATATTTTAATAAACACAAATGGCAATATTAATGCAATGATAATGATGGAATAATTACCCAAAACAAGTGCTACTACTGCTAATATTTCTCCTAAAACACTAGAAATAATATACCCAGTATATTTTTTATTTTTCACGAAAGTTTTATTGAAAAGACTAGACTCCGCGCTTGTCCCAACCCATATTAAATATGCGAATGAAATATACATGAATGCCTTCCCAAAATAATAAAGCATGGTCTGTGACTGCGTGAGAGTTTCCTTTTGAACACAAAAGGCCCCCCGACACGATTAACACACCCTTTCGGATATGCGCCTACACAGCGAAAATCGGTCAGAAGACCATCTCTGCTGTGTAGGACTTTAAACCATGCCTTAATAAATTAAGGTTTAGGCCTATTAGTTGTTATCTTAAAATTACCAAAAAATAGCGTTAAAGTCAATTTTATTTGAATTTATGATATAATTAAAATGTTATCTTTATATTTGAAATTATATGAAATTAAACAGTGTTAAAATCAAAAATTATAGGTCAATCGAGTTTTTAGAGATTGATTTTGGCTATTCTTGCAGAGTACTTGTTGGAATAAATGAATCCGGAAAAACAAATATTCTTAAAGCCTTGCAATTATTAGACGAGGAAGTTAAGCCACTCCCAGAAGATGTTAGAAATGTCGCCACTAATGAATCGGAGTTAAAAGAAGCTTATGTTAAATACTATTTTGATTTTGATTCAGAAAATATAGATAATATGTATGAAGAATTTAAAGATTGTTTTTTAGGTCTCAACAAAACAGAAATAATACTCAAAAAAGATGGCAAGAATATATTGGCAAAACAATTTTGTGCAAAATTTAATAAAGGAATTTATCATGTTGATATATTGACGGGAGCTAAAAATGCAAGATATGCAATAATTACTGACTATCAAGCATTAGACAATTGGAAAAAAATTGCCGATACATGCCCAGAAGATTATAAAGTAAAACTATCCGACGATACCGAAGTACCATTAAAATATTACAAATTTGTAAATATTAATGAATATAAAGATATTCCGGAAGAATATTTGCAGATTATAAAATCTGATGATATATCCAAAGCATATGGAACAATCGTTTGCAGTGAAGTTTCTGAAAATCTCATTGATGTGTTATTTTGGAAACATAGTGAAGAAAATATTTTGCCATCAAAAATTAATTTAGAATCTTTTAAAAATTCGCCAGAATCTTGCAAGCCGCTAAAAAACATGTTTGAGCTTGCTGGAATTTACAAAATTAAAGAAAAGATTGATGAAGAATTAGCAAAACCAAAAGGTTTAAAAAATCTATTAAGCAGAATATCAAAAAAATGCTCTGACCATCTACACTCAACTTGGAAAGAATACAACCAAGTAAATTTTGATTTAATACCAAACGGCACAGACATTGATATAAGTATTAAAGATATTTATAACAATTTTGATCTAGCACAAAGAAGTGATGGGTTTAAAAAATTTGTAACGTTTCTTCTAATGGTTTCTACTAAAGTAAAGACGAATTCATTTGAAAATTTACTTATTTTAATCGATGAGCCTGATGTTAGTTTGCATCCTAAAGGAGCCCGATATCTAAGGGATGAGCTAATTAAAATTGCACAAAAAAATTATGTTGTTTATAGTACACACTCCATATTTATGATAGACCAAAAAGAAATTCAAAGGCATATCATCGTTAGTAAGAAAAAGGAAAAGACTCAAATTGAAACAGCAAAAGACCATAATATTGTTAAGGAAGAAGTGATATGTAATGCTCTTGGTTTTTCATATTTTGAAAGCTTAAAAGAAAAAAATATACTTTTTGAAGGATGGAAAGACGAAAAGCTCTTTAATACAGCTATTGAAAAAATACCAACTGAACACCAAAAAATTAAAGGCGCTTTTAAGGACGTCGGCATTTGCAATGCTAAAGGCGTAAAAGGAATGAGGTCAATAACGGCTTTACTAGAATTAGCTGGAAGAAAAGTAATTATTGTAAGTGATTGTGATAAAATTGCTTCAGATTTTAAAAAGGCCTTTATTGAAGAACACGGATACGGAGAATGGTTTCTTTATAGCGATATAGACGAAGACTTAAAAGTGACAACAGGGGAAGATTTTATAAAAAATAAAGTTGTTATTGATATAGTTAACAAGATAAAATTAGAAAAAGGTTTTTCTATTGAATTATCAGAATCCGACTTTACAAATAAATCAAAAATTACGGCTATAAAAAAATGGCTTAATGACAACAAGGTTCCTGATGAAAAGACAAAGGAAGTACTTGAAGAAATAAAGAATGATATATTTATTAATTTAAAAATTTCAGATATAGAAGACTACTATTATGAATTTTTAGAAAAATTAATGACACATATTTAATATAAAACTTCCGCCCACCTCTCAATTTCCCTAATAATTTCACCAATTTTTTCGGAAACTTGCGACCTTAAGACTACCCACCCAAGATAAAAAAATAAATTTTATTATCTCTTATAAAATAAATCCCAAATTTACTTCTGTACTAGCCAATAAAAAAATTTACATCCCCGAAATCCTTATTAAAACCCACTTCAGACGCAAAAAATAAGCCCTATTAAGCTTATTCTGGTTTCTATCACCAAACATAAGGGGTGTGTGTCTGGCGCCTGGTATATATCTAAATATAACCACTCCCCTTTTACTTTTGATTTGAATTTTTAATCCCCCCACCTACGCAACGACTTACTCCTCTCTAGTGTTGTCATGGTCATAAATTGTGACCATATTGTGTCCAAGAAGTAAGTAGAGTTACGTAAGATACAGGAAAGAACATGGGAGTTTAAAGGCCTAAAAATGTTTGCTTATCGTGGTAAAATTCGTTTTTATCCGATATTCATTAATTCATGTAAAAGTGTTAGATCTCGGTTTTCATCCTGGTAACAGGGGTCCGACTCCCCTAGGGACTACTAATTAAAAACACTCAGCTCTGCTGAGTGTTTTTAATTAGCCAGCCGAAGGCTGGGGAGTCGGACAGATTGGAAGTGAGTTGTGAGCCGAGACGGAAGGCGAGGCGAATGAACGAACGTCGGACGGCTTGTCGTGGGCAAGCCGGACGCCAATCCTGGACACGCAAGCCCGCTCGATTTCTGCGAGCGGGCGAGCACGCCAAACTCCCCTAGGGACTACTAAACAAAAAAAACAGCGTATGCTGTTTTTTTTGTTTAGTCAGACAAAGGTTATAGAAGCCAGAAGAAGCCAGGTAAGACTAGACACTTTCATTCCTAAAATCTAATATAGTAATATATGGAAAAATCTGAACACTGGGCTGACAATTTATTAATGTATCACAAAAAATCTCCAAAAAAGTTTTTAGAGTCTTTTAAAAAAGCTTTAAGTTTTTTCCCAGAATTACGTGATGTATATGTGTATATTTGTGAAACAAAGTTTTATGGTGTTCAGCACACACTTCGAGCTTATCCACCACTTGTTACATTACATTGGCCAAAATCAGCCTGGGTCTATCCGATTACTATCAATAAAAATAAAAATATAAATATTTCTTTTTCTGATTTATCTGATGATCAGCAAATAGGTTATTTAGTCCACGAATTATCTCATATTTTTACTTATCAAAATTTTTCTAGAAAAGATATTCTGTTGTTTTCTCTTAAATATGCCTATGACAAAAAGTTCGTTAGAAGCATAGAAGAAGATACGGACTTAGAGGCTATCGCTAGGGGCGCAGGTGCTTACTTGCTTTCCGGTCGAATATTTAGTTCTACTTATCGAAAAAGCAAACCATACCGTGAGACCGAAGATACGTATGTTTCGTCGGACTATTTATTTGAAAATTTAAAAAAATATCCGGAGTTTTATTCCCTGGATATAATTGAAGACTGTGCCTCTAAATTGGAAGAGAAAAAGGAACTTGATAAATCTCGATACTCAATCCAAAACATCTCATTTACTCAAAAATTGAGACATAGTATAAAAACAATTTTTGCCTTTTTCCCTGGTTTCTTTGGGATGTTTTACTCAATAACTCTAAAAAAAAGACATTTTAAGTAAATAACTGCTCATCTCAACCAAGCAGCATATCTGCAATCATTATTGATCTATTCTTTTAAAGAGTTATCATATCTAGATAATAGTCTAGTCAATATATATATCTTTTAAAACAAAAACACAATAAAGAACGATAATAAAAAATATGAAATTAAATAGATCTGCGTTTACCCTTATTGAACTGCTTGTTGTGATCGCTATCATTGGGTTACTCGCTACTTTATCCGTGGTTGCTTTAAATAATGTTCGAATTAGCGCAAGAGACGTAAGACGCTTATCAGATGTTAAACAAATAAGAACTGCTCTTGATTTATACAATTTAGATAATAATACTTATCCCTCCAACAACATTATTGCCTCAGGGATCATTGCATCTGGTGCGGTGATTTATTTGCAAAAAGTCCCGACACCTCCTGTTCCAGCAGATAATGGTTGTGGTTCCGCTAATGACTATGCATACACTCAGACCAATGGTGGCACTTCATATACCCTTTCATTTTGTATTGGTAAAAGTCTAGCAAATGGTCTGATAGGGGGTACAACGACTATAGCTCATCCCCTGGGGATGACGAGTGGCAACGTGTTATCCTGTGTTCCGAATTGTTTAGCGCTTGGTCATAATTGTGGAGACGATGGTTGTGGAGGCAGTTGCGGAACTTGTGCTCAAACTTGCGAAGCAGGCGTTTGTAAAAATTATGGAGGTGGGGGCGGATAGGACGGCCAATAAATATTAGTAAATATTTTTTATTTTCCACTGATAATCATTTTTGCTACCAATATTATTAAATTTAAATCATTTGCGTTTCTTTAAGCCATATTTAATTAGTTTTATCTACCAGCTATATCGCCACAGTCGTAAATAGCTGTTGTATTGTGGCTAATAGTTTGAGTTGTTTTAG
This sequence comes from Patescibacteria group bacterium, assembly GCA_049317985.1. Lineage (GTDB taxonomy): Bacteria > Patescibacteriota > Patescibacteriia > Patescibacteriales > UBA12465 > CAINDR01. The sequence goes on from JBMOHF010000023.1 coordinate 10,968, forward strand.
GTACACACATATGGCGGTTTTAATTATTCATTAAAACCATCTC
>JBMOHF010000024.1:0-11000 GCA_049317985.1 Patescibacteria group bacterium
ACGGGGTGTCGTATACCGGTAGTACGCATGCTTTGGGAGCATGTTGACTGGGTTCAATTCCCAGCACCCCGACAAAAGAAAAACCGCTTAAAAGCGGTTTTTTTATTTGCTGATTTATTACAGTAAGCCAACTACTTGACATTTATAACATACTATGCTATACTTAAAACTTAGTGCAAAATTTTGATCATTTAAAATAAAAATTCATATTTATCCAAAAACCAATTTATCATGAAGAAATTATCAGTTGTATTTGTTATGCTACTAGTTGCTGTAAGTATTTTTCAAACCGTTTCTGGTCAAATCCAAATTTTCGGAAAATACACCGAAAATGGAGCAATAGAACCAGACTTTAACGTGTTTGGTTACGGTCCGAAATTAGATTCCTTGGGAAAATTTAAGATTTCATACTTCGCGCTCGTTGAAGAAAAGTGGGCCGAAGGTTTGATTGGAGTATCTTATTCACCAACAAAATGGTGCGAATTAGGCCTCCAAGTTGGGATCGAAACTATTTCCTCGCTGTACCGGACTAGCGGTAGCGTTTGGATCGGAAACGATAAAGTTTCTTTCTTCACCTGTGTTGAAAGAGGCATCGGTGCTGATAACTGGTGGTATAAAAGTACCGTCGCGTATACATTTAATAAAAACGTTTCTCTGGGATTGTTATCTTGGAGATATAACGGTACCGGTGTAATTGCAAAATACACCATAAACGGTGTAAGTGTTTGGGTAAACCCAGCATATGACTTTGAAATCAAGGTTAAAAGACTTACTGTTGGGCTGGATTTCAAAATATAATCCGGTAAAAATATTCGAGAAAACCTTTCTATTTAGAAAGGTTTTTTTATTTATATTAGCGGAGAAACCATCCTTAGCCGCGTATTACTTTACACACACAATATGCTTGACAAAATTATATTATTGTACTATAATTTAACGTTAGCTGGATCTTTGACAATTTTAATAAAAGTGAAAATTTATTGGATGATTTAAGCCTTCTTTAAATAGGAGACTTAAACGGTCCAATAAATTTAATCACGAAAAAAACCAACAAATGGAAGAAAGTAAAAACACTGAAACTTTGGTGCAAGAATTCTTAGAATATCTTCACAAAAGACTGAACGATTTTCTTGACCCTCAAAAGGGATTGATGTCATATTCATATGACACAAAAACGAAAATTGGCGCGGGAAAAAAGGAACAAATCGCTTCTGGTTTAATCTTCTGGAAATTTTTGAGAGAAGAAATAATCAAAAAAGGCGTTCTTACTAAAGAAGAAACAAGAGATTTTCTCTCAATCTTTTTAGGTGACGAAGCTCCCGTTGAAACCAGCCGATACATCACGATAGTGGCAATGATCGAATCATTACCAACTAAAGTGTGGCGAAAAATTTTATGGAGGGAAAATATCGACGCCCTTAGTTATGAATCTTGTCTCAGAAGGCTAAACGTTAAGCAGGCGAGAGCAATCAGAGCTAATTACTTAGATTTGTTCTCACTCAGCCATAAACCGGCAACGCCCAGAGTTTTCAAAAAAAGTTTACGCGATCGCGTAAAAATATTTTTTGGAAAAATCTCTGCTAAAAAACTTTTACAGGAAGATTACTCATTCAGCGAACACCAAAAAATGAAAGGTGCTTATGCCTACAATCTTTTTGGGCTGGATTTTGGCTTCGGGCTTTACCCTTATGGTGAAAATGACGATACCAAAATTGCTGATAAAAGAATCACCCGTTTCCTTTCTCGTAAAGCACACGTCAATGACTTTTCAGTGAATAAAGATGATGGAAAGTATTGGTGGCTTTACAAGAAAGCCCGGTCTAACTACGCGATAAATCCCGGAAAAGATATCAAGTTAAAAACCCACATATGCCCCGGGTTTTGGATGACCTTGATTATTCACACTCTTTTTTGGATTGTTTCTCCGATTGCCCTTGCCATTACTGGTGCCGCAATTGCCCGTTGGGGATTATCTCTTTCGACTGTTCTCCCGGCAATTTTTGCTTTACCAATGATTATTTGGGGGATAGTTGCTTTAGTACGTCTAATATTAGAACCGATAAAAAGCCACAAAAAAGTTGTGAAAATTATTGGCTATTGTATCGGGATACCTATCGCAGCTGCGGTTGTATTGGCGATTGCTTGTATAGTGCTAATTTTCATTGGGCTTTCCATCGCTGTGTTGTGGCCGATAGTTGGTCCCCTATTATCAGTGCTATTTGTTCTGACTGTTGTATTTTACATTTTTTTCTTCATTACTTGTGTCGCCAAAGAAGACAAGTGGTTTAAATATGACGATATTCCTTCCTTTGTGAGATTTATCTTGCACGGCATTCCGGTCGCTTTTGCAATTGCCTTGTTCGATAAATTTCTAGCAGAAACTGTTGTTAATTTAGTAATTCAATTTTGGAATTACTACATTTCAAACCTATTGGTCGCTAATTGGTCCATATTAATGCTCATCTTCGCCGGAATATTTATTTATTTCAATGTACTGTTTGTAAAATACGAAAAAACATTTGCGAGATTCGAAAAATTATTTACCAAAATAGTTTGGGGGTTTGTGATCGTAACAATGATTACTTTTGGTGTTTTAATCTACAAATTGGGTGGTTTCGACCTTGCAGTTATTGGGATTATCCCAGCCTTGTTGGTAGCTCTAACTATTATTCTGGTCGGCTGTTTTGTTTTCATGATAGATAAAGTAAATCTTGAAAACATAGACGAGAGAGAAAAAGCCGCATCATTTTCCATTAAAATCCTCAAAAAGGGAGAATACATCGAATATTCAAAATTTATCGATTTAATCCTAAAAAGCAATTGGCTGAAAGAGATGGACGAAAATGAAAAATGGAGAGTAGTCGAGAAAATCTTTTATTTCGTGGACTGTCTTGAATGGGTTTTGTCTTCTCACAGAAGGATTAGTTTAACTAAGAATCTGATTACTAATGGCAGCGTGAAGATTGCTGATGAGTTGATGAGAGAATTAGAAATAATAAAATGCCACCAGGGATCATCCTCTGAAAGACTGAAGATCATACAATTGATGATCGACGGCTTAAGTATCGACGACGCAATTTCAAAGGTTAACGCAGAAAGAAGCGCCTACGAAAAATTTCGAGCCAAATGGAGGAAAATCTGGAATAATATAGCCAAGCCTTTAGTTTCTATCGTTGATTTTTTCTTGATGATATTTGAGATTGTTTGGGACTTTTTTGCAAATTTAAAAAACTTAAAAGTCTTATTTGACAGGATGTGCCCATTTGTAATTGACGATGGACCAATGAAGTAATCCGTAACTCAAAAATTTAACTAAGCCCGCTGATTTAAGTGGGCTTTTTTCTTTTACGTAGACCAAATAATTGTTTAAAATCTAATAACCCTATGAATTGACAAAAATAGCACTTATCTGCTAATATTTAAGTTCACTAGTGTAAATTAAAAATCGGAAATCATGGGAAATTTGCAAGAATATTTAGATAAGAAGCTTGAGGATACTAGGGTTGCCCTGCAAAACGAGTTAATCGAGTACAAAGAATACTTACAGTCTCATACAAATGATTATATGGCCCAGCTAATCAGCCGGGCTGAGAACGAAATCAAGAGCGGACAAGAAAAAGCGACATTAATTTTCAAACAAGAAATGGCGGACGTCGAAAGAAGAAGAAAAGAAACCTTTCAGATGTCTACAGTCCACGATATCATGGAAAAATCTTGTAAAGACAGGTACGAACGACAATTAAAATTTATATTGGGCGTTCATTTGAAGGAAATTGAATATTATCGCTCAAATATAAAATAACCTATTTCTCTTTTAAGACAGCTTCCTGGAATCTGTCTTTTTTTATTTATTCTGAGGGATAAAACCCCTTGTTTTTTCCTAGTATTTATGCTACCATCTTATTACTTATAAAGAATTGCAAAAAACTAATTATTTTTTGACTAATAAAAGCAAAATTATTCTATGCCAAACAAGAAATCGGCTCAGAAAGAGTTGCGCAAAAGCATCAAGCGCAATGTAGCCAACAAAAAACAGAAAGAAACCGTTAAAAAATTAGTGAAAACTAATTTAAAGGCGATTGTTGCCAAGGATGCTGGTGTTAAAGAAGCTTTACCAAAAACTTTTCAGGCCTTAGATAAGGCTGCAAAAAATGGCGTAATCAAGAAAGGCACTGCTGCCCGCAAGAAATCACGCTTAATGAAGAAAGTTAACGCTTTAAGCAAATAATTATAAAAAACTAAATTGCACCTTTTCTCGGAAATAACCCCCGTCTTAGGGATTATTCCTTGGTTTAGGCGAAGAAATTTATGATGACCAAGAAAGACAAAGAAAAATTAATTAAAAAATTCCGTACCCACGACACCGATACTGGTTCCCCTCAGGTTCAAATTGCTATTTTAACCGAGGAAATCAAGCAATTAACTGACCACCTGAAAATGCACAAACATGATTTCTCTTCTCGCCGCGGCTTATTAAAGAAAGTCGGCGAAAGACGCAAATTATTGAAGTATTTACAAAAAGAGAACGCTGCCGCTTTTCAAGAATTAGCAATCAAATTAAAATTGAAAATTGCGACCAAATTAATCGCTGAAGAAGAAGAGGCAAAAGCCAAGGAAAGAAAATATGTCGTTGCGGATGAAACTGAAGAAATTGTTCCGGAAGAGATCGCCCCGGAAGTCTAAAAAAATATATGATAAAACATCCTGAACAAAGAATCGGCGTCTTAGTAGATATCTCAAACATCTATCATTCTGCTAAGAATTTATACGGTAAGAAAGCCAACTTTAAGGAGATACTAAGCACAGCAGTGGCCGGTCGGAAACTTATCCGGGCCACTGCTTATGCTGTCCGGACCGAAACCGAAGAAGAGACACCTTTTTTTGAAGCTCTCATTCAACAAGGTTTTGAAGTCCGCATGAAAGATTTGCAAATTTTTCCAGATGGCTCAAAAAAAGCCGACTGGGATGTCGGGCTAGCAATTGACGCTGTTAAAATATCCGAAAAGATGGATGTTGTCGTTATCGTTTCTGGTGACGGCGATTATTTACCGTTGGTTTCTTATTTGCAACACAACAAAGGCTGCCTTGTTGAAGTTATGGCTTTTAGAAAAACAACTTCTTCTCGCCTAATCGAGGAGGTTGATGATTTTGTTGATCTTGGCAGCGACCCAAAATATTTATTGCGCAGCCCGTATTCAAAGTCGAAGACAAAACATACCAACAAGAAAAGATAAACAAACAATTTTAATTAAGGCCTGACCACTAGATAGTTAGCGCTGTAAGTTTTTACAGTTCTCAAATTTATTGGCCAGGCCCATACAAATATATGGAAGAGAAAATTTTCTCAGGAGAGTGGCTTGGCCGCACTCTAACCATCAAAACTGGTAAGCTCGCCCTTCAGGCTGATGCTTCTGTTTTGGTACAATACGGCGAAACCGTCGTGATGGCCAACGTCGTCCAATCCAAAACGGAAAGAGACGGCATCGAATTTTTTCCACTCATGGTGGAATTTGAAGAAAAACTTTATGCCGCTGGAATCATCAAAGGTTCCCGTTGGCTAAAGCGCGAAGGTCGCCCAACTGACGACGCGGTTTTGACTGGTCGGATGATCGATCGTTCAATCCGCCCACTCTTCAATCAAGAAGATCGTCGCGACATTCAAGTTATTACTTCGGTCATGTCTTATGATTTAGTTAATGATTATGACGTTACGGCTTTAATTGCCGCTTCCGCTGTTTTGGCAATTTCCGGTATTGACTGGAAAGGTCCTCTTGGCGGCGTTCGTGTTGGTTTAATTGATGGACAACTTGTCTATAACCCAACCATGGAACAACAGATTACCAGTACTTTAGATCTTATCGTTTCTGGCACAGAACATAAATCAATTATGATTGAGGCCGGTGGTAATGAAATTCCTGAAGATTTGATTTACGAAGCGATTATCGGCGGACAGAAAGCGATGCAACCAGCAATTGAACTGATCAAAAAAATGCAGGCCGCTTTACCAAAAAAAGTAAAAGCTGAAAAGAAAGTTTTAAAGAGCGAAGCTGAACTTGAAAAAGAAGCTGCAAAAAAAGAATTGCTAGTTATCGGTGAAGCTTGGCTAAAAGAAAATATTAATAAAACTTTATTTAATAAAGAATTCTATACCACCAAAGGAGAAAGAAAAGGCGCTGTTGTTTCTATCAAACAGCAATTAGATGAATTCCTTTTTGATAAAGGCTACGAAAAAGATCAACGCGCTTACGTAATTAAAAAATTAGTAGAATCCCTAGTTGACGAAGCAGTCACCTCGGCAATTGTTAATGACAAACGCCGTGTTGATGGTCGCGCATTAAATGAAATTAGAAATCTTTCCGCTGAAGTGCAAATCATTCCTCGCGATCACGGCACAAGTTTGTTCTCCCGTGGCGAAACTCAGGTAATGTCTATTGTTACTCTTGGCGCTCCTGGTCTTGAACAATCTCTTGAAGGTTTAGACGGTCAAAGTAAAAAGCGTTATATGCACCACTATAACTTCCCACCATATTCTGTTGGTGAAGTTTCTCCTCTTCGTGGCACTGGTCGTCGCGAAATCGGTCACGGTGCTCTCGCTGAGAAAGCTTTGATTCCAGTTTTACCAGAAAAAGTTGATTTCCCTTATACTATCCGCGTCGTTAGTGAAACTCTTGGTTCCAATGGCTCCTCTTCCATGGCTTCTACTTGTGCGTCATCCCTCGCTTTGATGGATGCTGGTGTCCCAATCAAAAAACCGGTCGTCGGAATTGCAATGGGTCTTGCTTCTAATAAAGATATGAGCAAATGGGAAGTATTAACTGACATCCAAGATCTTGAAGATGGTGATGGTGGAATGGATTTCAAAATCACTGGTACTGACAGCGGCTTAACTGCTATTCAATTGGACACAAAGACCGACGGCTTAACCAGTGAAGTCATCAAAAAAACTTTAACTCAGGGTCGTGAAGCTTTGAACAAGATTTTAGAAGTTTCGAAGGCAGCAATCGCCGCCCCTCGCGCTGAATTATCCAAATACGCTCCACGTATTATCAGTTTAAATATTGACCCAGCCAAAATTGGCTCAATCATTGGTCCTGGCGGGAAAGTTATCAACGGCATCATTGAAGATTGCGGTGGCAACATCAGCATCGATATTGATGACGACGGCTTGGTTATGGTTTGTGGCGTTGACGCCGCAATGGTTGAAAAAGGTATTAACCAAATCAAGGAAATTATCCATGAATACGCAGTTGGCGAAATTATCAAGGGCAAGGTAGTCCGCATGTTGGACTTTGGAGCTTTCATCCAATTAAACCAAAACCAAGATGGTATGGCCCACGTCAGTGAGCTAGCCCCTTACCGCGTTGATAAACCAGAAAACCTTTTGAATATCGGTGATATCGTGACTGTTAAAATTCGCGAAATCGACGATCAGGGTCGAATCAACTTGACCATGAAGGGTCTTGATGACAATCTGCCTTTATGGAAGGACGAAAAGGGAAAATCTACCGGCATGGGTGGCGGCGGATTCGCTCCTCGCGACCGCGGCCCAAGACGTGACGGCGGAGCAGGCTCGCCTCGCTCTCGCTCCGGCGAAGCGGGTGCTCCTAGACCACCTTTTAGACCACGCGTCTAATTCTTGACTTTTACTCACGGATAAGCTAATATTTTTTAGTAAATTCACTAAAATTATCAGAAAATTATGTTAACCATCAAACTTGCAAAAGTAGGTAAAACCAACAAAAAAGTGTTTCGCTTAATTATTGCCGAAAAAGGACGTGATCCATATGGTGATGTTTTGGAAATCTTAGGTTCTTACAATCAATACGCCAAGGTATTACAAGCCAAAAAGGAACGTATCCAATATTGGTTAGACCGCGGCGCTCAAATGACTCCTTCTGTAAACAACTTGCTTGTTGCCAAGGAAATGATTGAAGGTTCCAAGGTAAAAGCCTCCAAAAAAGGTGAAACTAGCGAAAAAAGAAAAACTCAATTAACTGCTAAAGAAGGCAAAAGAAAGGCCGCCGAAGCAAAACCAGTTGCAGAAGTAAAAGAAGAAGCACCTGTCGAAGAAGTTGAAGCTGAAGTTGCTCCTGAAGAAGTTAAAGAATAGTTTTTAACTAATCTTAAACAAAAATTGACAAAAATAGCCTTTCTGCTATAATATCATCAAAGCCATTTGGCTGTGATTTATAAAAAGTATAAGTTCTAAAAAATTGGCAGAAATTCCAATTCACAGAACCGACAAAAACCACTATGGAAAAAGACAAACAGTTTTTGGAAATGATCGTGAAGTCCATCGTCAGTGTTCCTGATGCCGTCGTCGTTGATCGCACCGTTGATGAAATGGGCGTTCTGTTAACCTTAAAAATCGATCCAGCCGATATGGGCTATGTCATCGGCCGCCGTGGCCAGACTGCTCAGGCCATCCGCACTCTTTTAAAGATTGTTGGTGCAAAGAACAACTCCCGCGTTAACCTAAAGATCTATGATCCTGAGGGCGGAAAGCACGTGAAAGTAGAGCGCGAATACAACAACGCTCCTCGCACTGATGCTCCTGTTAGCCAAGTACCAGAAATTGATACTTCCGCTATCGATGATTTGAACATCTAAACTAGATAACCAAGAAAATCAAAAAACCCGCGCTTTCTTATGCCGGGTTTTTTGTTTATAATGGAGGTATGATAAACGAAAAAATCCAACAAATCGAAGAGTACGCTAAAACCATGATGGCAGACGAAGCCGCTCACGGCTTTAGTCATGTTAATCGCGTGCGAAAATGGGCCTTACAAATTGCTAAAGATGAAAAATACCAAAACTTAGAGATGGTTGAAACAGCAGCCCTGCTCCATGACATTGGCCTTTCCTCAGCTAAAAAAAGAAGTCTTCATGGCGAAGCCGGGGCAAAATTAGCTATCAGCTTCCTAAGTGAAAACAATTTCTTCTCAGCTGATGAAATTTTTGAAGTTAGCAACGCGATCCTGTTTCACTGCAAAAACCGAGAAGGAAAAGGCGAACTATTAAATATTATCCGCGATGCCGATATGATGGATCTTTTTGGCGCCATGGGTATTTTAAGGGCGTGCACTTCGAAATTTTCTAACGCTGAATATAACCCAATCAATATCAAGGGGGAAACCTGGAAAATGACAGCCCAGGATTTCGATCAACGTTTTGATAGCGGAGTCGGCATCGGCGAATTTATCGTTGACCAAATTAATTTTCAAATTAGCTGTTATGGTAATTTAAGCACCGATGCTGCTAAAAAGTTAGCCGGTCCATTAATTGAGTTCGCCAAGAAGTTCGTTCTTGAACTGGAGACTGAAGTAGAAACAAACAATATATGAGAATAGTTTTAATCCACGGGAAAAATACCGACCCGACAAAGAAGTGGTATCCCTGGCTCAAGGAGGTAGCGATGAAAAAAGGTTTTGTTTTTATTGCTCCAGTTCTTCCTCATCCAGATGAACCAATTATGGCTGAATGGCTAGCCGCGATTGACAAGACTGAACCGGACGAGGACACTATTATGATTGGCCACTCCCGCGGCGGAGTCGCCATCCTGCGCTGGCTAGAAAACCAGGCACCAGAGATGAAAGTTAAAAAAGTTATTTTAGTGGCGACAAACTCCGGGCGCTTGTGCGATAAACCAATCGCCAGTGAAACAAATCACGGTTTCTACACAGATGAAGGCTACGATTTTAAAAAAATAAAAAGCCACTGCCAAGATTTTATTGTTCTTCACTCCAAAGATGACCCCTGGGTTCCTTTCGCGTCTGGAGAATTTAATGCTCAGGGCCTTTCAGCGAAATTCCTGCGATTTGAGAACTATGAACACTTTGGTAATAAGTTTAGCATGCTACCAGAGTTACTAGATGAGCTAATCGTAGTTAAAGAATAATATGAAAAAATTCAAAATAATCACAATATTCCCAGAGATTCTAGCTTCTTACTACAACGAGAGTATTATTAAACGTGCTTGCGACAAAAAAATAATTAGTATTAAAAATTATAATCTGCGCGACTGGACGACCGATAACCACAAAACCGTTGATGATACACCATACGGTGGTGGTGCTGGGATGCTCATGAAGATTGAACCTCTCCACAAAGCACTGCAAGCCATCAAAAAAGGTGGTAATAGCAAGAAGAGGAAAATAGTCCTAATGGCGGCAAGTGGCACTACCTGGACCCAAAAGAAGGCGCAAGAGTATTCTGAATTGGATGAAGTTATTATTATTTGTGGTCGCTACGAAGGAGTTGACGCCAGAGTTAAAGAATTTATTGATGAAGAGATTTCTATTGGAGATTATGTTCTAACTGGCGGTGAACTTGGCGCAGCGGTAATGATAGACTCTATTGCTCGCTTACTTCCTGGTGTACTAGGAAACGACGATAGCGCGATTGAAGAATCCCATAGTGAAGAAGGGGTAATGGAATATCCTCAATATACTCGCCCGGAAATATTTAAAGTCGGAAAGAAAAGTTATCCAGTCCCGAGAGTATTATTGGATGGAAATCACAAATTAATTAATGAGTGGCGAAAGAAGGAGCAGGGGAAAAAATAGATCTAGCTATTGTATGATTTGAGAAATTAAAAAGACGGCTCCTATGCCGTCTTTTTTATAAAATATATTTTATTTTGTCATTTTAGAAAACTCAAATATCAACCAAACAGCACTGAGGCCGACTAAAGCATAAACAATCCGGCTCAATGTTGCCATGTTACCAAAGATTGCTGCTACTAAGTCAAAATTGAAAATACCAACCAAACCCCAGTTTAACCCGCCGATGATAACCAACAGCAAGGCGATGATTTTGATTGTTTTCATAGTTTTTTTGCGCCTGCTTTTTTTATAAAGCCTGGCTATTAATTAACCCTCTGCTGCTAAAGCTGCAAATAGGGCTGTGTTAATTTTATTATAGCATTTATTGTCATTGTTCACATATGAGCTACCGCCAGTCATAGGACTGGCGGTATCTTTTTATAGGGAGGCTAAACG
>JBMOHF010000025.1:0-10501 GCA_049317985.1 Patescibacteria group bacterium
CCTATTCGGTCACTTGGACTTTTGACTTCGATTGCAAACATTCGGCCTTTCAATATACATTGTATATCCTCCATACCTTTATTCAGTCCTGCAATGTAACCAATACCTTTTCGATAACGGCCCTCGCTACTGATTCGCCTCGCACTATTGCAACCATGTACTGATTTTAAGTAAGCAATGATTAAATCAGTAAACTTATTTGTGTTGAATGCATCTTTGGTTTCTTTGTGCTGGATTACATTGTTTATCGGCAAGTCCAAATGGTTTGTTGTGAGCTCCGTCTTGCGTTTCTTAACTACTTTCTTTTTGGTTAGGTTAAAACGTTCAATTGTTAACGTGTTCCAAAACGCTTCGGCCATCTTATTGCGTTTGTAGGTGTGGTGATAATAGTGTTCGAATTCGGGGATTGTGTAAATTTTCATTTGGTTTTATTTTATTGATTATAGAAAACTCAATTTTTTTCTAATACTTTTCTAATGCTTTTTCTAAGCCTTTTCTACGCTATAACCCTTACTACTACTATATTTTATATATATATAGAAAAAAGAGAGAGGTAAATGATGAAAACTATTGCTATTATTATTATTAATAATATTTTTTGTAGTAGTTAGCAAAATACCTTTTCTATTTCTATTTTTTCTAAACATTTAGTAATCAATAGTTTAATATAGAAAACACTTTTAGAAAAGTATTCCTTATTAATATGGTACTGTTTTTTCATAATCGCTATAAGATTGATTTTCAACTGAATGATTGTTTTCCTTAACAAATAAGAATGGAGTACCTTTCTTTTTATCTGCATAATCTTTGCCATTAAATTTAAAATAATACTTATTCGCCTGCGGTATCATTTTCATTTCGTTTTTAAGCACTTTAAGAATGTAAGACATCTTTTCTCTATCATGTTCAAACCACCTTTCTTTTATATCTTTAGCAGTTGCTTCAAACTCATTACATTCATTATTATTAAAAAAGTCATCAATGTACATTTCAATTTCTTTTCTCAATCCGTTTCTGCTTTCATTTTTTATAAGCTCCAGCGAATTGGTTTGTATTTCTTCCTGCGTGAAAACCATGCGCGAATTTGAAAAGTCAATTTCAGGCATTTGTTCTAAATATTTTAGGAATTTAGGAATCTCATTAAACAAATCGTTTTCGATATTGGTGTTCTTTTTACCAACGATCGGATTTATTTTCCTAATCCAAAATCGAATTTCTTCGTCATCAATTCGCATAAAATCGGTTTCCTTATTTGTGCATACTATAATTTTACCGAAAAATGGAACGCTATAATGTTGGACAAACTTTTGTGATACTGAAATAGTTTTTGCAGTTGCCAACGATTTTAACTTTTCGACAACGTTCTGCTTTTCGATTACCGTTTCATCTATCATTATAATGTTTTTCGTTGCATAGGCATCGTTAAAGCTACTTGTTAAATCACTTGGATTGATAAGTGTTGAATTCTCGCCAAATAGCATCTGAATATAATTTAAGAAAGTTGTTTTGCCTGTTTCCCTTTCAGTTGAAACCAAAGAAAGCACTGGTAGTATTTGACATGGATACTCATAAAGTAATTTCATGTACTTTAAACCTAACTCTAATTGTTCGCCAAATATGTGACTTAATAAACCAAGTGTAACACTAATGTCATCGGTGTAAACCGTATCACTAAATTTAGTATGTGGGAATTTAGCATAAAGATTATAGCAGTTGTTTTTAGATGGAATAAAAGTCACATTATTAGGAAGAATAGTGAAGTCATCAAACTTATAAATTTTGCAAAGTATATTTTTGGTATGATCTTCTTTTATCTCATCTTTTTTCCATGACTTTAGGATTACATTAGTTCCTGAATAGCGGTCATCTTTTTTAATTACTTTAAAATAATCGGAGCCAACGCGAATGTAAGGTATTTCATTTTCCATTAAAGTATATGAAACGTAACTCATAGCTTGAAAATAATCGCCTTTAAATTTAACGGTTGTAAGCAAAATAAATTTACTAAAACTTTGCCCTGTTGCTAAATCAAATGGGTTTGACTTCTTAATATCAATCTTACCATTTTTGTTCAATATAAAATTAGGACTTTTAGATAAATCACTTATATCACTAACTGGGTAAGTTGCCTCCGTATCTGAAAATGAAATACATTTTTTATCGCCATCAAATATTTGCTGAAACGTGCCAAACTCATTAAACCAATCTACTGGGTTGTAGATGGAATTTTTTTCGGGTTTTTTAAATTTACTCATTTTCGTCAAATTGTTTTATCATTTCTGCTGCAAATTCTCTTGCAACAAAACATATAATTGATATTTCATCTTCATCAAAGCAATCGACAACTTCTTTAGTTGTTGCAATAAAACTTTGCATTGCTAATCCTGCAAAGTAATCCATTCTTTCTTGTTTTGTTTTTTGGTTTTTCATAATAAAATACCCATCAAATACAAAGGCTTATCCAGTTGTTACGGTCGTAACTTTAGGCAGTGTAAATGATGGGATTTTTGAATGTTTTCATACTGAATAAGCGGTGCAAATATAACTAAATATTTTTAATACCTAAATTTATTTGTTTAGATAAGTTGGTTGTGTAATTCCTTTGTTAATCATTTCTTTACTTGTTTGCTTGTATATTGATGCCTTTTGCGATAGATAACCGTTGCCATCAATCATTTGCTCCATCACATCAATAGCATGTTGTTGGTCAATATAACCAGCACCAACATAACCACCCATTAAATAAGCTGCGGCCCTCAATTGGGGATGACCATTGTCAACAATTACGTTTATTTTTTTTGCAATAATACGTTCAATTGTTGAAGTTTTATCATCAACAATATACTGCTTAACTGCGGGCCTCACTATTTCAATATGCTTTGTAGACCACGTTTGCGCATCGTTTCGGTGCAGTATATCGGCATCGTAACTAATAAACATCGGTAAAATGCAGTTCTTTGGCGCGGTATCGAAACCATTATAACAGTTGAGGTGTCTTTCGATGCCTGCGAAGTAGTGTTTGAATTCATCAACCGAAGTGCATACCGGAATCTTAACCAGTGCGCGAACACCATGTCGCGAAGCCGATAGCCACGCGGTTATGATGCACTTATATTCATTGAATAAATACTCTTTAAATTCAACCGCGACATCTGATGCCAAATGGTCGAAATCCAAAACAAGCAATCCAGTCCAATGTTGAATGTTGGAATACTTGCGCGGCCCGTTAACATAAACACATGGAGTAAACGAGTATAGTTTTGACTTCAATGCTTGCTTTTTAGCCATGTCTTTATTTTCCTCCGCTATTCGTATCTCCTCAAATACATTGCGGATATCTTTTTTAGGTGTTCTAATCGCATTTATAAGATATTCAAGCGTAACACTACCAAGTGGAGTGCTACGTTTGATATCGGCTTCGTAATAGTTGAAAATAGGATTCATTTGTATTGATTTGAATTATACTTAAAGTCATCCTTAACCATTGCTTTTTGAATAGCATGATAAATTGTTTCCGCGTATATTGGCAGAATTTTGCCACTTGGTGATTTAATGTAAAATGTTTTCATTGGCTAATAAATTTTTTCGCAAATAACTATTAATTCATCATTGTCATCTATTTCGTGTTTTTCAACTCTGTAATTACTAAAAAATTCATCATAGTGAAATTCTGAATTTGGAAAAATTAAAATAGGAAGTTTAATAGTATTAAATCCTCCATCGTTGCATAAATAATAAGTGTACATTATGTATAATAATTAAAAAAGCCTATCTAACTTCGTGCAGGGTTCGACTTCTACACTCAATTAAATAGGCCAATAAGTTTATGTTTCTTTAGTGTCGAACCGAAACAACGCTGCAAACTTAATGAATCTTCCCTAAACTCGCAACTATTTTTTTATCATATTCCTCCAACCATTCGCGACATTGAATGACGCGCTGAATAATTAACTGTTCAATAGTTACATCACGTTGCACCTGATAGGCTACCCAACGTTCGTTAGCTGGCAAGTCATCATACACAACCTCGCCATCATAATTTGCTTCTTCTGGTGTGTTCATTAGTCCATGAAAAACTATAAACGTTGGTCGCTCCCAAAGTGCCATGTAACCTCTGCCTTGCCACTCATAGTCAGGATTCATTCCCTCAATAGCTTGTTGTTGCAATGTTTTACGCGACCAAGCCGCCTTAACATCGACTATTAAATGATTCGTAAGCACATCGCAAGTGCCAACCATCCATTCGTTATGCACAGTTACTTCATTTTTTTCGGCCATCCCAAGTCCGATTTGTTCGGCCATAAAGTCGATAAGGTCAATTTCAACAAGGTTACCTTTCATAATATACTTGGAATGGATTTGCTCGCGGTCTTGGCTGTACCATTCGGCCAAGAATGTTTTGCAGGTTGCTGAAAGCTCGCCCTTTGTTTTTGCGTTGCTCATTATCTTACCGATTTGTGAGCAATGTATTTTAAATATCTTATCCATTTGTCAATAGTTTTTCCACCTCGTTAGTAACATTATATTTTTTCTTTATTGCTTCAATCGTAACCGATCCTGCTGCGATGGCTGCTTTGGCTTTTTCGATTGCTTCACCGCTTAATGTCGGTTTGGTAACTGGCTTTGTCGATACCCTTACCGCATCGTGCATCTCACCGAATGCTTTAACCTTTTCGGTTGTAAGCACTATTTGTTTGTTAGTCCAATCCTCTATGAATGGACTGCCTAATAGTTTTGAAATGCGCTTTAAGTTAGTAGCGTTAGCAACCATCGGTTTGCATTCTGCAAAGTGTACAATACAACATTCGCTTTCGCCACCCTTGCCATCGTGTACTTTTTCCTTGTCAACTTTGGTTATTGTAACGGTTTTATCTGCATCGGTTAAATCCCACCCACCGATATAATTTGGGTTGCGTAATTTTTTAAAGTGTGTTTTGGTTTCCATGTTAGTTATGTGTTAGAATTTAAAAAAGGTCATCGTTTGAAATCGGTTGCGAGCTTGGTGCTGCTTCGGTAAATGGGTTAGCATCCACTTTCCAACAAACTATCGTATTGAAAACCTTAACCTCACCTTGTGGTGATGTCCATTCTCTGCCACGAATGTTAATGTGAGCTTCAATGTCTTGACCAACTGAAAGCGAATCACCTAATGAGCAGGCTTTTTGTTGCAATTCGATTGATACTATTTGTGGGTACTGGTCTGCTGTGGTTAGTATTATTTCTCGCTTTGAGAACTTACCATCACTAACTGTTTGCGTTGCGCCTATGCGCTTAACTGTGCCTTTGATTGTCATTGTATTTATTTATTGATTGTGAGTATTAACTTTTGCTTTATATAAAAATTGGTCTAATATGACCTCAACGAACGATGGGTTAGTGATTATATCCTTACCACCTATCTCCAACTCCCAGTTGTTGCATTCTCTCGCAAGTCCGCAAAGTTTGAGAATCCAGTCGGCTTCCTTAAGTTCAAAGGTAGCTTCGATTTGACCATCAACATCCCAAACGTAGAATGTTTTGCTGTCGCTTTCGTACTCGATGCGCATTTGGCTTCCATCGATTTTCCAAGTTGTTACGCTTGTGATTGTTTTTGTGATGTTTTGATGTGTGTTCATTTTAGGATAGATTAATTATTAATAAAATTTGTTTGTAAAAACCCCCATCCGTCTGCATCTTCGCGCAAAGGTAGCACAGCATCGTCTGCGATGGGGGTGTTAGTTTTTAAATGGGGGTGTTTAGCCCTTTTTGATTTGTTAGTTAAATAGATTGTAATAAATTAATTTGCATTTGAGATATATCAGTTGCTTTTTTTGTTGCAAACTCAACTGTAAATCCTAACTTTATTAATTTTGTAAAATTCATAAACCAAATTTCTTTAGAAATCAATTCTAATTCAGATTGTGTAGTAATTGCGTTTTTTAAATTTGTTATTGTGTTCATGTTGTGTGTTTTTAAAATTAGTAATTGTTATTTGTTGAGTGCAAATCTACAACTACTTTTTTAACCTACAAATTTATTTTAACCTTTTAACATATTTTAACAAATCTCTTCGCAAGGTTATACACTTTAAAATGTTGTGGTTTCCAGTTAGCGACACGATTTCGGAGGATATTTTTGACCTGCTCTTGAGTCATGAAGCACTTTTCGCCAATGATCACGAATGCGCCTTTACCAGCGTTTCTGCCATAGGTTTGCACTCGTTCAATGTTAATTTGCTTTATTGCATCGTAAATAGCTTGTAGTTGTTCGGGTGTTGGTTTTGTTATCATGTTAAAATAGTGTTGTTTGTGATTTGTATTGTTTAAATCGGTTAAGTGAGGCATCGAAGTAATCCTTATCAAGTTCAATAATGTCAAGTGAATAGTTTGTTTTGTCTAATGTGTTCGCTTTGTCAACTGCTATGGCTATTGAGCCGCTTCCACCATGAGTATCTATGATTTTATCGTTTGGCTTTGCGTATTTGGATAGTAGCCATTCGTAAAGGGCAACGGGTTTTTGGGTAATATGAATGCGCTTTTCAGATGTATTTCTAACATGCCTAAAAATCTTTGCGTTTCTATCAAATGAAGTCCACGCAAACTCGCAGTCAGCCATTGTGTCCATCAATGCCACTTTATCCCAAATTACAAAGCCTCTTGTCGGTGGTAGGTCAACATAGTTTCCACCCCAAATAATTTGATTTTGTGATATTCTAAATAATTGTTCAAAATATTCTTTTGGTGGTAACTTATCCCAATCGGCATCCCCCTTTTTATATTTAGCCGCCCACGTTCCACCTTGCGTTAACTTATCCCCCAATCCATAAGGAATATCGCAAATAGCCAAATCATAATACTTGTCAGGCACCTCAGCCATAAACTGCATATTGTCGCAGTTGTGAAAGTTTATCATATTAGTTTAAAAGTTAAATCGTTTTGCAGTTCAATGGTGAAATCTTGTTTTCCGAAATGTTTAGAAATATGTTCAAATAAATCATTGCTTCTAAACCTCATCGTGTTGGCATCAGCAACCGATAAATGATAATTGTCGCTTTCTTTTAGTTCCTTAAAAATATGCAATTTTTTATCTTTAAATCCAAACATAATACCATCAGTTTGTGGGTTAATATCCATTTGTTTTAATATTAATTTTGAAACAATAAAAACAGATTGCTTTTTTTTAGCGCACCTTATTATTGGTTTAACTTGATAGGGACTTGTTGCACTTCTTTTTTTTCGTAGTTCAACCATCATAGTTCTGACATTATTAATATTTGATTTGTATTCATTTTCTTTGCTTTCCGCATAGCCATATAAATGTTATTAGCTAATCGTTGCTTGAAATCCTTTGCAGCCTCAACAGTTGCAAAATCTTCACTCCAGTCCTCCGCAAGTTTTGATTTGTTTTTCAACCGCTCCACGATTGAAGATATTATCTTGGTTATTTCGTGCGGTTTCATCTTTGAAACCATAGCGCATTCGATTGTGTTCAGTCCACTATTATAGTTCAACCACACCTCCCAATGTTGTTGCGTTATAGTTGCAGGCTTCGGCACGTGAACGTATGAATCACATATTACTCGCGCCATTTTTCTTTTAGGCTTTTCCATTTTGCAGTTGAAATTTAAGTAAAACAAGCGCAGAATGTATGGCTTCTGCATTATGACCTTTGTATTTTAATATTGAGCCACGTTTGGGTTCAATGGCATTCGGGTTTGGTCGGTAACCAAAGAGTAAGCGTTGGATGAGTTGTTTCATTGTGTTAGTTTTTAGTTTTGTTTAGATTTCTTCGTATTTATTTATTTGTTTCAATATTTTATAACCTAATTGTTTTAAAAAAGCAATACAACTTTCTTCGGTTAAAGTTTCACTTTGTTTTTCAATTTCTTTTTCTTTTCTAAAAAGTGTTGGAGTAAAAGATTCTGCATTATTTTTTTTAGCCAGTTTGATATATTTTTTTTCTTTTATAACAATATTTGATAATTCTATTATTTTATCAATTTGCATAATAAACATTTGTGGCATTATTTTATATACCCCTCTTTTAACTAATACGCAACATTTTGAATAAACTAAATAATAAAAATTCATACCATGAATATTATTATTATTCATAAATATTTCTATGTCTTTGTATAGTATATTTTCATTAATTTTGTAATTTTCGTACAAATGTTTACGAATTTTTGTAATGTTTTCTTTTGCTTTTGTGTAAGTGTTTGGTTTCATTCTGTTTGTTGTTTTTAGTTAGTATTAATTATTTAGACCGCAAACCTACAACATTATTTTATTAAAACAAAATTTGTATTTAATTATTTTATTTTTATATTTGCCAAAATTAATTCTAACTAATATGAAAAACTACAAACTTTACCTTGCACTATCGGACTTAACCGAACAAAAAGAAATTGAACAATTTGAATTTTATGACATTGATGATTTAACGCACAAAATTCTTAATCATAAAGGTATGCCCGAAGATAGGGTATATTTATGTGCTATTCACGATATTGATGAAGATGAATCACTTGAAATACTTGTTACTGAAAGCTATCCATTAATGAGAGATTTTATTGAATCTTTTGATTTAAATGTTAATATTTTTCCACTTTCTATTCACGTTCAAATGTATGAATCTTATGAAGATGCTTACGCTGTTGCGCTGGATATGAGAGAGGGCAGTCCATTGTGTTACATTGATAATAAAGCAGCACTTGAATTTAATGAAGAAACGCAAAGTTTTAGAATTGGCGAATCAGAAAAAGAATTAGATACTGAAGGCTTTAAAACATTAGCAATATTAAAGAATATAAAAGAGGCTGAAAATATTGTTGATTATTTAAAAGTAACCACAAAATTAATGGGAGTTAAAAATATTTCTTATGATGATTTGCAAGAAAAAGTAGATGATTTAATTCAGTTTATGTCTGCAAATAATAAAAACTTATAACACTATGAAAACAAAACTATCATTATTTATGTGGGCAGCAGCCGTTTTATTTATGTCATTTTGGGCGGTTAGTTTCGCTATGTCTGGAGTTTACTATGACAACAGCGAATTTGTTACCTTTACACTTTCGTTTTGCGCATCACTTGTTAGTGCGGTTTGTGGCGCAGGGTTTATGCAACAATGGATGAAAAGATGAAACTACTTTGGAATCCAACAAAACTATCCTGCGAATTTATTGTGCCAGACATCGAGAAATCAGATGGGGTGCAAAAGGTCATTGGCTTTTCACGAGGTTGGCATCATTGGAATAGCATTAGGCTTGGCATTCGCAAAGAAAATGACTATTGCGTTTTGTATTTTTACGCATACATCAAAGGTCAACGCACTATTCAACGGATCGGGAGATACGAAATTGGTGAGCTTGTCAAGTGTGAGTTAAATTGGGGCAGTTACATTGAGTGCAAGGCTAACGATGGTTATGCGTTTAGGATTGCACCGAAACACTCTTTTCCTATTGGCTATCAGTTGTATAGTTACGCTGAAAAAGATGGTGTGGAGGGTGTGCAAGTGCCGATTGATATTGAAATAAATAATTTAAAAATAAGCTAATTTATGAAACCAAAAGATGAAACCAAGCCATTTGAGAGCAGGCTATTAGAAGACCTACACCCAACACTTGCTAATGCTTATAAGAAAGCAGAAGCGCAGTTTAACGCTATCCATAACGATGTTCACGTTATTATTGTTTGCACTTATCGAAACAATGCAATGCAAGAAGTTTACTATCATAAAAGACCAAAAATCACTAATGCAAGAGCCTCGCAGTCACCCCATAACCACTACCCATCAAGAGCCTTTGATATAGCTTTTGTGAAAGTTGGCAAACGTGAACTTGATTACTCCGCAAAGCACTTTAAAGAATTTTGGGAGATGTTGCAATCACATAGTAACAAGCTAACTTGGGGCGGCAACTTTAAGAACTTTTCTGATATGCCTCACTACGAATTATCTAACTGGAAAAGCACCATCGTATGACACGCAACACACGCTACACTAATGGCAAGGAGGTAATAACCTTTAGCAAGATTGATTTCATTGTAATCGGTGGTCGAAAGATTGACCACGTTTATTTTCGCAGGAAAGATAAACACGATTTGATAATGCCTTTGCTTGAATGGAATTTAAAAGGTAAATTTGAATGGCAAATAATTAATTAATATGAAACTAAAACAAAAGTACCACGCACCAGACAACAAGCAACTAAAAAAGATTGCTGATTATTTAATTTACGTTTTGCTACCTTTCATTCAAACAAGTTTAGCACTCGCAGAAAGTCAAGGTTTAATCACTTTGAAGCAAGCGTTTTGGGGTGGCTTGGCAGCTACATTCTTACTGATTAATACAAAGTTTTTAACTAAATTCACAACCGAAAAACCAACAGCCAAAGGTAACATTGATGGTGATGGGTGCTAAATAATAACAAAATGAACATAAAAACAACCGCAATCGGTACAGCAATAATTATAACTTTGCTCCTCGTTAAATTCTGCAACAAACCACAACCTTTGCCACA
>JBMOHF010000026.1:0-9323 GCA_049317985.1 Patescibacteria group bacterium
AGTTTCTTTGCTGCGTTGGTTGCCGTGCTACTTCTTGGAGTAGTTAACGCAATTATTCGCCCAATTTTAATTTTACTAACCTTACCAATCAATATTTTGACCCTCGGTTTATTTACGCTTGTCATTAATAGTCTGATGGTTCTTTTAGTCTCAAGTGTTGTAAAAGGTTTCAATGTTCATGGATTTTTGCCAGCTCTAAGCCTATCTCTGTTACTTTGGGTGGGGTCAATGGTTGGCAGTTTAATATTTAAAGAAAATAAATAAAATGAATTTTAGTAATAAAGAAAAATTTTCGATATTCTTTATCATTGCTTTGATTATTTTTTCTTTTGGTCTTCGTATTTTTCGTTTTTTTAAAAATCCAACAGAAGAGATTAATCGTGTTGCCATTACCAAACAGGCAGTTGCTCCAATAGTTCAAGACAATATCCCATCAACTTCAAGTCAGGAGATTATTATTGACCAGCCATTGCAAAATGAATCCCTCGCTTCTCCCTATGCGATCACCGGCAAAGCCCGGGGTTCTTGGTTTTTCGAGGCTTCTTTTCCCTTGAAAATTGTTGATGAACAAGCTAAAGTGCTAGGAAGCGGCTTGGCCAATGCTCAAACGGATTGGATGACGAGCAATTTCGTGCCGTTTATTGGGTATATTAAATTTTTACCTGGTGAAATGCCTGCTTCTGGTACAAAAGTTTTCTTAGTTCTATCAAAAGATAATCCTAGTGGATTACCCGAACATGATGCTTCAACTAGCGTGCCAATTATTATTAATTAATATATTTATGACGTTTAATTTTGATTCTACATCGGGAAATAATAGCGCAGAAATTTTTCGCCCAGAGGATGAAAGACCAAAAGCCAAAATAATTGGCAAGATTGATTTATCATCCTTTCAGAAAAAAGTTGAACAAAAACCTATTTTTAACCCGGAGAAATATTTAGCAAAGTTGGAGGGTATTTTGACATCTCAAAGTCGAGAAGTTAATGAGTCGTACGGCGATTTTCTCGATTCAGAGGCCAAAATTAAAATGACTGGCGCTTACGCCGAAAAAGACGAAAAAAAAGTGCAAGAGATAGAAGAATTTTTTGCCCGTGGCAAGCAAGAGGAATTGGATGTTTGGCGAGAAAAGAAAAAAAGTCATCCTGCAACAATTACGGAAATGGCCGCGACCATCGTCCTGCATAAGTTTATTGGTCAGGACTTTATCGTCGCCCGTGCCTGTGATCACGATGATTATGAAAATGGGGTCGATAACGTTTTAATTGATAAAAAGACAGGGGCAGTTATTTGCGGTTTCGATGAAGTTTTAGGAGCGGTTGGTGACAGTGGCATTGCCATGAAAGAGGAAAAAATCGCCAAGAGCGACAAAAAAAGTGAAAGAAAAAGAGTCGGGGCTTACTTAAAGTACGGCGCCACTGTTAAAGATGGAAAATTAGAAAGAATGAGTATGGGAAACCTGCCAACATTTTTTCTTTCATTGTCAAGGAAAGAGCTCATGTTGCTTTTAGAGGATATTAGTTTAGAAAAAGCAGATGGCGGGGAATTTGAGAAAAAGATGTTTGTCAAATTTACCACTTTAATTAAGGAACAAATTGGTAAGAGCCAAGAAGAAAACATTGACCCCCGACTAAGAGAGCGCCTTTTACTTAGCCAAGAAATGATTAATCGCCTTTAAATTATGAATAGTCCGCTATTTTTATACAACACTCTCAGTGGTAAAAAAGAAGAATTTAAACCCCAGTCAACTGAGGTGGGTTTATATACTTGTGGCCCAACAGTTTATAATTTTGCCCATATTGGTAACCTGCGAACTTATATTTTTGAAGACTTGTTAAAGCGCACTTTACATTACTTCAGTTACCCAGTTAAACATGTAATGAATATTACCGACGTTGGTCATTTGACTGGCGACATGGATATGGGGGAAGACAAAATGGAATCTGGTGCCGCTAGAGAAGGGCGGAGCGCTTGGGAGCTTGCCTCTTTTTACACCGAGGCTTTTAAGTCCGACTTAGAAGCATTAAATATTGTTGAGCCAGATATTTATTGCCGGGCGACCGATTACATCAAAGAGCAGGTTGCCTTAATTTCTCGGCTTGAAGAAAAAGGTTTTACTTACAAAACTAGCGATGGAATATATTTTGATACTTCTTTGGTACCTGATTATAACAAGCTCAGCCATTTGCCATTGGAAGAGCTCCAAGAAGGCGCCCGAGTTGAGAAAAATCCGGAAAAGAAAAATTCTACTGACTTTGCTTTATGGAAATTCTCACCAGTTGGCACCAAACGTCAGATGGAATGGGATTCTCCTTGGGGTATTGGTTTTCCTGGTTGGCATATTGAATGTTCAGCGATGAGTTTAAGATTTCTTTCTGGCCAATTAGATATTCATTGCGGCGGAGTTGATCATATTAATATTCACCATACCAACGAAATCGCCCAAAGCGAAGCGGCTACCGGCGAGAAGTTTTTTAATTACTGGTTGCATGGTGCTTTTCTAATTGTTCCAGGAGGCAAGAAAATGGCGAAAAGTTCTGGAGACTTTCTCACTCTTGAAAATACCTTTATTGCAAAAGATATCGATCCTTTAGCTTATCGTTTTATGCTTCTTCAGGGCCATTACCGCAAGCCAATGGAGTGGCGCCCTGATTCAGCATTAAACGCTTTGAACGGACTCGAGAGTCTGCGCCGCAAGATAACCGAATTAAAGAGCGAAACTACTGGTGAGGGGCAGCTTATCGAAGAATTTGTTGTGCGTTTTAAAGCCGTTCTGTCCGATGATTTAAATATTCCTCAGGCCTTGTCGTTGGTTCAGGAAGTCTTAAAATCTAGCGAAGATGCCAACGACCGCCTAAAAACTATCTTAAATTTTGATCAAGTTCTTGGGCTTGGCTTGTCTCATGTTTCAGTAGATGTTTTAGAACTAGATAGCTTGCCAGAAGATATTATTAAACTCCTTGATGCTCGTCGAGCGGCGAGGGATAGTAAAGATTTTTCTGAATCAGATCGTTTGCGAGATGAAATCAGAACTCGCGGCTTTCTTGTTGAGGATACCAAAGAGGGAATGAAAATCAGTAAAGCATAAGATGAAAGATAATTTTTGGAAAAATATTAAAAAGCCAATTTTGGCTTTGGCACCGATGGCGGGTTTTTCAGACTCGCCTTTTCGGATAATTACTAGCGAATACGGTGCTGATGTAGTTTATAGTGAAATGGCCTCTGCTGCTTCAATATTTTTTCATCAAGAAGAGCTTGATCATCGCACTTTCGATATCTTAAAATTTGAGCCGCAACAAAAGGCCAAATATGTTGTACAAATTTTTGGTTCAGATCCAGAACACTTTGCCGTTGCCGCAATGTTAATAGAAAAGGTGATAAAACCAGATGGAATTGATTTGAATTTTGGTTGTCCGGTAGGTAAAGTTATTAAACAGGGTGCTGGTGCCGATTTAATGAAAGATTTGCCTCGGGCTAGAGAAGTAATTAAGGCAGTCCTGGAGAATACAAGTTTGCCAGTTTCGATTAAAATTAGGGCTGGCGCAGGCACTATTTCGGCGCTAGATTTTTTAAAGAACATTTCCGATTTACCAGTTTCCGCTGTGATGATTCATGGAAGGACTTTGGCGCAAGGATTTGTCGGAGAAATTAATTGTGAATTAATCAAAGAGGCCCGCCAACATTTTTCGGGTGCTGTTTTGGCAAATGGCGGAATAAATAACTTGGAACAAGCACAAAATATTTTAGAAAAAAGTGGTGCTGATGGGTTGGGATTGGCGCGTGGAGTCCTTGGGAGGCCATGGTTGTTTCAAGAGATAAAAGAAAACAAGGAATTAGAATTATCCAAGGCAGAGGTTGCCGCGATTGCCATCCATCACGCCCGCCTGGAAGAAGAATTAAAAGGTTCTGGAGCGATTGTTGAGCTACGCAAGCATCTTTGCTGGTATGCCCAGGGATTTTCTGGGGC
Source organism: Patescibacteria group bacterium (assembly GCA_049317985.1). Lineage (GTDB taxonomy): Bacteria > Patescibacteriota > Patescibacteriia > Patescibacteriales > UBA12465 > CAINDR01. The sequence continues at coordinate 3,966 of JBMOHF010000026.1, forward strand.
GAGCCATTTGCGAAGTCAATTGGTGAAAGTTTTTAATGCTCAAGAAATTGAAGGCATCTTTAATACTTGGGTAAAAGAATAAATACTATGAAAAAAGTAGAATTAATTTTAAGTATTGATACCGCTTCGGCGACTGAGATTATTATCCTTCTGAAAAGTGGCGATAAAATATTGAGTCGCAAAAAATTTCTAGCGCCAAAAAAACAGGCTGAAAAATTATTGCCAGCAATTGAAAAGCTAATAATTAAAAATTATTTCAGCTTGAAAGATTTGTCAGGAATCGAAGTCGTTACTCAAGGCGGAACTTTTACCAGTTTGCGCATCGGCGTCATTACGGCTAATGCCCTGTCTTTTGCTTTAGGAATTCCAGTCTCGGCGGTTGATAAAGAAGGAGATCCTGTGAATAGAGACATGCGCAGTGCTGGCGGTGTTACGATTACTGTACCGCATTATGACGCCGAACCTAATATTGGGAAGAAGAAAGAGTAATTTTAATAATATGGAAGAATTATTAAATGTAGTAAATGAAAATGATGAAGTAATCGGAGTTGAGACTAGAGAAAAAATCCATCAAGAAGGACTTCTTCATCGGGAGGTTAGTGTCTATTTTATCACTCCAGATAGAGAAATAATTTTTCAGCGCCGGTCAAAAAATAAAAGTGCCTGTCCGGATTTATTAGGAGCTGCGGTTGCTGGTCACGTTGCAGCTGGCGAAACTTATGAAAAAACCGCAGAAAGAGAAGCGCTTGAAGAGACTAGTATTTTGATAAATAAAGATGACCTGATTCTTGTTAGAAAAGACAGAGCCTCACAACCGAGAAGCATTGGTAAAAAAGAAAATAATATTTTCCGTTCAAGGTATTTGTATGTTTATCGAGGACAAATTAATGATTTAAAAATTGAAGATAATGAGGGTGCTGGTTTTGAGTCGTGGCCAATAAAAAATTTAATGAATATGTCTGATATAGATAAATTAAAGTTTGTTCCTAGTACTATAAAATTTGTTACCGAAGAATTAATTGAATTCATTAAAGATCTCAAGTTTCAATTTTAAATATTATGATTAAAATATCAAACGTCGTTAACGAAAATGATGAAATAATAGGCACTGAAACGCGCGAAAAAATCCATCAAGAAGGATTGTTGCACCGTGAAGTCCACGTCTATTTTGTTACTCCAAATAAAGAAGTTATTTGCCAGCATCGTGCCAAGGATAAAGATATGTTCCCAGATTTACTGGACGCCACGGTTGGCGGTCACGTTGAAGTTGGGGATAGTTACGAAAAGACCGCAATAAAAGAAACCCAAGAAGAAACGGGAGTCGAAGTAGACCCAAATGATTTAATTTTTATTAGTAAAAACGAGTTTAATTATCACGACACGGTGACTGGAAAAATTAACCATAATTTTTTATCTCGTTATTTATATATTTACCGTGGCGAAGTAGAGGATTTAAAATTAGAGGAGGGAAAGGCGATTGGTTTCGAACTTTGCAAAATTGAAGAGTTGAAAAATTTGGATGAGCAAGGAAAGAAGCGATTTATTTTGCCAATTTATGATTTTATGAGTAAAGACCTAGCCGAATTTATTAAAGACTTAAAACTATAAATTTATGAAAATTGTTATTTGTGGGAGCATGAAATTTTCTAAAGAAATGGTGGATTTACAAGTATCCCTAAACCAATTGGGTTTTGATAAAGTTGTGGTACCGCATAATGTCGAGAAATATATAGCAAGTTCAATGACCACCGGAGAATCTACTAAAAATAAAATCAATCAAGATCTAATTCGTGCCTATTTTCAAGAAATCGATTCGTCTGATGCCGTTTTAATTGCTAATTATGACAAGAATGGCGTAAAAAATTATGTCGGCGGTAACTCTTTTTTAGAGGCGGCCTTTGCCCACGTCTTAAACAAGAAGCTCTATTTTCTGAACGATATCCCCGAGATGAGTTATAGTGACGAAATGAAAGCATTCCAGCCGATTATTCTGAACGGAGATCTAAGTCAAATAAAATAATTCTCAAAAAAAATAAAACAAAAAATTTCCTCCCGCTCGGGAGGTCTTTTTTTATTCCAAAACCCTCTCAAAGTTTTCCACAGGGCAAAATTTGTTGACGCCTGGGGGATGGTGGGGTATAATGACACTTGATAGGTGAATTGTGGTGACAAGTGGTGAATTAAAAAAATATATGTTCATCGGCGAATACAATCACAACTTAGATGACAAGGGACGCTTAGCAATTCCTGCGAAGTTCCGTGCCATCTTAAAAAAAGGAGCGGTGGTTACCAAGGGTTTGGATAACTGCCTATTTTTGTATTCAAAAGAACAATTCGAAATCATCGCGCAAAAATTTGCAAGCCTGCCAATCAGTCAATCAAAGGCTCGTGCTTTTTCTCGTCACATGTTAGCTGGCGCAATGGATGTTGATTTTGATGTGCAGGGAAGAATTAATTTGCCAGAATATTTACGCGTCTTTGCTGGATTAAAGAAAAGCACAATTGTTGCCGGTTTGTATAACCGTTTGGAAATTTGGGATGAACGTCAGTGGAATAATTACAAAAACAATGCTGAAAAGAACAGTAACGCGATTGCTGAAGAGCTTGGCGATTTGGGAATTTAGTTTATGTATTCCCATGTCCCGGTGATGTTGCCAGAAGTTCTAGAATATTTAAAACCAAAAAAAGGAGAGAAGATTTTTGATGGAACTTTGGGAGGAGCGGGCTATTCGCTTGCGATTGCCAAAGCCGTTGGCCCAACCGGAGAAGTCTTTGCCACTGATTTGGATTTATTAGCAATTAATAATGCCAAAAAACGTGCCAAAGAAGAGGGAATTAAAAATCTCACAGTCATTAACGATAATTTTGGTAATCTGGCAGAAATTTCTGCAGAATTTGGTCCTTTTGATGGAGCAGTATTTGATCTCGGGCTTTCTTCTACCCAACTTGATGACGAAGAAAGAGGGTTTTCCTTCCAGGGCGATCGTCCATTATCTATGTCGTTTAATGCCGATAACGCTGAAGGGGAAGAGACGGAAAATATTCTCCGTTATTATAATCTATTGAAATTGACGGAAATGTTCCGTGTTTACGGCGATGAGCCAAAAGCTTATTACGCCGCCAAATTAATTATTGAATATCGCAAGCAGAAGCCAATCAAAACCACCGGCGATTTATTGGAAGCGTTGGCGCCGATCATGAAAGGGCATCACCGCACAAATCCAGCTACCAGAATTTTCCAGGCTTTGAGAATTGAAACCAATAAAGAATATAAAAATTTAGAAAATGCACTGGCTGCTTTACCGAATGCCTTAAAGCCAGGAGCAAGAGTAGTATTTGTTTCGTTCCATAGCGGGGAAGACCGAATTGTTAAAAATTTCTTTCGCCAAGAAAGCCAAGATTGCATCTGTCCACCTCGCGCTCTGGTTTGTGACTGTGGTCATCTTGCGACTTTAAAAATTATTACCAAAAAACCACTTATACCAAGCAACCAAGAAAGTGCCGAAAATCCGCGAGCACGTAGCTCAAAGCTTCGATCGGCAATTAGAATATAAAATTAGTTTCGGGATCTTATTTTATGATTGTCACAAAAACCACAACAATTGCAAAAAAACCATATCACGGTACAAAAAAAAATGGTGCACCTTCTGTATTGTTTCGTAACATTAATACGATTCTCTTTTCAGTTTTTCTGATGGTCGGTTTTTATTATTTAGTTAGTGCAAATGATTTAGTTGTAAAGGGGGTTGTAATGCAAGGTTTGAAAAATCAAGCCAAAAATCTTGACGAGGACAAACGTACTTATGAAAATAAGGTTCTAGCGCTGCAGTCCTACGGAAGCTTGAAGGCCAGGGTGCAAAGTTTGAATATGGTTGCCGTCGGGAATGTCGATTATCTAACAATTAAGACACCTATTTTGGCGCGAAAATAGTTTTAAACTTCCAAAAAAATATATATGTGGCGTGATTCTGAAAAATTTGCCCGTTCTGATAAAAAGGAATCCAATAATCGTCTTCGTTTAGTCGTGGTGGCGGTTTTTTTATTATTTGGGGCGATCATTGGTCGTCTCTTTTTGTTACAAATTAGAGATAGTGATTACTATACCGCACTTGCGGCAAGTCAGCAGCAAGTTTTTAGCAAGCTGAGTCCGGAAAGAGGACAGATATTTTTTAGTAGTAACATGCCAGGTGAAAACGACGGCATGCTTTTTCCGTTAGCAACCAATAAAAATTTTGCTTTGCTTTATGCCGTACCAAAAGATGTGGATGATCCAAGGGCAATGGCAGAAAAACTATATAATTTCTTTGATAAGCCTCGTCTAGAAAATGAGAACAGTAAATTGGCACAAGAGAATGAGAAAAAGAGATTGCAAGCAATAAAATTAATTCAAGAGGATACTAGTCTTAATTCCGAAGAGAAAATTACTAAAATTGCTGCCGTGGCGGTTGATCCTATTTTTTCGGCTGATTCCAAAAAGGATGGTATTATTAGTGAATATCTAAAACGTTTAGATAAGCCAGGTGACCCCTACGAACCCTTAGTAAAGAAGATGTCTACTGAAGATCTCCTAAAACTTTATGCAGCTATTTATTCCGAGTCAACTTCCACGTCACTAAAGGCCGAAAATCTGGATATCCTTCATAGTGAAATTGTTGATACAAAAAATAATGATCAAACAGTCTATATTAAGGGGCTCGGTTATGAGTTTTCTAAATATCGTTATTATCCAGAGGGAGATAGCGCCGCGCATCTTGCGGGCTTTGTAAATAATGAAGGGATTGGAAATTATGGTTTAGAGGGATTCTTCAACGAAGAACTGAGCGGCAAGTTTGGTTTTTTAAAGGCGGAAAAAGGTGTTGGTAAAAATATGTTGATTGTTAACGATCAAGAATATGTGAAGCCGGAAGATGGAAAGGATTTGGTTTTAACAATTGATCGAAACGTTGAGTTCGCGGTATGCGATAAATTAAAACAAGGAATTAAGGATTATCGGGCCACTGGTGGGAGTGTAATTGTTGGCGACCCGAAAACCGGAGCAATTATTGCGATGTGTTCTTATCCCGCCTTTGATCCAAATGATTATCGGTCAGTGAGTGATATCAAGTATTTCAACAACCCGATTATGTTCTATCAATACGAACCGGGTTCAGTAATGAAAACCATAACCATGGCTGTTGGGATTGATCAGGGAAAAGTAACTCCAAATTCAACGTACTCCGACCCCGGTCAACTTTTTATTCCTGGCTGGGGAAAAGCGATCAGTAATTCCGATTACTCCACTAAAGGTGCTCATGGCGTTGTTGATATGAATTTTGTTCTCGAGAACTCTTTAAATACCGGAGCAATTTTTGTTATGAA
>JBMOHF010000027.1:0-8563 GCA_049317985.1 Patescibacteria group bacterium
TTATTGTGCCGCGAGAGGGAATCGAACCCTCACAAGATTTCTCTTACACGAGTTTGAGTCGTGCGCGTCTACCAGTTCCGCCATCGCGGCAATAGATGGACTTTTTTTCTTTTTCTCTTTGCGAATATATTACATAAATTATTACTTGAGTCGTTGCGCGCCTGCCTGCCGGTAGGCAGGTCTACCAGTTCCGCCATCGCGGCAATAGATGGACTTGATCCATTCTTTTCCGCAGCCAGATTTAAGATAAATCTCTCTTTGTCTAGCTGTTGCTCTGTCGGGATATTCTTCGATGAGCAGGATTTTGAATGGTTTATAACTTTTTGTTGTTTTATTTCTTCCACTGTTGTGTTCTTTTATCCTTCGTTCGGTGTTGATAGTCGTCCCAACGTAAATATAATTATCAATTTCACTCTTAATCACGTAGATAAACATGACATTAATATATTATAGTTTGAGTCGTTGCGCGCCTGCCTGCCGGCAGGCAGGTCTACCAGTTCCGCCATCGCGGCAATAGATGGACTTTTTTAAAACATTTTTATTATAAAGACAATAAATTAAATTGTCAAAGACTTATTTATCGTTTATAATGTAGTCATAAAAACTTTATCAAATATGGGAAAAATCATTACGGTCGTTAATCAAAAAGGCGGGGTAGGAAAAACCACTACCGCGGTTAATCTTGGGGCGTATTTAGCTAATTTTGGCAAAAACGTTCTTTTAATCGACACCGACCCGCAAGCCAATGCCACGTCAGGTCTCGGAATCGAACATCGAAAGCTTGATGCCGGAATCTATGAGGCTCTTTTGGGTCAACAGACTATTCATAAGGTTATCAAAAGAACTTTACAGGAACGCTATTTCATCGCACCGGCAACTTTATCTTTAGCCGGAGCGGGCGTTGAAATGATTTCGCTTGAAGATCGTGAGTTTCGTCTTGCAAATATTTTGGCAGAAATCAAGGATGATTATGACTTTATAATCATTGATGGACCGCCTTCACTTGGATTGTTAACAGTGAATACAATGGTGGCAGCTGATGAAATTTTAATCCCAATTCAAAGTGAATATTTTGCTCTCGAAGGCTTGGGCCAACTTCTCGAAACCATTACTCTTGTTAAAGAAAATCTCAAGCCGGAGCTAGAGATCCTTGGCGCGGTGATCACAATGTTTGATAAACGAAACAAACTTTCCGAGGCGGTGATGGAGGATTTATATAAGTTTTTTCCTAATCGTATTTTTCGTTCCGTTATTCCGCGTTCTGTCCGCTTGGCTGAGGCGCCGAGTTATGGTCGCACAATTTTACAGTATGATCCAAAATCACGCGGTGGCAAAGCTTATGAAAATTTGGCACGCGAATTATTAAGTTTAGAAAAATAATCCAAAAATAATAAAAAATATATGCCACAAGGTTTAGGGCGAGGACTGAGTTCCTTGATTCCCAAAAAAACTTTTACCGAAAACGAAAATTTTTCCAATAACTCTTCATTCAACGAAGAGCCGTTGGCAATTTTGAGTGATAAAGACCGCATCCGTCGACTTGATCCAAATTTAATCAGTGCCAACCCTCATCAGCCACGTCGTTATTTCTCGGAAGAGTCTTTGCGAGATTTAATGGAGTCAATCCGCCAACATGGCATTTTACAACCAATCGTTGTTACAAAAACTGGTGATAAGTATGAACTAATTGCTGGTGAGCGTCGCTTGCGAAGTGTAAAGGCTTTGGGCTTGACTGAAATTCCGGCAATTGTTCGGGAGGCTGATGAACAAAAAAAGTTAGAGTGGGCTTTGATTGAAAACTTGCAACGTGAAAATTTGAATTCTGTAGAAACAGCAATTGCTTACCGAGCTTTGATTGACCAATTTAATTTAACCCAAGAAGAGCTTGCCAAACGAGTTGGCAAGGCTCGCTCTAGTGTGGCAAATTCTTTGCGCTTTTTATCTTTGCCAGAAGAAATCCAAAGAGCTTTAGCTGATGGTCGAGTTTCCGAAGGCCATGCCAAATATTTGCTTGGCATTGAAGATGAGGTTCAACAATTAAATCTATTTAAAAAAATTCTCCGTCAGAACTGGACTGTTAGTGAAACTGATAAGGCAATCAAGCAATTGGGTGGCACTAAGGCAGCGAAAATAAAAAGCAACAATGATCAAGAGATAGAAGCTGAACTTCGAACGGCTCTCGGAACAAAAGTTGAAATAAAGCGTCATGGCCGCGGTGGTCAAATTATGGTTTATTTTTATAGCGACGAAGAACTGCGAGATTTTACGACAAAATTTAAAGCTTAAAACATTTCCGAAACATTTCTTATGCCTTTTGTTCACCTCCATAATCATACTCATTACTCCTTGCTCGACGGTCTCACCAAGATCGACGAGCTTGTTAATTTAGCGAAAGAAGATGGTGCCCCGGCAGTAGCAATTACCGATCATGGCGTAATGTATGGAGCGGTGGAATTTTATCAAAAATGTAAGAAGGCAGGAATTAAACCAATTATTGGTCTGGAGGCTTATCTAGCACCAGCTTCACGTCACGACAAGAACACTCGCGCCGATGGGCGGAGTTTTCACCTAATTTTATTAGCTCGTAATAATGACGGTTATCGTAATTTAATCAAACTTACTTCACTTGCTCACTTGGAAGGTTTTTATTATAAACCACGAATTGATTGGGACTTATTGCAGCAGCATCACGAAGGCTTGATTGCTTGTTCCGCTTGTTTGGGTGGCGAAATTTCTCAATTAATTTTGGCAGAGAAAATTGATCAAGCCAAAAAAAGGATTTTAGAGTATCAGGAATTATTTGGTGTTGGTCATTACTTTTTGGAAATCATGGACCATCCGGAATTGCCAGGTCAGACTTTAGTTAATAAAAAACTAATTGAACTTTCAAAGGAGCTCGGTGTTCCTCTGGTTGCAACTAATGATGTTCATTATTTAAAGAAAGACGACGACGAGGCGCAAGACATTTTGCTTTGCATTCAGCAAAAAAAGAAAAAAACCGACACCGACCGGATGAGTATGATGGGTGGCAATTATTCTTATCGTCTCGCCAAGGAGATGGAGGAAATTTTTGCACACGTTCCTGAGGCTCTGGAAAATACCTTGAAAATTGCCGAGATGTGCAACGTTGAGATTGAACTTGGCAACATCCAATTGCCCCATTTTGAAGTGCCGGATGGTTATGATGGAAATTCTTATCTTCGCTTTCTTTGTGAAGAGGGAATTAAAAAACGTTACCGTCATGGCTTCACTGATGGGCAAGAAAAAATTGTGCGTGACCGGATGGATTTTGAGCTATCAGTTGTTGAGAAGATGGGGTGGCCCGCTTACTTTTTGATTGTGGCCGATTTTGTAAATTGGGCAAAAGACCAGGGTATTGTTGTTGGACCAGGTCGTGGCAGTGCCGCCGGATCTATTGTTTGTTATTTAACAGGAATTACCAATTTAGATCCAATCAAATACGATTTGCTCTTTGAGCGTTTTTTGAACCCCGAACGTATTTCCATGCCTGATATCGATATGGACTTTGCCGATGCCCGCCGTGGTGAGGTTTTGGAATATGTTGCTAAAAAATATGGCGCTGATCACGTTGCTCAGATTATTACTTTTGGAACCATGGCTTCACGGGCTGCGGTGCGTGATGCGGGGCGAGTTTTAGGAGAACCTTATGAACTATGCGATCGAATTTCCAAAGCAATTCCCCCACTGAAATTCAATATCGCTAGCTCGATTAAATCCGTTCCGGAGTTTCGAGAAATTTATGAGAATGACTTGGCGGCTAAACGAGTTATTGATTACGCTAAACGCCTAGAAGGAGTTGCCAGACATTCCTCAACTCACGCTTGTGGTGTTTTGATTACCGACAAGCCGTTGACTGAATATGTGCCAATCCAATATGCATCTTCGTCGGATAAAAGTATTATTTCGCAATACTCGCTTCATCCAGTTGAAGATCTTGGTCTATTAAAAATGGACTTTTTGGGTTTAAAGAACCTAACCATCATTGAAGCTGCTTTGCGTATTATCAAGAATACTAGGGGAATAGAAGTAGATATCGACGAAATTCCTCTCGATGATAAAGCAGCCTTTGAGTTATTTCAGCGCGGCGAAACCACCGGAGTTTTTCAATTTGAATCTTCGGGTATGAAGCGTTATCTTCGTGATTTGAAGCCTTCAGTATTTGAAGATATTATTGCAATGGTAGCTTTGTATCGACCAGGCCCAATGGAGTGGATTCCTGATTATATTGCTGGCAAGCATAAAATTAAACAAGTTATTTATTTGCACCCAAAACTCGAGTCAATTCTTGACAAAACATATGGCGTGGCAATTTATCAAGAGCAGGTAATGCAAATTGCTCGCGATCTCGCTGGCTTCACAATGGGTCAAGCCGATGTTTTGCGAAAAGCGATGGGTAAAAAAATTGCCGCCTTACTCGCCGAACAAAAAGAAAAGTTTATGGAGGGTTGTGTTAAGAACGGTATTCATCTCGAGTTGGCTGAAAAAGTGTTTTCATTTATTGAGCCTTTTGCCGGATATGGTTTTAATCGTAGTCACGCTGCTTGCTATGCAATGATTGGCTACCAGACGGCCTATCTTAAGGCGCATTGGCCTGTCGAATTCATGGCCGCCCTTTTGACTTCTGATCAACACGATACCGATCGAATTTCAATCGAAATTGATGAATGTAAAAACATGGGGATGAAAATCATGGCTCCAGATATTAATGAATCATTTGCTTCATTTACCGTTGTTACCCCTGGTACCGCCAAAAATGAAATAGTTGCCACAGATGAAAAAATTGAAACGATTCGCTTTGGTTTAAATGCCGTAAAGAATGTTGGTGAACATATTGTTGAGGTGATAATTCACGAGCGAAAAGAAAACGGGCCATATAAAAGACTTTTAGATTTCTTAGAAAGAATCACGGATAAAGATCTTAATAAAAAATCTTTGGAAAGTCTGATCAAATGCGGCGCTCTGGATAGCTATGGTGAAAGAGGACAATTACTTTTTAATTCAGAGAAAATATTGTCAGTTAACAAGGAAGCCTCCAAGAGAAAAGATAGTCGTCAGAGTAGTTTGTTTGGTGCTTTACCTAACACTGATGAGCTAAGATTAACCCTCGATCCCGGAAAGCCGATTGATAAAGCCGAACAACTTTCTTGGGAGAAGGAGCTTCTTGGTTTGTATATTTCTGAGCATCCGTTTTCGATATTCCGTAATTTTTTTGGCGATTATATTATGCCTCTCAAGATGCTTAATTCAAGGGTGAACGACGAGATGGTGGTTATCGCTGGCGCCGTTGCAACTGTTAAAAAAATTATCACCAAGAAAGGTGAAACAATGTTATTTGTTAAAATTGAAGATGTGACAAGTAACACCGAAATTCTAGTTTTTCCGAGTGTTTTAAAAACCAATCCAGATCTATGGAAAGATGGTATGATGCTCGGAATCTATGGACGCCTGTCGAACAAAGACGGGGAGATGAAGGTCCTGGCTAGCATCGCTATTCCGTTAAATGTTAACGACCCTCAAGCCTCAGTTGATGCAGTAAAAAGAGCGGTGATGGATTACAAGGCCACAGCACCAAAAAATAACTACCACAACCGTGCGAGTAACTCTTATGTTTCAAGACCGCAACCGGTTATTTTAACGCCAAAGGAAGCTGTTGTTGAAAAAAAAATGTCAGTTAAACCAGATAACCCTTTGAAAATTATTTTATTGGGAGAATTGTCAGTAGAAGAAACAAGTATTCTAAAATCAAAGATGATAGCTTATCCGGGAAGCGATCCAGTGTATTTCAAAGTAAACAATAATGGTAAGGATCAAATAATCAAATCTGCTTTTCTGATTAATAATTCGGCTGAATTAAAAAAAGAACTTGCCGCTGCTCTTGACGATAAAATAAAAATTGTCTCAGTGTAAAAAATTTGTTATACTTGTGAGTAGTTTTTATTTAGCTCACATATTATTTTAAGCCTCTATGCCAGTGCAAAAAAAATCTTCTTCGGCACCGAAAAAAGTTACTAAAAAAATAGTAACAAAGAAGGCGCCCGCAAAAAAAATAGCTGCAAAGAAAACTGTTAAACGTGTAGCGAAACCAAAGGTAATCTTGAGTCATGCTAAAGAAAGTGATTTCAAAAAATTTGTTGAAGAGACTGGCACACTTCATCTAGAAGATTCCTTCGCTCCAGTAATAGAAGAAGCGGTTAGCTACAAAGAAGAGCTTTTGGCTGGTGAAGACGAGGAGAATCTAGAGACTGTTGAAAAAAATGAAACGAAATTTTCTGTCGATAACCAGGAAGAGTCTCGAGAAATGTTTCAGGAGAAACCTTACAATCGTGATGACTACGATTTTCAGCGCAAGTTTTATCACTCGCTTGCGAAGGAAGTGAAGGAGCGTGGTGATGAAGAGTTAGCAAATCATTCTCGTTATCGATCAGTCAACTTTTATCGCAAATTTGCTATCCGCTTTACAGCGGCAGTGGCAGTTTTAATTGTTGTGGTAGCTTTCTTTTCTTTCTCTAAATTAACAATTTCCGTAGTTCCAAGTGAAGACCTAGTTAATGAAAGTTTGGTGATGTCAGTTAGTGATGAGAATGCATCTTCGACTGTGACTAGCGGAAACATTGTTAAAGGAGTTGTTCAATCCTTAATAATTGAAGATGAAAAAATTTATCGTGCCACTGGTGAAGGATCAGCCAGTGAGGATTTTTCTGGAAAAGCTGTAATTATTAATAAAAATAATGCGGCACAAACTTTAGTTGCTACTACTCGCTTGCTTGCTGCTGATGGAAAATTATTTCGCATCAAGAACGCAGTTAATGTGCCAGCGGGAGGGGAGGTTGAAGTTGATGTGTACCCAGATCAATCATCCCCCGAAATGGCAATCAACCCAACAAATTTTACTATTCCTGGGTTAAACCAAGTATTACAAGAAAAAATTTATGCTGAAAGTCGTGAATCATTTGCTTTCGGTTCAGCTACCACTAAATATATTAGCGCCGAAGATTTAAGTAATGCCAAAAAAGATCTCAGTCTATCTTTGTTAGAAAAAGCAAAGACAGAGGCCGGAGCAAAATTCCAGCAATTCGATAAGCTTATTTATAATGTTGATATCACAAAAATTGTCACGGCCACCGATGCAAATCCTGGTGATAAGAAGGAAGAATTTAAAATGAAAGCGCGCGGCAGTGTCCAGGTCGTTGCGTTCTCTCAGGCCGACGTTCTTAGTTTGATTGAAGGCAGACTGAAAGTTTCCATCCCAGAAGGTCGCACTCTCTCCGGATTGAATGAGAGTTCTATTTCTTACTCCCTGGAAAGCACCGATGAATCAACTAAGGTCGCTTTAGTAAAAGCAGCATTCTCCGGAAGAACTACTTTTTCTCCGGGCGTTGAAGTCATTGATCGTAATAAAATAGTTGATTTAAATCGAGCCCAAATCAATGATTATTTAAAAACTGTTGAAGGAATTAGTGCTTATAAACTTGAGTTTTCTCCGTCATTTATTAGTAAGGCTCCAAGTTTATCCGATCGAATTAAAGTAGAGATTGTTAGCCCGGAAAGCACCAACGCTGAACAACCTATGCAATAAATAATTACGCGAACATATTAAAAACTCCTGAAAAGGAGTTTTTTGTTATAAAAAAGGGAACTTGGAAGTTCCCGTTATTAGCTACTTTCTCACCGTGCGAATTAGTTTTCTCTTTTTTAAAATGTTCGCAATGCATTCTCTAATAACATATGACACGAGGCACATTATTGCAATGAGAAGAATGTATTGCCATAAAAATGTTTTCGGTTGGTTGTACATCGTTAATGTCGTCGCGCAAATATAGAAGTACATGCCAGTCACCAAGCCAAAAATCATACCAAGGACTAGCCCGGCGACACTGTTCATCGCAATCGCTGTTACACACATCGTGATTGCTAAGGTAAGCAATACTGCTTGATCACCAAAGCTATCGAAGAAGTAAGATATGGAGAATGAATAAGAAATAATAAGTGATAAATAAAATAATATTAATTTCCATCTGTTTACATAAAATGCATTAACAATTGAGGTGATTATAATTGCCAGCAGGGGAACAATAATCGAATAAACTGGGCTTTCACGTGATTCTTTCCCGTTCGTCAGTTTCGTCGGCGATGCAGTTATTTCTTTCTTTTCTTTGTTTAAACGAATTTCTTCGCTGGTTTGATAAACCATACTTTTAATCATTGGGAAAACTGTTGTTGGGACGGGATCAGATAAACCGGTTCTTTTGATTGCCAGTTTTTCTTCGAGCAACTTTAATTCATTTTTATTTAAGTTTATTTCACTTGGCGACGTATATTCAGAAATTAATACATCTTTCATTTTTGGTTGGGCAATTAATTTTGTTTTATTACCAACTGAAATAAGAACAGTGTCATAAGTGACCTCTTGGGCACCGATAAATATCGAGCTAATTAAAATTAGACTAAAAATAATAATCTTTTTCATTTTCTTTTGTTGTTAAATTACGGATTTGATGTTTTTATAATATTACACATTTGTTAATATCTGTCAATAATCAAG
>JBMOHF010000028.1:0-8562 GCA_049317985.1 Patescibacteria group bacterium
ATTGGGATACTATTGCCCAAAACACGGAAATGTTGTATAATAATTTGATAACCAAAAAATAAAAGGCGAGTTTTGTCTCGCCACCAGAAATTCTAAAAAAGGAGTTCTGGTTATGAGACAAAAGTTGTTTCATCAAGAAGAGATCATTAACATAAACAATAGAAATAATGAGAGCAAAGAACATTTTGGGTATTTTTGCAATTCTAATTGCAATCGTATCAGTGAGTTGTAGTAAAACATACGACGATATCATTGATGGCAATTCGCTTGGAACATTAACAGCGAAAATTAGTATTACAGGTAGTATCACCGCTGGCGATAGTATCAGCATTGGAAGCGTATTAACTGCTTCCGGCTCATTGTCAACCGGTCCAATTAAATCATTTCAATTGGATTGGGGTGACGGGACAAGTATTGTCACCGTAAACGTTGGAACGCCCGCTGAAATAGTTGGCAACCACATCTACACAGTAGTGGGCACTTGCCTGCTAAAACTAACCGTTTATAGCGGTCAAAATGCTACCGGTGATCAAGCGGGCGCAAGCAAGCTTATTCACGTAGTGAGTCAGTTGCCTTTAGGGGCTAACCTGACTTTCAGCGGAGCTAACGTATCCGGCGATAACGCTTTAGTAAATAGTGCTGTTATTATCAGTGGAGCAAATTCTACTGGTAATATAAAATCATTTGCCATTGATTATGGCGACGGGACAAACAGTGGAACAACCAATGTAACGTCAAATTCACAAATTTCGGTATCAAAAATATACACCGGAATTGGAAATTACCAAGTAAGTTTGCGGATCTACGATAATGTTAACGGAACTGGTGCAAGCGCATCAATCACAAAAACATTATATGTAACCAATTCAATACCTTTATTAGCTGTAATGACCTTCAGTGGAACCAGTGTTACTGGTGATACTGCGATGGTCAACACAAGCGTAACGGTCAGTGGAGCAAATTCTACTGGCGTTATCCACTCGTTTAACATCGAGTTTGGCGACGGAACATCAACCGGAATCACAGACGTATCAAGTAATACCGGCATCACTGCCAATAAGACTTATTCCTCCGTTGGTTCGTATTCGGTTAAGCTAACAGTTTACGCTGGCTATACTGGAACGGGAGCTTCAACTTCAATAACAAAAAACTTGCATGTAGTAAATGTGTTACCAAATAACCAGGCACTACTCATAAAGTATGATTCTCTTTACCTCGGAAATGGGGTTTGGAGAAACTTTTGGAAGTTGAATTTAGCACTGGCATTTGGGCAAAATTACACCAGCAACTGTTTTCTAAAAGGAGACAACAACGGCTGGGGCATGACTGCCTTATCCGCTCCGATAGGTGGTTATGTGTATTTCATAACCGAAGGAAGTCTTCGATTTACAGTGGTTAATAAATTAGCTAACGGCAATGAGCTGTGGGCAAAGTTAACAACTAATGTAAATTTAAACGAAAATAGCTTATCGATTTGGAACGTTTATGGTTGCGTAGAAATTGAATCCACAGTAGCAGGAACATTTCCAATTTACAAACCTGGATCAATTGGTGATCAACTCATAAATGTCAGAAAATTGGCGAATGGCAATTTCCGGATCAGTGTTAAAAGTTCCAACGGAACTTTCATAACAACGCCTGGTGTTAGTCCAGGCCTGAAAATTCAGCTTCCTGGAAATACTACTATTGCCGTTCTGTCCCCAGAACCTAATGATCCCTTCGGACATTGGTTCTATACTGATGTAACACCTAGCAGCTTTAACGGCGGAATGATAAAATTTTGGATTCTGCAAAACGTAAATCAAACGACGAATTATTTCTTCTGGAGCGGCTCATATTGGAGTCCCAACAGTACTGATAATAGTTATTCAATGTCTTCACTAATTAACCCACCACAAAAAAAGTAGTGGGACTATAAGAACAACGGCCTTGATTGAAAGAAATTTCAATCAAGGCTTTTTTAATACTAAAAATATTCTATGAGCTATATCATTAGACCAAATAAAAAAACCGTTTCGAATGTGAAACGGTTTTAAAAATAAAATTATTCTACTTGTCTTTACTACCATACCCGTAGAGATGGTCTTTAGTTCCTGGCCCGTACAACGTCCCAGAGACTGTTCCTTTTCCGCTAGAAGCTTTTTTTGCTTCAGGCTTCTTAGGTTTAAAAGTGCCATCTTCAGAGTCATTAGTAACGGGTTTGTCCGAGTTTCCAACAGAGGAGACGGAACTTAGTTCCGGTAAATCCTGGGTTGCTTTGACATCACCTTCTTGACCTTCTTTTGTTACAACCTTTTTTACAGGTTGTTTGATTTTTTGTTTTTTACTGCCCTCGGTATTTTTCTTTTTAGGCTGAGTAGCGGTAACTACTTTTACGGGTTCAGGTTGTGAGCTCGTTGCGTCAAGGGTTTTGCCCTCTTCGCATTCTGCTAGTTTTATCCTGAGTGAGTCAATAATATTGTTTAGCGAATCTTCAAGGCTCCACTGATTGTAGGGTTTTCTTATTTCATCATCACTTACTACATTTGTTACTTTTTCAGTTTCTCTACTGAGTACTATATTTGGCAAAATATACCAATAATATGCACCAATTCCCCCAGCTATCAGGAGGAGTAAAAGTAATAGCCATAAATATTTGTTTTTTTTGCTTTTTGGTGACATTACACCCTTCCTTCCTCTTTAAGTGAATAATTATGGATTTCTGAGCCATCAATCATTTTTTCATTTGCTGAAAAAAGCTTGATGTCAAATGTTTTCTTGTCCCAAATTAAAAATATAATCGGTACAAGATTGATTTTAAACTTGAGAATAAATCTTGAGTTATCCATCAATTGGAACTCCGGCATAATTTCAACGATATTCTGTTGAAAATATGGCAGTTTAAAGAAACTTACCCCCGCGCCAACGCTAAAGTATTTCATGGTTTGGTCTAATTGACCAACCATCCGATGTTCGAGGCCAAATCCGCCCATTACATCGAAGTTCATTAACCACTCATCTCCAACAAAGAAATTGCCAACTGTCTCGGTAAAATTTCCTTGGAATAGTTGATTGTTCCACGTCATTGAATCGCCAATATTGACTATTCTGTCCGTGAAATACAATTCTTTGGTTTTCGATAGTGGTTGTTGAAAATTCACGTTAAGCATGTGACGAGAAAAGAAGCTTGCGTCAGGATCAAAAATACCAAGTCTTAACGCTGCATTCAGGTCAAAATCGACCTGTTTATCCTTGTAGCCATATGCGGCCACGTTGGATCTTGTAGTAATCTGACCAAAGCCGAGTCTTGTTTCCAAGAACCAGCCACCGTCATCCTCTCCCGCGCCTAGCTTTGAGTTAAATCCGACACCGATGTTCCAGGTGTTTAAAGCACTTACCCATTTTTGGGTTTCATTTTTTGCTCGCACCTGATTTGTTTCGGCATATATGCCGAAGAAATTGGAACCGTCACCGATTCTGATGGGAAGAACTTCGATTCTTAGTTTCCGAAAGTTCATTTCATCCACGCTTCCAGCATTACTAATGCCATTTTCAATTACACCATTGAGCTTTTGGCCCATAACACTAACTGAACTAATCATCCCGATCAGTACAATTAAAAACATGATTTTTCTCTTCATGACTTATTATTTGTATTTGTTAATTTACATCTTAAGTTAGAAACGATTTTCGTTCCCTCGCTGAGCCTCATTAAAGGCCTGGCGGCGAAATAAAAATTATTAACGCGGTAAAATATTACTCATACTGCCAACCAGTCTGGTTGACTCCTCTTTATCTTCTTTTTTATGCTCAACCCAATTCCCTGAAAGAAACTCTGGTTCAGATTGATTATCAGCCGAGTGGCGAATTGATTTTTCTTCACTTTTCACTGCTTGATGGCGAACTGCCGTTTCTCGCACAGGAATGTTTTTTATTTTTTGACGACGCGCTTTCGAGCGGCCAAAGAGATAAAAATTATATTTTTCTTCCGGTAAAAAATAGATATACAAGAAACTGAAGGCTAAACCAAAAATAATCGACAATAAGAAATTAATTATTGGATTTGGATTAGTTGGATAAGAAGAAACCAGTGGTTGAGCGATCACGCTCACCCGAACCGTGTCTCCCATTCCTTGATAATTGAAGTTCTTATTAATTAAAACATCATTAATTGCCAAAGCAATTTGTTTCGCTTGATAAGGATCTGGATGATACACTTCCATTTCAATAATACCAGTATTACTCAAACTCTTTGCCTTCACAGTTTTTTCCCAAATCTTTTGTTGGCGTGATGCCTTGTCTGTGAAGTATGTGCGGTCAATATTGTACTGCGAGTCTAGAGCTAAATCATAAAATGAACTTGAATATATAACCTGAGAAAATAGATTTCCCAGATACTCATTTGATTTAGAAACCGTATAAGGATCTACTTCCCTGGTATTTTGAATAACCAGTAATTTCGACTTGGTACTATACTTCAGGGGCTGTATAAAGGTAAAAACCAAGCCTAAAGCAATAAATACAAAAACCCAGGACACGATAGTTTGCCGTTTTTTTGACGAAAGTTTGATAAAATCTCTTAATTCCATATAAATATTGCACTTACATTAAATATTATCTTAGATTGACTTACTATTATAGTATATAACTTTTTATTTGTCAATAGCTAAACCAAGCCTCCTCTTGACAAAAAAAGATAAACAATGTATAATTGGAGAACAAAAATAAAGAATGAAAATTATCTATTATTATAAAACTATGAAAAAAATTATCTCTCTCACTCTTTTGGTCGCTGTCCTGCTCTTTGCTGCGGTACCAATTGGTAAAACTAAAAACAAATCATATTACTCCGGTGACGCGATTGACTACAATGGTCAGTTGGTAGTTGCATCAGCTAATACCAATAGTCTGGAAATTTTTAAATTAACCGGATCTGATTTAGAAAGAGTCAGCCGTACTCGCCCCCTAGATACCCGTTTCAATCAATATGGTAGCTATTATGAAGTGAAGCTCTCGAAGGAAAACGGTAGTCTTTATGCCTATGCGATTACTGACTTTAGAATTGATAAATATAATATTAGTGCTTTGAACGCTAACCCAATTCTGGAAAATAAAATCAGTAATACATATTGGGAATGGTATGGTGGAATGGAGAAGCTTGGTAATGACAACTACTTCACTATTGGGAACAAAGGAGTAAAACTATTAAATAAGGACTTACAGGTTATTGATAGTTATGATTTTAAGAATAGCCAGAATCAATATAATATCCAAGCCAGCGAAGATGGTCGCTATTTAATAGATATCACCGGAAATACTCTCCGTGTGTTTGACCGTCAGAATCGAAACGTTGTCAGTGAGATTGCCTTAAACTACAGTAAGAACACGGAAAACCGTCGGGCAACGATCGATAATAATGGAAATATTTTTGTGACGGATGATTTTTATGCCAAAAAGTTTTCTCTTGACGGAACATTGAAGGCTAGTTTTCGTCACTTAGACCAACCGGCCTACGATACTGTTATTTCTGGATCAAGCTTATACTTTAGTAATGGGGTTGGGATTGTTAAATTAGATAAAGATAATTTAAAATTATTAAACTTTAAATATACCAGTTCTTACGGCGGAAACGGCTGGGCAATGGGTCTAAAAGCTGTTTCTACTAATAACGGTGACCGAATCGTTAGTTTTAATAATTCAGGAATCTTGGTCTTAAATCAGAATTTAGAAAAAATCTCATTTTTTGTTGGTGATACTAATGAAGACGAAACTATCGTCCCAGTTGAAAATCTGTGGATAAAAACCGATACTTTTAGCGCAAAGGAAGGAGCAACCGTTAAATTAACCGGTGGTGGTTTTTCCCCTAGTGAAAAGCTAGTAATATATTTTGATGGACTTGGAAACCAAGAAGCGACAACCGACAGCCAAGGACGCTTTACTAGTGATTTAAAAGTACCACCAATCAGTTCTACTCCGAAAAAAATAGTAGATATCAAAGTTGTCGGAAATTCCTCGAAACTAAGCTATAGTTCTAGTTTCACTATTGAAAAATAACAACTTATTAATATAAAAAAGCCCCAAATTATTGGGGCTTTTTTTTATTTATAATTTCTTGGTAAATTTTTAGAAGAGTCTTCAGGTGATTCGCTAAGGAAAACTCACACACACTTTCGATCGCCAACTTTGGGGCGTCCTTTGATAGACTTGGTAATAAATTTATTTTAGCAGCAAGGTCGGGAGCATCTTCACTCTGAAAAAGAAAACCGTTCCTTCCCTCTTTGATAATTTCCGGGAGACCACCAACGTTTGCAGCAATCACGGGAGTCCCAGCACCCAAGGCCTCAAGCATGGTAAATGGCATATTTTCTGGCCAACGAGAAGGAATAACCACGGCTTGAGCACGGGAAACCAAATTTTGTAACTCCGCACCAGATTTAAATCCGAGAAATTCGATGCGGTCTTGAATTTTTAGTTTTTTTGTTAAAGTTTTTAATTGTTCTTCCGAGGTACCAATCCCGACAATCTTTAAATGATTCTCTGGGACCAAAGCCATCGCCTCAATTAGCAGATCAATTCCCTTTTCTTCACTTAATCGGCCGTAACAAAGTAAATAATCCTCTTTCACAGAAGGGCTGTCTGACAATCGATCAACGAAATTGGTTAAAACAACAATTTTCTCGGCCGGCCATGAAAATTTAATTGCTTCATTTTTTACAAAGGTACTAGGAGAAATAAAGAGATCAACACCATTTTCATAGAATTTAAAAAGATGATGATGGACCCACATCTCCACACTAGCAATTAAACTCCGAAAGACAGAATCGTCAAGGCAACGATATTTCAGGCATTGACTATAATGACCATCCCGGCAGCGCTCACAGAAACTATTTTGCGTATATAATTTATAATTTGGGCAAAAAAGCTTGTAGTCATGGAGATGCATTACTACTGGAATATTTCTTTTTTTAGCCGGTGCTAAGATAGAGGGAGAGATTTGATGATAGATATTATGAAGATGAATGATGTCCGGTTTAAAATCATCGAGTAGACGAGCAAATTTTCGTCGTGCTTCTAAGCTATAAATAATTCTGCCAGGAACAAAAAGTAAATTAAAGATATTTGTTCTTCGAAAATCAAGATTGGAAACAAAATATTTTTCCCAAGAAGATGGGTGATTATTTGGGTGACGCATGGAAAAAAGGGCAACTTCATGTCCCGAATCTTCTAGGGCTGAGACGATATCTAAAAAATATTTCTCGGCACCACCACGACGATAATTAAATTTATTAACCTGCAGAATTTTCATATTTTTTAGAAAATATTCTTTGACTTTTATGATAAAAATGGGCTAATATTATATTACCATATAAACCAGCTTATGAAAAAAATAAACTTAAAAATCAGACATGAATTAAGCCTCGTGTTAGCCCTGCTAGCTATCCCTTTAATCATTGCCCTGCAATTGCCATTTGTTCTCACTGTCGTTGCTTTTTTATTCTCAATTGTTTTCTTTGTAGCGATTAACTGGCCAAAGCTGGGATTATTGTTGTTTATCTTTTTGAGACCGGCGGTGGATTTTCTTTATCAATATCGCCTATCGACTAGTCTTCCTCTTAATTTTACCTCAATTTTTGCTATTTTAGCAATCATTTTCTGTTTGTTTATAATATATGAGAATCGGCGACAGCTTCCCAGTATTAGCAGTGCTTGGACCTGGATTATATTAATACTAATTGGGGTAGCTTCCGTGGTTTATACTATTAGTTTTAGCTCGACAATTGATGAAATATTTCGATTATTGAGTATTTTTTTGTTATTTGTCAGTGCTTATTTATTATTCAAAGACCCGAAGGATTTAACTAACCTGATTAGAACAATCATCTTCTCTAGTGTTGTCCCGGTTGCTGTCGGCTTTTGGCAATTAGCTAATGACACCGGATTAATGGAAGAGGGACAAAATCGTCTTCTCGGAACTTTTGCTCATCCAAATATGCTGGCTTATTTTTTGATTCTCCCGATTACTCTCGCTACTTTTGCTGCCCTCAATCTTGGAAAAAGACGAATTGAAAGTTACGGCTATGCAATTGTTTCTCTCATTTTAGTTATCGTTTTAGCTTTCACATACACAAGGGGGGCATACGTTGCCTTAGCTTTAATCTTATTAATTGTCGGCTTGGCAAAATTCAGGAGTTTTTTAGTAGTTTCCGCTATTTTCGCCTTGATTGTTTATGTAAGTATTCCCCAAATTAATGCCCGTGTTAATAGTTTATTGAACTTTGATCCATATGGCTCAATTGGTTGGCGGATTCGTTTATGGACGGACGGTTTTTCTTATTTTAAGGAAAACCCCTGGACCGGAAATGGACTCGGGACCGGACCAATGGTTATTGCCGAAAATCGTGACTTCAAATTAGGCGCCACAGAGCCACATAATGATTATCTCAGACTTGGTCTCGAAGTTGGGCTACCGGGAATTGCCGCCTATCTTGCGATTATTTTTAGCGTTATTCTTGATTTTTTCCGAAGCTTCAAAAAGCAAAAAAAACCCAAATTAAAAATGCTTACTCTTTTTTCATCAGCTTG
>JBMOHF010000029.1:0-7018 GCA_049317985.1 Patescibacteria group bacterium
AAATCTTAGAAGAAAAATTTGGTGTTTCTGCTTCTGCTCCAGCTATGATGATGGCCGCTGGTCCTGCTGCAGGCGCTGAAGCTGCTGAAGTTAAAGATACATTCGATATCGAATTGACTGATGCCGGTGCAAGCAAAATCAATGTTATTAAAGTTGTTCGCACTTTAACTGAACTTGGTTTGAAAGAAGCTAAAGACTTAGTAGATGCCGCTCCAAAGATGGTTCGTGAAGGCGTTAAGAAAGAAGAAGCTGAAAAAATCAAGAAAGAATTAGAAGAAGCTGGTGCAAAAGTAACTTTGAAATAAGCTATTTAAGCCACTTTTTAAAAATACTTCGAAGCAAAAAACACCTGAAAGGGTGTTTTTTGTTAATAAAAAAAGCTCAGGGAATTTCTTCCTTGAGCTCAAGAGTTTTTTAACCTCTTTAATTCTTTGCTATCTTAGCAACAACTGCCATGTGATCACTGACGCCATCCACCAACCTGACATTTGATGCTCGGTAATCTGGAGTAGTAAAAAGTCCATCGACCATTAATTGTATGCCTTTTACATGATGGAGATTTTGGTCAATAGAAGTCTTGTATTTAACCGGTATATTGTCTTTATATCGTCTAGCAAGTCTCCCAAAAGCTTCTCTGCCACGGGGAGCATTGGTGTCGCCACAAAGAATGAACTCTCCAAAAGGATCGAGTCGGATCATTAGAGATTGGATGGTTTCTAATTGATACTGAGTCGGAACCCCTTCTTTTGTTGTCGGTAGCTGTGTGGTGATAATTCTCAGCGACTGTTTACCGAAAGACACTTGGACCCATAAGAAAACCCAGTTTTTCTGCCAGTTTTCATCAGATAGGTATTCCTCAAAAGATCTATCGGATACATTTTTTTCTTGCCCAGCGAAAAAAACATGACCATGGTTGGTGATTGTGTTTGAGAAAATCGCTAGTCCTTGTTTCTCGCCGCGAAGATATGGGTATTTAGTACTTTTACTATAGCTCCAGGGGACGAAATATCCTCTCATTCCCAGTGCTTCTTTGATCGTGAGAAAGTCTTTCTCTAGAACTTCCTGTAAGCAGACAACATCTGCGTTTTCTTTTTTTAGAAATTTCAGAACATTAGGTAAATGTCTGTCATACTCAATATTTAAAGAGATCATTTTTAATTTATTGTTTTTCATATGCTTTCTGGTTTTTAATGTTCGGTTCCTATCTTTTTAACATATTAATTTATAATTGTCAAAAATGATTTAGTTTGGTGAGTAGGCCGTCAATAAAAAAAAGAAGAAGTTATTCCTTCTTTTTTAGTCTAATGTGGAGTTCGAATCTTTTATTTCAGTTCTGCTCGATAAATTTTGCTCCCACTTAGCAGATAAGCCGTGTTGCCACTAATAGTTGCGTCTCGTAATTCAGATAAATTTGTAAATTGATATTGCGCCTTAAATTTTGCTCTGGTTTTTCCGGCGTCTAAATTAAAAATGACAATTCGCTTTTCTTGTTTATCAATGAGATAAACATTGCTCCCACTTAAAATAATTTTTGAAATGCCATTGGTTATTGGTAAGAGGGAATCGGAAGAAAATGCTTGTTTGTCCCCATTTAAATATTTTTGAATCTCGCCATTTCTTTTAACCACAAATATCGGGCTAGTGTCCGACTGTTTATCGATTGTAAAAGAGATTGCTTCTGAACCAATCGGAGTTTTTAGGCGGGCCTCACTTCCTTGGTATTTTCCATCTTTAACTGAATATCGGTATATTTGGCCATCAGTGCTACTTAGTAGGTAGGCTTTGCCAACAAAAGTATCGAAGCCAATAATGCTTTGATTGCCGGGGATAGTAACTGGCGTGAAATCAAGCGAGTTTTCGGTCGCGTTTAATTTTCCGATGTTTTGTCCGCTAAACAAATAAACACTCCCGGCTTTATCGCTTGTTCCATATATTGGCGAGCTTAGTTTACTAATACTATTTTTGACGGATTCGGAATTTTTTAGATCATAAAGAAATGAAGTTTTTGAGGTGCTGTCAAAAGCAAAAAGGGAAAAATCTTTTAAGTATAGACTCTCTGGATTTGCCCCGGGTTGTCTTGTGGCAAAATCAAAAACTTCAGTTGCTTCAATTTTCGTCAGATGTTGTAATTTTAGAAGTTGAGACGAAAATTTGCTGTTTACAGAGGTAAACTCAGCAGTATTTTTTTGCTTTTCGTTAAGGCTGGCTAGTTCGCTTTCTATCTTTTGAGCAATTATTTTTGCGCCCTCTTCGTTGCCGTATAGTAGGTATGAATCAATTTGGTTTTCTTTTTCTTTTACTTCCGTGATAATTGCGGTCGCTACTTTTTTATCTTCTCTTGATTTATTAAGACTTCCTGTTGATGAAAGGCTAAAAATTAAGATCAAAGAGCCAATGAGTAGAATTCCAGTCAATATTTTTTGTTTAAAATTAAGAGCCAAAAACCAAGTTTTAATTTTTTGGGGAGTGCTTTTCCAAAAAGAACCACCAAAAATTTGACTACCATTTTTGATTCCGCCAACTATTGTTGATGAACCAATTTTAAAAACGTTACTAACCCAAGAGCCACTATTTTTATTTTGATTATTCCGCCGACGCATCGGTTCGGAGATGCCAATCTTTTGCGGGCCAGTGCTTATTGGTGAAATTAGGGGTGATTTGCTGGAGTCATTAGCTTGGTCATTTTCCGGGTAAAGTTCTGGTCTTTTCGGTCTTGGCATAAACTTTTCGAAGAAGCCACTCGCTTTTTTGACTCTTTTTCTCAAATTTATTACGCCAATTGGTGATAGTAGTCTTTCGGTTTTTTCCTCAGTATGATTGAGATTATTCATCGAGGCATGCGCACTAGCGGAATCACTGTAAGCGATTTCACGATTTTCGCTACCCATTTTCGCACTTTTTATAATAATAGCCAGAAATGGCACAAATGAATTCGAGGCCGACAAAGTATTTTTTAATTGTTCTGAAGCACTTATGGGTGGTAATTTTGAAATAATATTTTTTAAATCTCCGTCATTTATATATTCACTAAAAGCTTCATTTGAAAGAATAAACGATGAATCTGCTGGTAATTGGCCACTAACAACTGAGGAAAATATTTTGTCACTAAATCCTTCAGAAGAAGTATCATTTTTTAATAAATCTACAATTTCGTAGTTCCCACTCTTCCGAAAAACTAACTGTATTTTATTGCTACCAAAAGAAGAGAAGTGGATTTCTTGCTCCAGGACAATTCCCGCGGTTATGCTTGCATTTAATGGATTAAAAGATAATTTTTCGTTATTAATCCACTCCCAGAATTCCGAGTTTGTTTTTGCAAGAGCGCTCTCAAAGATGTTTTCCGGTTTAAGGTCTTTCATCTTCCCAAGGAGGGAAATTTTTTCGTTTTCGTAATAGTAATAATTTAAGTTTGCGACCAAGAAATCGGCAATTTGACTTAGGTCGGCACTCTTACCTTTTGCTTCAAAGAGAATAAACAGTTTTCCTGCCAAATCTTCTTTAATTGCGTCGGGCTGGGCAATAAAAATCTGGCCCGCACCTCCTGTTTTTTTACCAGAATTAAGAATTAATGGAGCAATTTTATACATAAATATTTATGATTCTTCTAAATTTTTAGTTTGACGCTTTTGGTTGCTTGTTATATTATTATTATACAACAAAGCAGTGAATAAATAAATGCTAACTAAATTATTTGGATCTCAGGCAAGAGTTAAGTTGCTGAAAATTTTCGTTCTTAATCAAGACGAAAAATTTTATCTCCGCCAACTAGCTCGAGATCTGAAAATGCAAGTCAATTCAATCAGGAGGGAACTGGAAAGTCTTCAGTCTTTTGGTTTGCTTGTCGCCGATGAACATCGAGAAATTCCTGGTCATGAAGATGAAGATCGGAACAAAACTGAGAAAAAATATTATCATGTCGATAAAGATTTTGTCCTTTTTCCGGAAATTAAAGCTTTAGTCGTCAAGTCACAAATTCTTTCTAGTAATGAATTCGTGCAAAAACTAAAAGACGCCTGTTCACCAAAAGTATTAATTTTGAGTGGTACTTTAGCAAATAATACAAAATCTCAAACCGATATATTATTAGTAGGACGTTTTAACCGTGAAAAAATTATTCCCCTGATCACTGAGCTCGAGGAAGATTTGGGAAGAGAGCTAAATTATACAATAATGGATTATCGAGAATATCGCTATCGAGTCGATATCGCTGATTTCTTTATTTACAATATTATCCATGGGAAAAAGATAGTTTTGGTGGATGATGATGTGTCAAATAAAATAAAAAAATAAATGATCAATAATATGTCCTGGCGCCGTACTGGGCTCAAATTGGTGTTATTAGTTATCAAAACCGCTTCCTGGATTTTTATTGGGGCGGTGCTTTTGTTTTTGTTGTTTTTTCTGCCGACCGTTAATCGATTTCGATCTTTCTATTATTCTGAAATGAGCGCCAAGACCGCAATCAATGAGGCGGTTGGTGCTGTGAAAATGAAGAATTTCAAGGTTGCTTCCGAAAAAGCAAAACTGGCTCAAGAAAATTTTTCTCGGGCCGGCAGCGATCTGAAAATTATTTCTGAGAAACCATGGATGAAGAATTTTTTCGTTTATCGTAATCAGATTGATGACTTAAATTATCTAACAAAAACAGGTGAAATATTAAGTCGGGCCGTCGGTAACGGAGCGCTCTTGGCGGAACGTTTTCAACAAGTTATTTCCTCTTCACCGTCGGGCGATTTTAATAATTTGTCAGGGCAGGGCAAGGAAAGTTTCTTTCAACTCGCCCGGGAAAGTGCACCAGAGCTGAACGGAATTAAAGCGGATTTGGACTTAGCGCGTTTGAATATTGAAAAGATTCATCAAATCGGAATATTACTACCAGTCATTTCACAAATTCAAGATTTAGACAAAAAACTTGTCGAGGCGGAGTATCTTTTAGACTCTGTTGTCCCCGCTGCTGAACTTTCGAGTTATTTTGTCGGCAGCCCAAGTCCAGTTAGGTTTCTTGTTATGCTTCAGAATAATGATGAGTTACGACCAACGGGCGGCTTTCTTGGAACTTATGGAATATTAGAAGTTGAAAATGGTGGTTTAAAAAGTTTTTTTGCCGAAGATGTTTATCATTTAGATATGCCGGTTAAAGACTCGCTGGATATTTTTCCGCCAACTCCACTAAAGCAATATTTAAAAGTTGATCGTTGGTTCTTGCGTGATGCAAATTGGTCGCCAGATTGGCCAACTTCCGCTCGTCAGATTGAAGAAACATATCGTCGAGAAGTAATTCTTGATAAAAAATTACCCGCAGAGTTTAATGGCGTGGTGGCAATTAATCCATCATTCGCCGCTGATCTGATAGATCTTGTTGGACCTATTAAAGTAAAGAATGTGGTTTATAAGGGTGATAATTTTCAAGAACTTCTTCAATATGAAGTTGAAATGAGTTATGTCAAACAAAATATTTCATCTTGGGATCGAAAAGAAGTAATAAACGATATTTTTTCTGAATTAAAAAAACGACTATTTGCTTTACCATATCAAGACTATCCTAAGATTTTAGCCTTACTCAATAGTAATTTAGCGAAAAAAAATGTTCAGGTTTATTTAAATAATTCCACCGGTCAAGATTTAATAAAGAGCCTTGGTTGGGCTGGAGAAGTAAAAAATCCGGAAAGCGATTATTTGATGGTTGTTGATGCAAACCTTGCCGCTTTTAAAAGTGACGCCGTGGTTGGGAAAAATTGGTCATATAGCCTTAATAATAAGGACAATAAGCTTAATGCTACGGTCAGCTTAAAATATCGTCACGATGGAAAAACTGATTGGCGGACGACAAAATACCGCAGTTATACGAGGGTTTTAGCGCCTCTTGGCAGCACATTTATTGGTATCAACGGCACCGCAAGCTCGGTTGATGTCATTCAAGATCAAGAACTAAACAAAACGGTCTTTGGCTTTTTCTTGACAGTTGATACCCAAAAAAGCGGAGAAGTAACTTTACAATATCAATTACCGAATAAAATATTTGCACAGTACCAATCCGGCGCTTATGAACTATATTGGCAGAGACAAAGTGGTAGTCGAATTGAGAGCACTTATGTTGTATTACCTGGACAGGCTCAGAAAAAATTAGACTTAGCGACTGATCAGTTGGTAAAGTAAAGAGTTTAATCGTATTAAAATTATGAAAAAGGAGTTCTAAAAAACTCCTTTTTTGTTAGCATTCATATTTTTCCGGTCCATTAAAAAAAGCAGACAAAATGGCCTGCTTTAATAGGTTTGCGGAGAAAAATATTTATGCTAATATAAGTTTTTCGACTTTCTCTGCAAGACCTTGCTCGCTGATATTTCCCTTCAAGAATTGATTTAATAAATCATCAGAAATAATCTTTTTATTTTTTTCATCAAAAGCATTTTCTATAATTTTATAGAATAGTTTTTCCCTAAGAGTTCCTTCATATCCAGCTGTCGCTAAAAGGATCATTTTTTTAAAAATGACGGCTTTTTCTATTACTACCGAAATTTTAAGAAAAAATTTTTGAGAGCCATAATTTTGTTTAATTGTACCATTCGACTCGATATCTACAATAAAGCCAACGACTTTGTTATCTGGCACAGAAAATGCGTTTCCGAAAATATAGATTTTATGTGTTTTCACCTTGCCTCCTTTTTAAAATTGTTAAATAATAATCATAATATCCTAGCGTATTCAGTAATTTCTGTCAATAATTATTCCACTGCCAAGTCTTTTTTCATAAAATGATTATTAGCAAGAATGGCGCCAAATAATGCCCAGAGAGACCATTGGAGGGCCGTATCATTAAGAATATTATCACCGAAGCTCATAATTGCTAGCGAGATTAAACAAGCTGATGAAAAAAGAGTCAGCATTTTTAATTTTGGTTTTTTTTGCTTTTTGAAACTTCGGAAAAAATCAAGAATAACGCTAAAAATGATCGCAAGATAGGCGGCAATTCCCGGTAGCCCAACTTCAAGGCCAAGTCTGAGATAATCATTATGTGGC
>JBMOHF010000030.1:0-5808 GCA_049317985.1 Patescibacteria group bacterium
GTAGGACAACAGGTTCTGGTCCTGTTTATCTAGGTTCGAATCCTGGTTCCCGAGCGAGTGAGAAAAATGCGCCTTAGGCGTGTTTTTTGTAAAGCTAATTTTAAAAAATAACTTATTGGCCAAGTTTTTATTTTTTGTTTATCAAAAATTGATGGCATAATTGCGTTTGAAGGAGTATTATTATAAAAAAGAGCTTTTCCACAGACGTTTACCTGACATCAGGAAAACGTCTGTGGATAACTAATTTATCTAATATTATAACAAATATGAAGACAGAAATGATAAAAAGTTATTTAGAAAGTTTTAATAGTTTTGCCTATGAAGCGGGTGGAACTGAATTTTGGTTTGCGCGTGATTTGCAACATTTGCTTGGTTACAGTAATTGGGAGAATTTTTTAAACGTCATTGAGAAAGCAAAAACAGCTTGTCAAAATTCTGGAGTAAGTCTGGACGATAATTTTGCGGAAACCTCCCAAGCAGTTAGTATGCCAAATGGAGCGATTAAGGAAATGGATGACATTTTTTTAACCAGGTATGCTTGCTATCTAATTGCTCAAAACTCTGATTCGACGAAAGAACAGGTGGCATTTGCGATGAGTTATTTCGCAATTCAAACTAGAAAACAGGAGTTATTGGAAAAAAGAATGATAGAGTTGGAAAGAATGCAGGCTAGAGAAAAGCTGAGCTCTTCCGAGAAAGGCCTCTCTGGACTAATCTATGAACGCGGGATAGATGGTCAAGGTTTCGCTGTGATAAAAAGTAAAGGCGATCAGGCTCTTTTTGGTGGGGTTAACACTGCCGATATGAAAAAACGTCTGGGTATTCGTGATAGTCGCGCTTTGGCTGATTTTTTACCAACCATTACAATCAAGGCCAAAGACTTTGCTAATGAAATTACCATTTTTAATTTGAAAAAAGATCAGCTTTTGTCTGGCTTAAATAACATTTCTCTGGAGCACGTGAAAAACAACTATGATGTGAGAAAACTTCTCTTGCAGAAAGGAATCGTTCCGGAGTCCCTGCCAGCCGAAGAGGATGCTCAAAAAGTGAAAAGACGTCTTAATTCAGATGACAAAAAATTACTAGGTAAGTCAAACTCTGCCAAAAAATAATAACCATTATTTTTTATGAGTCAACCAAAACAACATCATTATTTACCTAAAAATGCTCTTCTTCGGTTTTTTGAATCCCAAGAGAAGCAAGACTTTCTTTAGATGTATCAGCGCGGCGAAGAACCAATTTTTACCAATAAAAATAACATAGCCAAAGAAAAGCATCTTTATTCATTTGCAAATACGGATGGAAGTTATAACACAGAGTTAGAGTCGGTTCTTGCAGAAATGGAAGACATCGCTGGTCCAATAATAGAAAGATTAAATAATGCTACACAACAAATTATTATAACTCCTCAAGAAAAATCTGAGTTGTCTTATTTCTTAGCAATGCAGGTTGTAAGAACCCCAGGGTTCCGGGCACTCTTAAAGAAGCAAGCCGCTGAAATGGCAAAATTACATATGCAGATGCTTGCATCCAACAAAGAGGCGTTTGCTCATTCACTTAAAAAAGTACAGGAAGAAAACCCTGATACGCCTGAAGTCAGTGTTGAGGAAATGCAAGATTTTGTTCTTGATGACAGTAAATACACCATTGAGATGGGAAACGAGGATTATTTCTTAAAGCAAGCAATAGAATTAGGAGACCATATTTATCCAGCAATAATGATGAAAGACATATTTATACTGAAATCTAAATCTGTAGAGTTTATCACATCTGATTATCCTGTTGCGTTAATACCAAACCCAGCATTACCACCTTTTTATGGAGGTGGTTTTCTGTCGTCGGGAGTTTTAATTCCGATAGGTACTCACACGGTTTTATTTTGTAAAAATCCTGAAGAACCTAAGGAGTTGCCGAAACAAGGAGGGGGCATTCTTGTTGCTCGTAATGACGTATCATCCGCTCATGTAGAGTGGGTGAACGACGTTGCCATAAAACGTGCCGAAAGATTTTTATTTAGTGCTGCAAAAGATTTGGAAGTAAAAAATAAGTTCGATAAAACCTCTCCTCCTGAACGTTTCTGTATGACTTCACCATTCTCAAAAAAAGAATTTAACAATTCTTAAAATCCCGGCACAAATGCTTTATTCTCTACAAAAAAGGTTCGGACTTCCTCTGCTACCCCGAGCAAAGTTTACAAAAATAATATCTTCATGGTATTATTTTTATTATTTAAATAATTTGTTTAATTAAAAAAATAGGAGGGCACATGGAAATTAACACAGTTCTTTTAATTACGCTTGATAGAAGTGGGGAGATTATGGCCATGATACAATCTGGTGTAACACCACTCCCCAGAATTATTATTGTTCATTCGCCAGAAGCTCTCGAAGAGGCTTGGGATGATCAAAAAAATAATGAGATATTTTATAACGCAGTTTATAGTATTGCAATAAATAATGAACTGAGGGAAAAAATGGATCAATTAGGCGTAAAGGATGGAGTTTATCAAAAGGAAGCATGCTAACAAATTTTGGTTTCTAAAGGATTACTAGACGCAGTAATCCTTTTTATTTTTTTAAGCTAATTTTTATAATAAATATCTAGATATTTATGACTATTTATGTGCATCTTATTAAACAAAAAATTATTATTAGGATTGAGTACTTAATTTTTAACTATTTTTAGCCACTTTATTTCTAACTTGGTCCACGACTCGGAGCAGTTGACAAAAATAATACTTTTAAAGTATTATTTTTTAGTTACATTAACAATTTATTAAATTAAGGAACAAGGAGATTAAGCGATGGAAAAAGAAACGCTAAATGCATTTATAATAAGAATTTTCAAAGAATGGATTAAAATAAATAATCCCAAAAATGTTTTCGTAACTCAGGTAGGTATATTGAAAGCGGAAGACATATTAAAGCAGTTGGAAGAAGAAACAATTTGGGAACAAGAATTTATAAACCTAGCTAGGGCTAAGTGCATGTTTACTAGTCAAGGCTTTAATGCAGCAGCTCTTGAAAACTATTCACAAAAAGTTAAAGAAGAAAACGCCATTTGTGCTGTGTCAGATTTAATGAACAAAATGCTTTCTTTCCCGCCTGGAACTATTTAGGCCTAAATATTATTTAATTTCTAAATCATCCACGACGCGGAAAATCGATACAAAAACGAGCAGAAATGCCCGTTTTTTATTAAACTTTTTTACTTCATGTCACAATTTTTCTAAATAAAGCTAATATGTTAAAGTAAAGTAAGACACCTTATAAAATTAATTAGCAGGCAAGTCGTAATTTTATTTTTTAGTCGCATGTATTTGTAACAAAAAGAGAAAAAATGAATATTTCCAAAGAAACAAAAAGATTGGACAGTGAAAACATTCTAATATTAATAGACGCCTGGAAATCTTACAGATTTCTTTTTTCCTTTGTTAAAAAATCAATCCCCGAAAAATACGGCTACATCTACTATTCTTATCCTGATGAGCTTTTGAATCCTAACCCCAGCAAAACAAAGGAAAATTTTTTACAACTTATTAAAACAATTATTGATGATTTGGAGCTTCTGCAAAAAACAAAGCCACGTTCTTTTTATATGTACGGAAGAAGCCTGGGTGGGCTATTTTGCATGATTGTTTCAGATAAAATTGTGATAAAAAAAATGATGTTGATAGTTCCGGGGTCGAATTTAGCAGAAGCGTTTTGGCTTGGAGGTGGTACCAGGCAATTAAAAATTGAAATGGAAAGGCAATACAAAACAACGTTACTTGAGTTAAAAGAGAGGTGGAAAGAAATTTCACCAGATTATTATTTCAAAGAAAAAAGTCTTAATACTAGATTTTTCATCATATTATCCAAAAATGATAAAGTGATTCCTCGAAAAAATGGAGATGGCTTGATCGAAATATTAAAAAAACAAAACATTAAATTTTTATTAAAAGAAAGCATATTCTCGCATAGATTAGTTTGTATAAAAGAATCTATATTATTAAAAAATTTCAAAAAGTGGATTTCTGAAATTTAATATAATTATCTTTTGACAAAAAGTATTTGATGTTGTTCGATTTTCTGTATATCAATAAAGCATTTAATCGTTAGTCTAAAAAAGTTCTAACCCCCGTTCCTGCTTTTGAGGCCAACATGTGATATAATATTCACATGACTAATATATTCATTACTCTCATTATAATCGCCTTACTCTGGTCTCTCTGGGGATTTTTTGGTTCCCACGTGGAACAGGCAGAATATTCTGTCGTCAAAAAAATGAAAGACTACGAAATACGAGAATACCCAGCGCACATTGTGGCGCAGACGAAAGTGCAGGGACCGCAAGGAAAATCTATGAGCAATGGTTTTAGAATTATTGCTAGTTATATTTTTGGTGGAAACACAAAAAAAGAAAAAATTTCCATGACCGCTCCCGTGGTGGCCCAAAAAAGGGGGCGTGCTGATGCGTCGGAAAGTATTTCTATGACCGCCCCCGTAATGGCCACTGTCGGTGGTGATTCACAATTAATATCCTTTGGCATGCCTCGTTCCTATACGCTGGAAACATTGCCAACGCCAAACGACTCAAGAGTAAAAATAGTAATGATTCCCGTCAAGAAATATGGAGTTGCGCGATTCTCTTGGTATCGTTCGGATGCGCGGATTAAACTCAGGCAAGAAAAATTAATCTCAGCACTTACACGTGACGGATTAACATCGGTCGGGAGTCCGGCTTACGCTGGATACAATGCGCCTTGGACCCCGCCTTGGATGGTACGAAACGAAGTGTTGATAGAGTTAAAATAAAAGAAATTTAAGCAAATGAAGATACTTTCTGAAAATGAAAAAAAAGTAATAATCGACAAAGGCACGGAAGCGCCGTTTTTTGGAGAATACGTAAACACTAAATCCAGGGGGATTTATGTCTGTCGCCAATGTGAGGCACCACTCTATAATTCTAACGATAAATTTGAGTCCAGTTGTGGCTGGCCAAGTTTTGACGACGAAATCAGAGGCGCTGTGAAGAGAACTTTGGATGCTGACGGCGTGAGAACCGAAATAAGCTGTGCCCGGTGCGGCGGTCATTTGGGACACGTATTCAGCGGCGAACAGCTATCGGAAAAAGACACCCGTCACTGCGTAAATTCTATTTCCCTGAAATTCATTCCTAGTAAATAAATATATGACCAAAAAAATTGTATTAGCCGGTGGTTGTTTTTGGGGTATGGAAGAATTAATTAGAAAGCAAACGGGCGTAATCAACACTAGTGTCGGCTATACCGGCGGCAGCATTCAGAATCCTACCTATAAGAACCATGAAGGCCATGCCGAAGCAGTTGAAATAGAATATGACCCTGAAAAAACTTCATATCGCAAGTTGCTCGATTTCTTTTTTCAAATTCACAATCCCACCACCTTGAATCAGCAGGGAAATGACATTGGTACTTCTTATCGCTCCGCAATATTTTTTGGCAGCGAAGAAGAAAAAAAAGAGGCTGAAGATTTTATCGAAATTGTAAACAAATCAAAACGCTGGAAAAACCCCGTGGTGACAAGTTTGGAGCCATTGCAAGTTTTCTATCCAGCGGAAGACTATCATCAGGATTATCTGCAAAAAAATCCTGGTGGCTATACTTGCCACGCTATGTATTTTGATAGCTATCTAAAATAGCAAGTATACAAAGACGTATAAAATAACCGTGGATCATAATTTCACTTATCATCAAATTTTAGTCACACTATTTCTAAATCATCCGCTGTTCGGAGTTGTTTTAGGTACACACATATGGCGGTTTTAATTATTCATTAAAACCATCTC
>JBMOHF010000031.1:0-5776 GCA_049317985.1 Patescibacteria group bacterium
AACCGGAGACAAGAAAGCTAATTCAGAAATCACGGTAGCGTTAGCACTCGCCTTCCAAGAAGAATTTAAGTTAGTATAAATATTAAAAGGAAAAACGCTTTTCAGGATATTTCCTGCTCGATAGAAGCCATCTGTGACGATGGTGGTAAATTTATTGCCAGCAATAATAAATCCTAATTTAAATTTGCAGCCAATTACTGTTAAATTGAGAGCAGGAACGTTCACGCCAAATATCTCTGGTGGAGGCGTTTGCCATTCTTCTTCCGAACAAGCGGCGTCGTACATCGCACTGTCGTCGTAGAATGGATTAGTTGAACTAGCCGCTAGAATATCTGCTAAAGAAGGAATTTCGGTGGGGTGCCAATCAACAACTACAACATAAGGAATTGTGGTGGTCGCCGCCACATCTCCTAAAGTTGGTGACCAGTAATCAGAGAAATGGGGCGTGACGTCATAATAAGTTAATCCAGTAGTTGAGGCATTTCCCAGAAGAGTAAAGAATGATTTTCCGCCTGTTTTTCCCAAGCTAAGGTCGACAACGGTGCTGGTGGCAACAAAAGTACTAGTTGACCAGTCTGAAGAGATTTTTCTAATTTCTAAATAATCATAAGGAGTGAATACATTTTCGTTGTAGTCATAACGAACAATTGCCGTCGAATTAAAAGAAAAAGAATAGGGGTTTGAGAAGAAAATTCCTGTACCATCATCTGGTGCATTGCCACTACTATCACCGAATTCACAAGTGTTTAGTAAATTCGGGGTAGCACCACCGGCACAATTGGCTGGTGATGTCGAAACAATATTTCTCACTTGATAACCGTCTGGATCGCAAGCGCTCCAACTGGTATAAGAATAGGATTCACAAGGGGGAACTGGCGACAAAGTATTCAGCTCAAAGATTCTTAAACGCATTTCGCTGTATGCCAATCCGCTCGCATTTAAAGATAAAGAATTTCCGGTGTTGTTAGTGTTGTAAGCAAGTAAGATACTCCATTGATAATCAGAGCCATCATGCTTAACTAAGATATTTTGATTAGTCGAAGCAGCGCCTGAATAATCCATTGTTCTTTTGTCTTGCCTGGTTAGATAAGTGAAAATCAAAGAATGAGTGCTAGCTGGTCCATACAAAAAATCATAACCAACATTCCAGCTATACCATTCATCACCAGGAGAAGAATAAGAAACTAAATTGTTCAAATTAACGCCGTCAATTAGCCAGCATTTTGTTAATTCATTTTGGACAACGGAAGCGTTGTGATAACCACTGGATTTAAAAACGAAAGGTTTAACACCAACAGCAGGATTGGGGATGTATGAGAAATTGTACCAACTGCCCATGATGAGAATAGAATTAACGCCATTCATGGTCCAGGTGCCAGCACCAGCACCCCAGTTTTCTCCTGGGTCGCTCATACACATCAAGATACTATTTTCTGAATGTTGAGGTATTTCCGCTGAGGCATGAAAAATCATATTTCCATCGATCCAGCCGTCTGAACTCCAATTAACCAGAGGCACTGGTGTGATTGTCGTAGCAGCCTTAACGGAAGTATTGGTAAAAAATACCCCGGCCAAGAACAAAACAGAAACCAAGAGTAATTGCCCAAAATATTTTTTTAAGCATATTTGATTTAAATTATTTTTCATCTTTTTGGTTCGTTATTTCGCGCCAATTTTTATATATTTCATCCAATTTGAGTCGGTCGTGATAAAGCCGAGGCTCGGTGTATGTTTTGTAAAACTGATAATCTAAATGAGCGAAGATAACTATTAAAATCACGAGTAAAATATTTGTAAGCATAGATGTATTTTTAGAAAGGAGTTTTCGCCCCGCCGGTTAAAGCGGGGCGATAAACTATTTGATCGTACCCTTGATTTTCTTCACACCCCACATGATGCCCTTGATAATCAAAGTCAAAGTGATGACTGCTCCGAATACTCCTAGAATGTAAGGGATAAACGCATAGGCGTTATCCTTCAATAAACTAGTGGTACTCGCAAGAGAGCTGACCAAGTCGGCGTCGGCGGCGGCGTGAGCGAAGTTAGTACTTAAACCAACTGCACCTAAGGCAACCATTAAACCGATGCTATACTTCTTAAACATAATTTTCACCCCCTTTCTAGCCTTTATTTTTTATTACTAATAAAGAACGGAATAAGAATAAGACCGACGAATCCTGCCATCAAACACCATTTAAGTAATTCAGTTGTCGCTTCAAACTCGGTCATATTATTTCAAACTATCTTTTATCTTTTTTAATCCCCAAATTATTCCGATGATGATTAGCAACGGAGTATATATTTGGACAAATTGAATGCCGTCTATCGCCATAACTTTTTGGCCACGTAGATTATAATGACCGCGCCCAGGGCTATTTTTACGAAGAAAAATAAACCGGCAACCGGCAACGTAAAAGTGGCGGTTAGATTGACGACATTATTCGCGTTGTCCAAAACTTGATAATGGAGTAATATTTCGTTGAAATTCATATCGATAATTAAAAGAATAATTTAGACTATTTCTTGTCGCTTGCGTCTTCTGGAACGTAAACAGAAAGATAAGCTCTTTGTCTCTGTTTATTTACAAAACAGAATGGAAAAACGTTGACTTCGAATTCCACTTTAGCTCCGACCTTTCCGTAATCCTTATTTATAGGGACACTCACGGCTACAGGATAGATGCTTCCTAGTGGTTCGATGTAAAGCAATCGTTTTTGGCCTGGAGTCCCGTCTTTGCGAGTAAAATTCTCGGCCTTATCGTCTTTGATTGTTCCTTTGATGTAAAACATAAACGCTTGTTATATCGTGATTAATATTTTTCGCGTCTCGACCTTTAGTGGGCGCTCTAACGATCGAAACTCAAAATAAAAAGCCTCATAATCGTTATGAGGCTATTGTATATAAACTGTATTTGAGAAAGTTTGGGTAAAGATTTACTCAAATTATTTTAATTTTTTCCTTATTTTCATAGGCAAATGGGATTTATTTTTAAATATCCCTTTTTGCCAGAATTGAAGATTAAAAAGTTTTCAACAGATTTTTTTGTTCCGCTAAATACTTTGGTATTAAGCTCAACGCAACAATCATAATATTTACGCCAAGAATTAATCTCTTCCTTATATTCCAAATCTTCAAAAATATCTTCGGCCATTTCCGAATAAAAAAATGTGTCTTTTATATTATCCTTATTGTCTTTAAAAATATATTTTAGTATTTTATGGGCATTAGTTTCTTTGTCTTGTTTGGCTATCGGTACTTTATAACCTTTTATATATAAAACACTTCTTTGGGTATCAAACCAAGTCTTTTCGTCACGGTCGGAGTTTTTAAAAAATTCTTCTTGTTCGATTTTTTCCAAAACGCAATCACTCACAACCTGAAAGGCAGCTCGAAAAAGATTGTTTGAATAAGGGCGACAAATTATTTCGTCCAACTTTTTAAGAGCGAGACGGTCTTTATCACGTTTCATTTTTTTCATTATAGAGTGGACGGCGTCTAGGTCGGCAAAACAACGCCAAAAACGGCCACCGCATCCCAGTTTGGTTCTTAAAATAGCCTCTTCATTTCCAGTTTCAGCCAGCTTCATTTCTCCACTTGCTTCGGCGACCAGAAGGTCGAATGCTTTTTTTGCTTCTTTGTTTTTAAAAATCGTCTCTACAAAATTGAAGACGATTATCGACCTGCGAAAAACGTTTTCTTCTTCGGAAAACAAAGAAGATAAATGTTTTAGTTCGGCCCTCAATTCTAAGGATTTGGAGGGCATATGCTTTTATGTAAAATTTCTAATGGTCGTTGTAGTTTTATTTTAGCATTTTAGTAATAAAGAAAACTTAAACATTTGCTAAAAATTTTATAAATTCCGTGAATTTATATGCTCTAGGTTTCTGATTATTTTAATGGCGATACCTCTTACTTCAACATCCTTCCGAAATATCGGCTCAAAGGTTGGATTGGCTGGTTGTAACCTTATTCGCCCTTTTTCTTTGTAGTATTTTTTAAGCGTGGCCTCGTTATCGTCGATGATCGCCACAGCGGTGTCGCCGTTATCAGCCCACTCCTGTTTCTTTATAATAGCGATGTCTCCGTCGAATATGCCGTCACCAATCATAGAATTGCCCTTAACCCGCAGGGCGTAAAGTTCGCCATTCTGGAAACGTCTGTCTTTGGATATTTCAATGACATCATCGGGCACCTCGATAGCTTCGATGGGTCTGCCAGCGGCAATGGTTCCCACGATCGGTACAGCCATAAAGTCAACCGTTTTTTTACTGGTAAGTTCGATACTTCGAGCTACTCCCTTAACTCTTTTAACAAGTCCTTTTTCGATAAGGTTGGAAATATGCTTGTGGATAGTGGAGACGGTTGAGACTCCGAATTCGCCACCAATTTCAGTTAGGGAGGGGGCATAACCATATTTTCCCGTGTATTCACGAATAAAATCGTAAATTAGTTTTTGTTTTTTAGTAAGTGTGGACATAGTTTTATTTGTTTGATATATTGGTATTATAAACGAAACAAAAACGAAAGGCAAGGACTGGCAAAAACTTTGATTATTGGCCTAAGTAATGGTAATATGTAATTAATTAAAAGCTATAAAATTATGACCAAAAAGAAGTATAGATTTATCGATTTGTTCGCGGGAATAGGGGGATTCCATTTGGCCTTCGATGACGCTGGTGCGGAATGCGTTTTTGTTTCCGAATGGGACGAACCAGCCAGAAAAACCTATCAAAGAAATTTTGAAAAAAAATCTCCTAAAATATTCAAAAACGGCATGTTTGCTGGCGATATAACAAAAGTTAAACCGAAGGATATTCCAGATTTTGACGTTATTTGCGGAGGCTTTCCTTGTCAGCCCTTTAGTCAGTCTGGTTTCAAAAAGGGTTTTAAGGATGACAGAGGAAATCTGTTTTTTCATATCGCTGAAATCATAAAACAGAAAAAACCAAAAGCTTTCTTCTTGGAAAATGTCAGACATTTGCTGAATCACGATGACGGAAAGACATTCGCAACCATAAAAAAAACAATCGAAAAAGATTTGGGGTATTCTTTCTATTGGAAAGTGGTTAAAGCCTCGGATTTCGGATTACCGCAAAATAGACCGCGTTTGTTTATGGTCGGGTTCAAAGATAAAAATATAAAATTCGAATTTCCCGAGCCGCTAAAATTAGAAAAAACTATGGCTGATATTTTTAAGGGAAAATGCGATAAAAAAATCGGATTTACCCTAAGAGTTGGCGGTCGCGGCTCAAGATTGGACGATAGGCATAATTGGGACGCCTATGTTGTTGACGGTAAAATGAGAAGACTTATGCCAGAAGAAGGGAAAAGAATGATGGGATTCCCTGAAGATTATATTTTTCCCGTTACCGACGCTCAAGCGATGAAACAACTCGGCAACGCGGTTGCCGTGCCAGCTATAACAGCTTACGCAAAACAAATTATCAATACTTTAAAAAAATATGATAACGGGAAATAAAGGTGAATGGAGCGAATTTTATACATTTTTGAAAGTACTTGATGAAAGGAAACTTGTTTTTGCTGATGCCGATTTGAATAGAATAGAAGATAAATATTATCCCGTTATAAATATAATTCGAGAGGAGGCGACTTCGACAAAAAAAGTATACGATTTAACTGAAGAAGGCAAAATAACAATTATTAATTTTGACGAAACTTCTCTTGGAGTTATCGACGCAA
Source organism: Patescibacteria group bacterium (assembly GCA_049317985.1). Taxonomy (GTDB): domain Bacteria; phylum Patescibacteriota; class Patescibacteriia; order Patescibacteriales; family UBA12465; genus CAINDR01. The sequence continues at coordinate 5,701 of JBMOHF010000031.1, forward strand.
AAAAAGTAAAGTCAAGCATAGCCAAAATATTTGAAAAGATGAAAACATCATCTGGTTCTTTCACGGTTGAGGAAGC
>JBMOHF010000032.1:0-5604 GCA_049317985.1 Patescibacteria group bacterium
GGCCTGATCTTGGCATACTGGTTGAAAAACCGCCATATGTGTGTGCACATTACCGAGTATTATTGACAAAAGTATATCTATGTGGTATGCTTTTTGTGTTACAAAACCGTATTTTAACAAATAAATATCACATAAAAGATGAAAAAGACAGAAATTCTAAATCGAATTATTCCTGATTATTCAGATAAATTAACGGCAGGGCAGTTTGGTTTAGGAGAAATGCCTTTATTAAACGCCATCAGTGAGTCAATCATGCTTAAACAAGCAGATTATCAAAGTATTTGCATTGTCGCGTGTCAGCATCTTTTAACGCCTCAATTAGCGATGTTTAGTTGCTTCATTAAGCTTGGTATAAAGGCCGAGAATATCTTAATTCTTCCCAAAGCTTATTCGGCTAATAAAGAAGTAATTGAAGATCCAAAAAATCTTGGCTGTTGCGTATTTGAAGAAGCAATGAACTTTAATGTACGTGAGAGCTTTGATAGCTTTCACGAAAAACAATGTAGTCTAATTAGAGTGCTTGCTTCCAAGAAATTTAATCACTCTTGCCGCTTGGTCGTTATTGATGACGGCGGCGCTTTACTTAAAGAATTTTCCAAGGAAAAGAAATTCTCTAATATCTACGGAGTTGAACAAACTTCTTCTGGAAAAAATAGGCTTTTAACTAAAGAATTGCCATTTGCAGTAAACAGCGTGGCTAGTTCAACGGAAAAACTGAGTATTGAAACTGATTACATAATCAGACATTCATTATCTCGGGTAAAAAGCTATTTTTCCAAATATCAGATTGATAAATCAAAAAAGATTTTGGTTATTGGCAAAGGTCCCATTGGGATTACCATGATCTCGGTCTTAATAGCTGAAGGATACTCTTGTTCTGGCTATGACATCTTAGATGGAAAAAGAATTTCTTTCGCTACCTTCGATGTTATAATTGGCGCCACCGGTTCACAGTCAGTTTCTTTCGTTGACTTATCTAATCTAAAAAGAGGTTGTCATTTAATTAGTATTTCTTCAAGCGACAGGGAATTTCCAAATGTTGAGATTAGAAGTAATTCAACCACTGGTCTTGATATTCATGATGATTTTATCCATCATGATACTGGAATTCACTTAGCAAACGGCGGATTTCCAGTTACATTTAAGGGATTGAGTTTTGAATGCTGGCCTCTTGAAATGGATGTGACTATGATGAAATTGACCGAAGCAGTTTTCACAAATAATTTTGAAGCGTCTGTAAACAGAATTTATGCGGATAAAACTTTAAAAAAACACCAACCCATTATTATCTTGTCGCTATTAGTGTTGATTTTAATTTTATTATTTAAAGTAATTATTTTCGGTTTCTTTGATGATACTCATATTTTAATTAAGGTTAGCGTGGCACTATCTTTAGCAGCAGCTTGTCTGCCAGCAATTTGGCAGCTAAGTTATTACCATAGGATTGAAAAACAGTTTAAACCCTGAGATAAAATAGTTTCAGGGTTTTTTATTACTAAAAAGTTCCAATCTTCTCCTAGTCTCCGAGTAGATTTACAAAATAGCAGTTTTTATGCTATTTTTTTATAATAAAAAGAAATTTTATATTCTATGAAATTTACTACAATCGTTGTCATTCAATCCAGCCCTGAGATACTTAAGAAAATCCGGGAGTCGCTACCTAAGAAGTCAAAAGTTTATCTTACAGATGAGAATATTAACCTGATCAGTATTTTGCCAAACGTCGATATGTCTGATAATCATTCCATCGCCAAAGCGCTGTCTGATATATCTGAAGAGACTTATAACATTGACGAGAAAGGTATCTATTATTTTGACACACAGTTCAAGCAAGCAGTAGCCGAGCATTACCGGAAAAAAATTGAGAAACCGATAATGAAGTTGAATTTTCTAGATTCTTACGATATTTTTGATGTTCAAATGACTGATGATTTTATTATAATGGTGGATGAGTATGATAGATTTCCAGACGTTATTATGACCTCCGATTGTAAATTGATTAGGTCGCAGGGACCATTTATGTTAGTCGACGAGACTAGTAAGTATTACCAGGATTTTCTTAATTGGCAAAAAGAATTCAAAGAGGTTTTGCAAAAACATTCTCAAGATAGCTTTTGTTTAATTTTAGCCTGCCACGCTTAGTCTGCCTAGAATCTAATTTCTGGAATGCTATTTATAAATCATTCACGGATCAGAGCACCCAAAAATTAAGATTAATTCTTGTGATATATTTATTTATATATCCTTTTTTTAATCCGAACTTACGGTTTTACAGAGTTCTTAATAATGGGTATGGCTAACTTCAGTCTCACCGATTGGGAATTTAGTGCGCATATGGCCTGATTTTGGTATATTAGTTGAAAAACCGCCGAATGTGCGTGCATTATCTGCTAACATTGACATATTTATATAAACATGATATATATTTAAGTTAATCTGTATTTTAAAAAATTAGTTGTGATTTGTTTATTTATTGGTTTCTAAGATTTGGGCATCAATAAATAAACAAACATAATTATAAATCCGCCCTCGGTTCGTAATTGAGGGCCCAAAATGCAAAAAGAATGATCGATAATCAATTAAGAAAAGTTGCCCAAAAAGTTTTTTGGGGTTGGGTATTGGCTAGTTATTCAGCAGCCGATCGTCGTCAAATGGTTAAAAGTATTTTAACTGAGAAAGATGCGATAATCGCTTCTGGTATGCCGCTGGCGAACATGCAATTAATATCAGTAGAGCAATTTAAGGCTAAATTATCGTTTGATTGGTTTGTCCGTGACGCTCCACAAACAATAAAAATTGCTAAAGACAGCGGAATCCCCTTGAGGGACATTTACGAACTATATATCATCGGGTCAGCCAATTTTCTGCTGAATCAGGTTTACGGTGAATCAACTACATTCAACCATGTAAATTTTACCGAAGAAAAACAATTGGAAATATGCTGGCAATTTGTCATTGGGATGATTAGTTCGTCTCTAACGAAGAATTTCAAAGAAACAATGCTAAACAAAGAGAAATTGGCTGTTTCTCTTGCGCAAAAAAGAGGTCTGAGCCAGGATGAAATTATTAAGTTGATTATTGAATCAAATAACGAAGCAATGGACTTCAGCCAGTTTAAAAAGGATTTGCCTAGTGTTCTAAAGGTATTTCAGTTGGGTGGGATTGAGAATGAACAAAAAATATTTGAGGACTTCAAAATTTTATTGGCATATTTATTCTATCAATTTGCTACTAAGCAATAATTCAAAAAAGTAAGTTGTTATAGGGAGCTATTAAATATAATAGCTCCTTTTAAATTTGCATAAGGTCAATCCAATTTTACATTTAAAAACTTTAGGATATACTTAGAATAAGCTAATAACAATCTAAAATTATGCAAAAACTAATTTCAACTAATCCAGGTAAAAACTATGAAGTTGTTGGAGAAGTTTCCATCTCTCCTAATACAGAAATCACCGAAAAAGTAGCTAAAGCCAATCAAGCGAAAGCCGTTTGGAAATCAATTACCATTCAGGAAAGGGTGGAATTTTTAAAACCGATCTATGAAGAGTTTAAGGCGCGGACAGATGAGATCGCTTTATTAACCGCGAAAGAAACGGGCATTGCTTTAACTGAGAGCAAGGCAAACACCGTTGGGCATGTTAATAAAGTCAAATGGTTTTTAGATAATGCTGAATTTGCCTTAGCAGATGAAATTACTAGCGAAGATGAAAAGTCGCTTCATAAAATTGTTTATGAGCCGATTGGTGTGGCTGCTGTGATCACTCCCTGGAATCATCCTTTTGGTATGTTTGTTTGGGGAGTAATCCCTAATCTCCTAGCCGGAAATACAGTGGTCTTCAAAATATCCGAAGAATGTCCTTTGGTTGGTAAATTAATTGAAGAAGTGATGAGTCGCCATGGTTTGCCGGCTGGGGTTTTCTCGGAAGTATATGGCTCTGGCGATGTTGGCTGGAAATTGGTCAACGAGAAAATTGATTTAATTTGGTTTACCGGGAGTACAAAAACTGGACAGCAATTATATAAATTAGCTGGCGAAAAATTTATTAAGACTGTTTTAGAATTAGGCGGTTCCAATCCCGGTATTATTTTTGAAGATGCGGACCTTGAAAAAATTGTCAGTAAAATATATTTGAAAAGATTTAAACTTTGTGGACAGACTTGTGATGCTTTAAAAAGATTAATTGTTCATCATACAATTTTTGACGAAGTGGTGGAAAAATTAAAAAATGAAATTGAATCAAAAAAAACTGGGGATCCGGAAAATTTAGAAAATGACCTTGGTAGTTTGGCCGCGGAGAGACAGCTCGCTTTATTGGAAGCTCAGGTAAAGGACGCCGTTTTTAAAGGTGCCAAAATAATTACGGGTGGAAGTTCTTTGGAGGGTGCGAAAGGGGCCTATTATTTACCAACTCTTTTAACAAATATCAGTAAGGACATGCGCGTTTGGCAGGAGGAAGTATTCGGTCCGGTGTTGCCTGTTATTTCTTTTGAAACTGAAGAAGAGGCGATAAGGCTGGCTAACGATACGATTTACGGTTTGGGTTCGATTATTTTTACAAGTAATGCCGAACAGGCGATCAGAGTGGCCTCTCAAATGGAATCAGGGACAGTGGAAATTAATAGCACGTCTCATTGGCTATCTTGTAATCCTTTCGGTGGATATAAAAAATCAGGCATGGGCAGGGAACATGGTATTATTGGATTTAGAGAATTATGCCAATTGAAAGTTATTTCTATGGAAAAGTTCGAAAAATAAACACTGGATTATAGGCTACATTATTATTTAATCTTAGTCACACTATTTCTAAATCAACTACGACTCGGTGAATTTGCATAATATACTAAAACTAGCCTATTTTTTGTTACAGTATTGACAATAATATACTAATATGATATAGTTATTTCATTAATTCGTAGTAGTAACTTAAAAAATGAAAAAATGAACAAGCACAAATTTTTAATAATCAAATTAGCGATTATTTTAATATTTGCCATAGGAATGTATTTCTGGGTAAGCAGTATGATCGGAACCCCTTTACCGCCAGCACCAAAGGTGTCATTTGAAAAAACAAAGTAACAGAACTCCATTTTAATTCATGAAAAACTGAAAGAAATGAAGAAAAAATTTGATGCTCTGGGATAATATTTATTTTTAATAATAAATAAAATCTCATGAAAAAATACAACAGAAACCAGGAAAAAGACCATTTAAGCAATGAGCTTAAAGGTCTAATCGATTATCAGTACTACTTGATGCATGATAAGATGGAATGCTACGCCAATTTTCTTGATGCTCTTCAATTTTTTTGCAGTAAAGCAGAAAGCTTGGAAGAGAAAGAAAAAGCTTTGGCAGCAGCGTCTAATTGGTATGAAGAATATATCGGTCTCGTCTATTGCGAAAAGCAATCAGCTGAATGTCTTGATGTTGGTCTATATTAAATACTGTAATAGGTAAGTTTTCTGGGAAAAGTCCAAACTAGGTGAGGTGAATAATAGTAACCAATAGCCGCTGGCAAAAAGAATTTTTAAAACCATCCAAAGGATGGTTTTTTATTATAGGAAAAAACCGCCGGCGTCAGCCGGCGAGTGCGTTTAAAGGCG
>JBMOHF010000033.1:0-4980 GCA_049317985.1 Patescibacteria group bacterium
CCTCTTTCTCCGCTGATAATCTCCATCATTTGGAGTAAAAATCTTAAGAAACCCTTTAAACATCAGTGTTTGAAGGGTTTTCGGTTTTTTGGTCCAAGGTCAAAAATCACCTAAAAACACCCTTTTTTGTACACCTATTTCACACCTATGCCAATTTTGGCAAAATAGGTAGTCAATAGGTGTACTAAATCTTCGCTATCCCCTGAGAATTCCCTGAGTTACCCTATAGTACTATTGAATTATTTGTCAATTCGTTCTTTTAATTTAAATACTATATCATTATGTTGAAGTTTCAATTTTTTATCCGGACTGAAAAAGTCAAAGTCAATGGGGAATGCCCAATTTTTGTTAAAATTAATTTAGACAGAAAAAAATCATTTACACTAAGTATAGGTAAATGCATTACAAAAGAACGTTGGGAAAAAACTAACCGGTTACGCTCTGCACATCTTAACCCAAGAGAGAAAGTAATTAAAGAATATTTCAATTTGTTTGAAATAAAAGTTACTACGTTGTACAGCTCGTATTTGCGCGAGCAAAAAACCATTGAAGTGGATGAGTTTAAAAGCGAACTAGTAGGTAAACCAAAAGATACCTTAAAGGGAATAACTCTTGTGGGACTAATTGATTTACACAACACCCATTTTGAAAAGTTGGTTAAAATAGAGGAACGTTCACCAGCTTCTCTTCAAAAGTATAGACGGGTGAAACAATTGGTAATCGATTTTAATAGAAAGCACCTAGGCAAGGACGATGTTCAGATGTCTAAAATTGATGGGGGATACATATACAATTTGGAATCTTACTTGAAATTTGATTCTACACATAACGATCAACAGGGGATTAAGAACAACACGGTGGTGAAGTATTTTAAAAACCTAAAAACCATTTGCAATTATGCCATTAAGATGGATAAAATTGAAAAAAATCCGTTCAACAAGTACGATGGAAAAATTAAAGTAGTAGAAGCCACTTTTTTAACCCAAGAGGAGCTCACAAGAATTGAGTCTAAAGTATTTGGAAGTGAGCGACTAGAGCGTGTGAAAGATATATTTTTGTTTAGTTGCTACACAGGATATGCCCCGGTTGATGCGGCAAAACTTACTACTGCAAACATTATACAAGACAGCTCCAAAAACTTGTGGATACAAGCCAACCGGCAAAAAACCGGAACAAAAGCAAATGTGCCCGTATTGCCTCCGGTGATACGCATCATCAACAAATACCAATATTCACTCACTACACTTTTGCCCAAATTGTCCAACCAAAAGATGAATGCCTATTTAAAAGAAATAGCAGATATAGTGGGGATTTCCAAAAACCTGACTTGGTATGTTGCTCGTCACACATTTGCAACGACGGTAACCTTGGGTAACAAGATTAGCATTGAGAATGTTTCAGCCATGATGGGGCATTCTACCATCAAGCAAACGCAGCATTATGCTAAAGTGCTAGATAATAACGTGATGGACGATATGCAAAAATTAATTGATAAATTTAAAGACCAATAAAAAGTAAAAAATATGAAAGATAGATTAGAATTTTTAGGAAAAATAAAAACGCTATGTGCTTTTAGCCTTGAAAAGGATATTAGTAACAACACGTATATGTTTAACGAGACGTATGTTGATCTTATTGACTATGAATCGTTTGATACGAAAATGGAGTCACTAATGAATGAATTTGCAGAATTGTATAATGTGATGGATAAAAAAGTAGCATTAATTGATTCAGTTCTGAATTACACACGTATAATCACAAAATGGATTAATGAAAATAATATCGAAAATGCTAACAATCTTAACTATTTGCTAGATATAATTTTTCAATCCAAAAACGAGGATATCGTATTTAACGAAGTAGTAAAAACCAAACGATTTACCCCAGAATCACTACATACAGAAATCAGTAAAGATTGGGAAGGTCCTGCGCCTGATATTATTTATTTTTTATCGCTTAATGCTCATGCATTCCATAATTTTAAGGACCAACAATCTGTAGATTTTGGTTTGCTTCATTACATCTTTGTTCGTTTTTGTCGGGCGATTTTAAACTTCCACAGCAGGCTAGAACATTATAAAAATGAAATAACCAAATTTGGATATAATCCAATTATTGATAGAAAATCTCGCTCCCTTTATGACAGATGTACCCTAAACATGAGCAAAGAAGAAGTGCCTTATTTTATAGACGCCTTGCTAGACCTAAAGATCATAGAATTTCCTGGAACGAACCCAGAAGAACTTAAAGCCCAGCGAAATCGATTCATTGATAACAATTTTAATTATGTTGACGCCAGAGACAAGAATAATGTTGTTCCAATTTCTAGAATTACCAAAGAATATAGTAAAATGAAAACTCCAACTATCGAAAAAGACCAAAAGCAATTTACGCTTATTAAAAATCTTATTATATCGTTGAAAAAGAGAAGTGAAGAATATCGAAAAAATTTAAGGGATGAAGACCCATTGTAGAAACAAGTAAAAATAATAACAAAATAAAATATAAACCCATGGAAGAAATAAGAATACCAACCGTACAAGCGATTAAGGCGCTATTAGAGCCCATTTACGATCGATTAGAAGCCATTGAGAAAGCGCTTCAAAACAAGAGCGCACAGACCAATTATTCGGGCAACAAGAAGTTTTACCGCAACAACGATTTGAAGGCCTTATTTGGCTTGTCCAACAACACCCTAATCAAGTACCGCGATACCGGACTTTTGCCCTACACCAAAATTGGCGATGTGTACCTGTATGAAGTTCAAATCATCGACCGGATATTGCAAAGCAATAAAGTATCCCTAAACACCTAGGCCATGAGAGAAGTAGAAGTAAGAATAGACCCGTATACGCAGGAAAAATTCTTTCCTAAGCGCAGTAACCAAGTTTTTGCTACGCCCCAAAACAAGATGATGTACCACAACGAAAAGGCAAAGGAGTATCGGGATGAGACGAAGAAAGTAAGAAGCCGTCTTGATAGAAATAATAAATTATTTGAGTCGCTTTTAGGTGATAATAAAAAGGCCCGTTTTCATGTTGAATACTTAAGAGGAAAAGGAGTTGATTTAAAAGCGGTAACCCGAGTTATTAAGATAGGAGATGAAGTAATTTACAAGGTCTTCGATTTTACATTTCGCCATGATAAAGAAGATGAGAACTATGTGATAATTTCCCGTAGGTTTATAAATTATAAAGGGTTTTTGGCTTGATTCGAATGTTAAAAGGACAGTTTTTTAAATAGCCCTGAAATCAAGGAAATGGCAGAAAAAATAGCTAATAAATATAAAAAATAATCGTTTAGAAACATTTGAGCAATTAGTAAACGTTGGTGCTGGCAGACAGTTTACGGTTTCAAAAGCCCACCAACGCCAAGCCCGAAACCGTTATAGCATATCGCAAAAAAAAAATCTGGTGAAATCGAATTTTACGTGATTTTTTTTTAATTTTACACGTAAAATAAAATATCATGAACACCAAGCTCACTTTAAACCTAGATACGGAAGTCATTTATGAAGCTAAAACTTATGCGAAAAGCCATAAGGTTAGTTTGTCTAAATTGATTGAAAATTATCTCAATTCTTTGACAAGAGAATCAAAGAAAAAAACTTCTGTAAGTCCGCTTGTTGAAAGCCTTACAGGTATTATTCCTAATGATTTTGACGAAAGAAAAGAATACAGAAATTATATAGACCAAAAGTATTCATAATGGATAAAGTATTTGTAGACACAAATGTGGTTATTGATCTTTTAGCCAAACGAGAACCTTTTTACAAAGATGCCCAAGATTTATTTACACTAAGCGACAAAAAAGAAATTGAACTACAAATTTCTTCTTTGACTTTTGCCAATGCTTACTATTCAATTGTAAAGCATTATAAAGCTATAGATGTAAAAAAATATTTGTTGAAATTTAAAGTTCTTGTAAATATTTTGCCATTAGAAGACAAAGCAATTGAATTAGCATTAGCTTCTGACTTTGGAGATTTTGAAGATGGATTACAATATTTTGTAGCAATGGATTATGAAGCCGATATAATAATTACGAGAAACAAAAAGGATTTCAAAAATTCTAAAATTCCAGTTATGACAGCTGGAGAATATTTGAAAAGATAAGAGCGACTTCCTATTAAAGCTGTCATACGCAATCACTAGTTTACGGTGGCTTGTGACTTTTTTTCCTAATATTCTTTTTTTCTAAAACAGAAAAAACTTAGTTCCCAAGCCGCGACTGGCGGTTACAGGCGTCACGTTACCTTAATACACCAAAAACGGATACGATACTAATAGTTAATACTATAGCGCATTAAAAAGTGCTTTATAGTGCACTTTTTAATGCGATTAAATAAGAAAAAAAATAAATTAACAATATAGTGCAATTTATTGCTCTTATTGTTAAATTTTTTAAAATTTGTATTACATTTGTACGAAATAATGCTTTATAATGCACTTTACAGAATTAATAAAAACCATAAAAGAACGTAGGGAATCACTACAAGTAACACAGGAGCAGTTGGCAGAACTATCAGGTGTTGGATTGAGAACTTTAAAACAGTTTGAAAGTGGAAAAGGAAATCCTACGCTATCAACATTACACAAAATATCTGATGTGATGGGCATGGAGATTTGCCTAAAAATTAAAAATGTGACGCATACTAAATGAGAAAAGCCAAAGTTCTATTCAAAAATGAAGAAACGGGTATCTTGACCCAACATGATGATGGTTCGTTTTCATTTCGTTATCACGAAGACTGGGTTGCAAATAACGATAGGCAAAGCATAAGTCTAACTTTACCTAAAAACGAAAAAGAATTTCATGCTAAATACCTGTTTCCATTTTTTTATAATATGCTTCCTGAAGGCTCTAATAAGCAAGTGGTATGCAAATTAAATAGAATCGACAGTGAGGACTATTTCGGATTGCTAATGACTACTGCAAAAAATGACAGCATAGGTGCCGTTAGAATTATTAAACTAGAAA
>JBMOHF010000034.1:0-3889 GCA_049317985.1 Patescibacteria group bacterium
GTAACACAGCAGGTTGTGGTCCTGTTATTTCGGGTCCGATTCCCGATGGGCACCCCACTTAAATAAAACAACTCACTTTTCGTGAGTTGTTTTATTTAAGCCAGCGTAGCTGGGGGAATCGAACAGATTGGAAGTGAGACGCAAGTTGTTTTGGAAGAAACAACGAGCGGTCGAACGTCGGACGGACTGCTAAATGCAGGACGGACGCCAATCCTGGACACGTGAGCGAGGCGCAATGCCGGCGCCGAGTGAGCACGCAAATTCCCGATGGGCACCCACACAAACAAAAAATACTCCAAGCTGGAGTGTTTTTATTATATTATATTGATTTTGGCCTCATCATGTCATCTAAAAACATTTTTGAAGACGTGGGATCATCCTTGAGTGGAGCGGATACGTTCCAAAGTATTTCAAATTGTGTTTTGATGAGTTGTCTTAATTCTTTACTCTCAACGATAAAACCAAAATTTTCTTTTTTAGAAGACATGAAAATTACTTTATTTCCATAAGCCCAATAACCCATTGAGAAATCTATTCCTTCGGGTGCGATTCGTACCTCACGTTTCACTTCTTTTCCTGGAGCTAAAAATGTGTCTTTAGTAATATCGCTAGTTTTGTCTATTGGCCAAATAACTCTAATGTATATATTATTGCGAATTCTTTTTTTGTTAAATTCATTTAAAAATTCAGCTCCAACAACCTTAATTATATCTTTAACTGGCCAACAAAGTTCGGTATGTAAATCGTCATATAACAAAACATTCTTTAGCATCGTTTTCATTTCTTCAGCACCTTCAAAATAATTAAATTTAGGACTGAAAAAATCTGTTTTTTGAGATGACTTCAGTTTCTCGATAATACTATTAAAGCTATTTCTGGTATTTTCCAATGAATTTATTTTGTCATTGAGAATTATTTTTATATTTTCTGGGTCAACGGCTTGCCATAGTTTAATGTTTTCTTTTTCACTTTGCAAAACCAAACCTCCGCGAGATAGATCGTTTAGTAGTCCATACAAGGTGGTTCGTGGAATATTTAGACGTTTAGCCAGGTTTCCAGCCGAAACAACTCCACTTTCCAGGAGAGTTAAATATGTGTCAGAGTGCTCTTTCTTGAGGCCAAGCTTTCCAAAAATTTCATCAAGCATAAGTTTAAAATTATTAGTCATTTGTCGCAATTAGTCGACACTATTTACTATAACATATATTCGCTGTATTATCAAGTTATTAACAAACAAGTTCATTTAAAAATTAATAACCGTCCTGTAAATGGGACATAAAAAATAGATATGGAAACTATTAATATATTTCTAGAATACATTGGTCGTAATATGGAAAACTTTGTAAGTATTGGAATTTACTGGTTGTCGCCAGTATGGATCTTAAACACCATCCTCTTTGTGGTGATAGCCCTGGAACTTAAAGGGGTTAAATGGTCTTTGGAGAGATATATACAACGTGAGTTGAGATATAATTTTAAATATCGATCCAATGTTGTATTTATGGTTTGCACTAGTTGCATAACAATGTTTATCTTCTTAGCGTTCGCCACCGTTTTAGTGATTGCTAAAATATTTTAAAAGGGGAAAAGTTTGGAACCGCTTAAAAGGAGGGCTAATAATAGCCTTCCTTTTTATTTTTGTAGCAGCCACTTAATAAAAAGTTTTTAACCTTTTTAGATCTGCCACCCATATGAAGTTGATAAAAATATCCCAATAAATAAGGGGTATTTTTGTTTTAAGAGTATAGTGCTAGTATTGTGTGCAAACGAGTTGACAAAATATTATAAAAGTGATAGAGTCTAAATTCAGTTCATTAAAATAATAATTAAAAAAAAGGATAATGAAGACAACACCGATTCACGAAAAAGATTTTAAGCTTGAGAAGGAAATCTATGTATTTGACATCTTTAACCTTGCTGAAAAAAAACTACACGATCTTTATTTAGCATGTGAGAAATTTTCATTTAAATTTAGAGAACTTACAATCTACGAAGATTGGGCATTCAAAACTACCGACCCAAAATATCCACTGAAAAAATTTAAAAGCAAAACAATCAAAATCTTTCAGTTGCAAAGGGATATGAGTGTTCGTGAGATAAAATATTTACTTGATATTTCAGTAGAAGTACAGGGAAATTTTGAAAAAATATTTAATAATTCGAAGCTTGAAAACAGAAACTTTATTCTTACTAAGGGGTGGGGTTGTACTATGTTCTTCCCGGAAAAATTTCATAGATCGCAAAACATAAAGCTTATCGCGTATATTTATGCCGATTCATGTTCGCGCACTATTGGTAAGTTTGGGCTTATTGGCTCAACAGCTAATGATGTTATAATTCCTAAGGGAAACGAACTTGGCTTTTTGTGGGATTAATTAGAGCTGACAAAAAAGTAAAACAGGTAGATTAAAATCGCCTGTTTTTTATTTTACCAATCTTTGCGATTAGCCATCCATCTAGAATTACCATATTTTTTATGGTTCTTTTTTTGTTTTCAGCGGTAAAATAACCTTCTTGACAAAATATTGATAAAATGTATAATACTATCATTATGAAATATTCACAGATTACAAAACAGACATTAAATAATAACAACCAACTCCAAAAAGCTGGGGCGTTTTTATTTATGTCGTGTTAAAGGAAAAATTCTATTTACTCAACGTGATATGTATAAAAATTCTCCAGTCGGAGAATTTTTTGTTTAATTAATCAGTTGTTTAACAATTTAATAATTTACTTATGGAAATAAATAAGTTGAAATTAAGGTTTTTAGAGTCGGGAATACAGCCTCTGTCAGTGGACGAAAGGCAATTAGTTCTCGAATTAGTAGCTCTTAGCGGAGCATCTCTGGAGGATTTGTCTCCAGTATTATGGCAGCTTTGGCAAAATAATGCTCTGGCGGGCAAGATAAACTTTCCAGTGCTTGTCGATTACTCCTTTGATTACCGAAATATCTTATCGCGAATGGGGCTGGATTATTATCTAAGTACCACCAAGAAAATTTTTGATAGCTTAAGTTGTCCACCTAAAACTGGACTCACCGAATTATCTTGTCGTCTCTTTTCTTTCGAGGGCGAGGAAGTGTCTTCGAATTACGTTATCACATCAATGGCAAGTGCCGGTTATCGCCAAGCAACAGTATTTGAGCTAATAAGCTTTACGTTTAAATATCGTGATTTAATCGATCGAAAGAATATTGCCAGCCTTGACGGACTGTTATTTGAGGGAAAAACATTTATTCCCTCCTTGCATTCAATATTCAAACAAAGGAGGTTTGATTGGGCGGAGGATAGCGGTTGGTGGAAATGTGATAAAGGTTGTTTCTTGGGTGTTAATGAAAAAATATCAATATTATGAGGAGAGATATTAATCCATTAATTTCCGATAGTTTCGAATTAATTATCGACGAAAGTGTTGATGCCATTTCTTTAATTGAAAACGGCAGTTATGGGACAAAGGCTAGTAGAATACTGGCATTGCCAACGTCTAATCTAAGTGACGAGCGTCACATTTTATCAGCAAAACTATTTTCTTATCACGGATTTCGAAACTTTATCGAATTATCTAAATTCATGGCGAGTGATGGTTTTCGTCCGGGAGTTTTATCAGAAATGCTTTATTTTGATCAGGTTTACGGAGATTGTGAGAAAAATCTCGTGATTATTTCCCTGGGTTCTTGCTATTATAATCGGCGCGGATATTTGTATTGTCCGATACTCTATTATGTCGACAAAAGGCCGTGCCTCAAGTTGATTAGTGCTTTTGGTTCTTGGTCACAAGACATAAAATTTCTAGGAATTATGCTCTAACACGAAAGCGTCCAACAAGGACGCTTTTTTTATTATAGGAAAAAACCGCCGGCGTCAGCCGGCGAGTGCGTTTAAAGGCG
>JBMOHF010000035.1:0-3271 GCA_049317985.1 Patescibacteria group bacterium
AAATTTTATTTTTTCTTAAAATTTGAGGTGACAACTATTCTGACTCAGGGGGAAGACCGCTCTTGCCGTTCTACTTGTTGCCATGCTAACGGGTCGCCAAAAGAAGTAGTTTCTTGTGAAAAGGATTTTACAAACTCAATAGCCTCATTTATTTCATTTTGTTTACGGTTTTTGGATTTTGTTTTTTGCAAAACAAACCGACAATGAATATTTAGCTTTTCGGCTAATTCTTGAATGAGCTTTAAGTTCTGCTCGTTTTCGCTTTCTAATACTAATTGAGACATAGTCATTCCTTATGGGGATTTATATTATTTTGTTGGGTTGCCAAAAAGCGGCAACCCAACCTTCGCAACTGACTACCTGACTAGAAGCGGCGATAAACGCGCTGGGCAAGCGGTTGGATCTGATGATTGATTAGATTTGTAGGGTGGGCAAGCGTCTTTTTGCGTGCATCACCGATTATGCCACGGCGTGGGCAAACGATAGAGCCGTTTGCCCGCGCTGCCTGACTACTTGGCTTACGAGTTATTATATCGAATATTTAAGCATCAATTTTTCCACACCAATTACAATTTTCTTGTTTTGGTAAGTCAAAGAAATTTATTTTACTTGTCAAAAAGTTGAATTCACCGCGACAGTTAAGCATTTTAGGCTGTAAATTTTTGCACCTAAATACAAGCCTCAACACTTCATTAACTGCAAAAGATGCTGTTATTCCAGCTAAAGGTGCTAAATTTCCCAAATTGCGCTCGGCTCTAACTAATTTTCTTACACCCATTAATTCTTCTTGGTTATTTCGATTAAGTGCAACATCGGCACATTCAAAACATGCACTTTCAAATGGAATAATTGTTTGACCAATCAAACTTAAATGTAAATTATAACCACCTGCAATAATATGAGGAATTTTGTAATCCATACAATTTTTTGCAATCATCCTAGATGTTGTATCTACGTTAGGATAATCAGCACAGTTAATTACAATTAAATTATTTGTATTTGGTAGGCTTTTTAAAATTCTTCCAAATTGTTCAGTGCTTTCTAATTTTTCAGAAACTTTAATAAATGTAATTTCATCATTCAATTTAAGTAAATTTTCAGATAACGCTTCTAATTTTGCTTTGCCAATTTGATTATGATGAAATAAAGACCTATTTAGATTAGATTCATGAACAATATCATCATCAACCAATACAAATTTTTCAAATCCACTTTGCGCTAATAAAGTGACAATCCAACTTCCTACCGCACCGCAACCTACGATACAAACGGTGGTATTTTTTAAAAAATTCCATTTTTCAAGTAATTCCTCATCTTTTAAAAAATCAGAGAAAAAATTTAATACTCGCCGAAAAGGATTTTTCTCAATTTGTTTTGCAATTTCAAAATTTTCTATGCAATGCCAGTCATATAATTTTTGAAAAAACTTCTCTAAATTTTCTTGAACAAGGCTAGAGTTTTGATATTTCTCTTTTATTTCATTGACTGTAAGAGAACCATCCAAAGATGAAATAATTTCAACAAGATGCTTATCAATTATTTTTAATTTTTTTGATACTCTTGTACTTGATAAGAAAAAATCATAAGTATCATCCGATAATGGAATAAAACCTACTGCTGGGCGCAGTCTATATTTATAATTCGGATTGATTGCCACAGACTTTACAGTTTTCATCACGATGCACCTCAAAAATATCTAAATTGTAATTTTCAAAAAGAAATTCCCCTCGCCCACCTATCTCATTTACATTATTTGAATCGATAAAATATCTCAAAATAGTTAATGCCGATACGGAGGCTGAGAATACGCTCATAGATACAAGCCCACCGAAAGCCACCGACCTAAATTTTGTTGGATGTTCTATCGGCTTCCAATTCGCTAGTGACTTTTTGAAATACCCCGCATAACAATCGGCGCATGGTGTTACCATAGGAATAATTAACTCACCAATACTCGCTAAATGAGCGTCGAATCCACCCGCAACAAAAAGAGGTTTGTTATTGACAATACAATAACGACTTAACTTTAAACTTGTGTAACCAATATAAGGCTCATCAGCCGTATTAATAATAAAATCCACATCATTCAAATAGGGTTCTAAATCAACATCTATATTTATGGCGATATTATGTGCAATAGTCTGAATGTTTGGATTAATTGACTTTAGATACTCACTAAAAACATCTATTTTATTTTTATCTATTTTAGTTATATCAAAGTAAGAATGTCTTGAAATATCGGATTCTTTTACAACATCAAAATCAAACAGTTTGAAGTCTAAAAATCCCATCATAACAAGTTCTTGGCCGAGCCAACTACCAATAGCACCAGTGCCAAATATAGCTATTTTCGTTGTTGAAATTTTAGTTTGTACTTCTTCAACTTTTTTTGGACTATCTAATATATCTATTAAAAAATGAAGCTGTCTTGTCATAAATAGCTTGTAATCGTTTGGCAAATCTAATTTATCAAACCAATTTTTATCGACTACCAAATTGTGATTAGTTAGATAATCCAAAAATTTAATAAATGCCGATTCTGGAAGGTCTGTAATATTTTGTGAATCAATCCAATTTTGTATATATTCAATAGAATTATTACCATCCATTAGTGATAAAGTTTGAGTTAAAATAGGATGGCATTTGATATGTATTCGTTTACGAGTGGATAAAAAAACAAACGTTATATCGCTATCACTGCCAAGATATACATCTACACCATCTCTCAAATAGGGTTTGATTTTTTTAGTCATTATTTTTTATGAAAAACTGCCCTCAAACTGGAAAATTTAAGTTTGAGGGCAATTAAATTAGTATTGGACTTGTCCGCCTTCAACGCTTAAAAAAGCATCCCAAGCACTTGAACTATCTACAAAACTACCGTCTGCTGAACAAGTTCTAGTACAGCAATCCGAACGACCACCAGAACAACCGCCAGTAAAAGCAGCAGCATTACCCATTCCATTTTCCACTAAAACTTCGGCAAAGCCATTTTCTAATAATTCATTATTTTTTTGCATCGTTATTGCCTTTTTTGAATTGAAAAAAACTGATGTATAGCGAGATTATAAATCACGCTATCTTTAAGATTATATCATTTGAAACTACAACGGATAGGAAATTCAACCGCCTCAACCGAAGTATCCCACCTTCAATTCACGCTTTGATCAAACTGCACCTCAGGGCTGATCTGCCGCTCTATAGCCCAGTCCGGCCCGGCATCAAAGACCTCACTCTGCGCTGCATCACCGTTATCCCACAAGGGTGGATC
>JBMOHF010000036.1:0-3198 GCA_049317985.1 Patescibacteria group bacterium
TGCTAAGGTGTTATCCTTTTACGAGGATCGAGGGTTCGAATCCCTCTCTCTCCGCAGTACGGGACGAAGTGAGTCTAAAAGCTCACTTCGTCTTTTATTTATAGGCATTTCCGCCAGTTCGAACGCGTCCATTTTGGCATTTAGGAGTATTCGTCCATTTTCTATCGGTAAGAGCCATTTAAAAGCTAATATTTCAAGTTTTTTATTTTCCAAAAAAAAGTTCGAACCGAGAGACGAAAAGATGTCTCTTTTCTTTTCGGAGTCGTCTTTTAAGAATTGATTCAGTCCATGACAAGCCAATTCAAAAGTTTTTTCAGTGAGCTTTAAAACTTTTTCTTCTTTTTCTTCGTCCGTTATATCGAAGTCGCCGAATTTCATTATTTCGCGGGTTAATTCATTCTTAGCTTCCATATACTCTTCATCGCTTAACAGGTCCCGGCATTTCATTTTAGTGAGACCTTTAAGCTCATCCTTTAGTTTTTCCAAGGACTTGCCCACATTGGCCTTTATAGCCTCGTCTTTGGCCGCTTCTTCTTCTTTTAGCTCTTCTATAATCTCCAGGGCGAGATCCAAAAATTGAGGCTTCAAAGAGTATTTTTGGAGCTCGGAGATTATCTGCTCTTCCATTCCGTCTTTGTCTAAAGATTGCTGTTTACAGACATAATCTCGGCGTCTATGGGCGCAATAATAATAAGAATAAGTTCGGACTTCTTTTTCTTTTTTTATAAATTTATGCTTAAAATCAGCGGTTATAATACAACCACATTCTTTACACTTTATAAGCCCTCTATAAGGGAAGTCTTGCTGTTGTCTTCGCGGTTTTCCGTCCCGTCCCATTATAGTTTGAATCTTGTCGTATTCGTCTAACGTTATTATCGCCTTATGTTTTCCTTTTGTCTCGTTTCCGCCGTAA
The DNA here is from genome assembly GCA_049317985.1 of Patescibacteria group bacterium. Taxonomy (GTDB): domain Bacteria; phylum Patescibacteriota; class Patescibacteriia; order Patescibacteriales; family UBA12465; genus CAINDR01. The sequence continues at coordinate 914 of JBMOHF010000036.1, forward strand.
TTGATTATTCCGGCATAAAACGGATTGGTAAAAACGCGGTAAATAGAACTGCGAGAAAGTCCTTTCCCGCCGAGACTTCTAATTTTTCTTGTTTTATATCCCCATTCGCTGTTCATTTTTTCAAGAATTTCGGGGACACTGTAATTGCCAGTCAGCATTAAATCAAAAGCCCGTCTCAAGAACGGAAAACGTTCTGGGTCGGGAATAATAATGCTAAAGTTTTTGTCTTCCTCTTGTTTATTCAAATAGCCTTCTGGTGCTTTGTTCGGTAGCCACCCCATACTGAATTTCTTTTCCAAACCGCGGCGAACATCCTTTCCGAGTTTGGAAGAAAAATATTGTGATTGACTAAGTGCTAATTGCAACATCATTATTCCTTCGGGGGAATTGTCAAAATTATAAGAACCAAATTTTAAATCTTTTATTACACCAGTGCGAACCAAATAAGAAATAGTTGAAGCGTCTATTTCATTACGGCTTAATCTGTCCGGATGCCAAGCAATAACCCCTTCTGCTTCGCCCTTTCTGATACGATTTATCATTTCGGCAAAAACTGGTCGGTCATACGGCGAAAAAGCACTATGTTTTTCTTCAAGCACTTCCACAATATCAAGACCGCTAAAAAACTCTCGGACTTTATCCTTTTGACTGTCTATGGATAAAGCCTGGCGTTCTTCGCCCTCGGTCGACTTTCGGACATAAGCGAAATATTTAATTTTGGTCACCGTTGTCATATTTGTTTCTTTTTACCAAATTATAATTCCAAAAAATATCGGTCAAATCATTTCTTATTTCTTTTAAAACTCTTATTTTATCTTCTCGGTCTAGGTGTTCATCGAGAAGTTCAAAATCTAGCCGAATCTCATTGAGAGCCTCGGCCATGTTTAAAAGCGTCTTGTTTTCCAAAACATTCTTCTTTTTTTCGGTTGTTGTTTTAGTTTTTGGCATAACAAAAAGGGGCGGTCCTGGACACCCAACTAAATATCGCCAAAGGCAACACTCGTCGGCAGAACCGTCCCTTTTTGGGGAAGAGTATTAAAAATCCTTTGGCAGGTATGTATTTAGTTGGGTGTCAATGTTAATAATACCATAATTAATCCTTTTTTCAAGCCCGATATTTTAACCCTTTAATTTTCTTATTTTCAGCCGCTGTCATAGGGATATAAGTCGATTGGACTAAAAGGACTAATTTGAAGCATTGTTCAAACGCTTCTTCATCGCTGATTTCTTCTTTAAATGTTTCTTTATATAAATTTTTAAACTTTTCGACGTGGCTCGGTTTGATATTCATGTTCAAGCCGCGTTCAAGTTTTAGTCAAAGGCAGTTTATTGTCCGTATAGAATGTAATCTATCGCACCCAACCAATCGGAACGGTAGCTTTTCTCAAATAAAGTTTTTAATTTTTCGCCGTTGGAAATAAAGAAATTTTTGATTTCTTCTTTTATAACAATGACAAGCGGCTTTTCCAAATTACGAGAAGACAAAATCTTTCTCATTCCAAAATAGCGGAAGTCAAAAAGGCTTTTGCCGACATATTTAGAAATATATAAGCCCAAATTATTTATATGCTTAACACGGTTTATCATCACGAAGCCTTGATCCCAAATAGCGGATAATTCATCGTTTCTCATTTCGAAATTGACAAGTAAATGATAGTGAACCGCACCACGCTTTTGAAATTCCGGCACGGCCAGATATTTCAAATCCTTTTGTTTTCTTTTTAGTCGCTTGATAAATTTTTTAAATATCGCGTTGGCCTCGCCGAGTTCTTGGATATTTTCTTTGAAGGTTAAAGTGATAAACACTTTAAGGTCTGGATTGGAATCCAGTAGGCGGACTATTCTCGCCCTGGTGCGACGTAAAGAAAAATCGCGCATAACCTCCATTTCAAATTCACTCTCTTCGCTATTTTTAATTTCGGCCATCACTTCTTCTTTCGTTCTTCGTTTTATCTTTCGGTGCTTTAGCTTTTTGCCAATCACAATAGGAGCTTCGTATTGATAGAGTTCCGCTTTCTTGCCGCATATAATCAGTTTTTGTCGGTAGGTCGTCATTTTTCAGGAGGGAATATAGTTCGTCCAATACGAGCTTAAATTCCCGTCGATAAGAAATAAGTTTTCGAGTTAACAGCGCAAAGTCTTTAGTTCCGTCCGTTTTAACTTTGCGGCTAACTCCGAAATTAAGTTTGTTTATTCTTTCTCTAAGCCAGAGAATATACTCGAATTCTTTTTTGATGTTTTTGAATATCATATGTTTTTGTTTAGTAATTTATATATCGGCCCTT
>JBMOHF010000037.1:0-3185 GCA_049317985.1 Patescibacteria group bacterium
CATTCAAGAAGATTTAAAACAACTGAACGATACGAAAAACCCAGAAGAAAGTTTATTGATTTCTCAGCAGAAAAATCAATTTCAAGTTACGCTGCACTTTAAAAGAGATCTTCTTTATAAGGAATCACCATCGGAAGAAGATTTGAATTTATTCTTATAAAATTTTCGACCTTCAATTAGGAAAATAGTATGAATATTTTATGGGTTGAAGATAATCCTGAAAACAAACAGAGTTTTTGGTTTGCAAGTCGTAATGTTAAAAACATTACGGATTTTAGCGAAGCAGAAGAAGCTATAGAAAAGGAATTAAATAGTTATGATGTTGTTGTATTGGATATAGACTTAAGAAATTCTGATCCAGAAAAAGTTAGAGAAAAATCTAATCAATTCGATTTATTACCTGACATTTTTTTACAAAAAAGTGGAATGGTTTTGTTTCTTATATTATTAGAGAAAGGATTTCCTAGAGAACAAATTATATTTTTAACAGGTAATGCAGATAAAAATAATCTCTCTAAATTAGTTGACATAATAAGTTCATCCAAAGATATAGAACAGATTAAAAATACTACTGAAAAAGTTCTTGATTTTTTATCCGATGAGCAAAAAACAGAGCTCAAACAAAAAAGTACTAAAGAAGATAAGGTTAATTACATAAAAAATTTAGCACTTAAACAAGGTGCTAATACCTATGATATTTTCTGTGATGCATATAAGGCAATTTGTATTAAACCTCCAAGAGCTATCAGTAAAAGTAATGATAAGGATGCACAGATTGAATTAAGAAGTTGGCTTGAAGATCACGAAAGAGATAGTAACTATCTTTTTTTACGGCGTGGAATTATTGAAGGTTGCGAATTTTTAAAAAAACACCTTAAACAGGATGACAATAATTTACAATTTACAGGTTTCATTAAGGACACCGACACATACAACATAACATCATCTGAAATAGTTAATTATCTTGATTCATTGTCTCAATTTTTTCCAATATCAAAGCCAAATGACATAGAGATAAAATATCGTTTATTTGTATGGGCTCTTTCTCATAAGTGGGAAGAAAATATTGACCCACAAAAAATAAATAATAAGTATGGTGAAAAACATACATTTGCATGGATTATGAAAATGGTTAGAAACTGGACTTCTCATGCAAACTTACTAGACCCCGTAAACTCCAAAACAATTGCTTTTTTATTTTTAGTGAATATGAGAGTTATGTTTAAACTATCAAAAGAAATTGAAAATTATGAATATATATTATTGAATTGTATATCGAATAGTCCTGATGTAGATATTGACGATGACGATTTGAAGAAATGTATTTCTAGCATAGAAAATAGAATTAACGAAATTTCAAATAATGGCACAAAGAATTTTGGGGCTAAAGTTAATGATATTCACAACGATAATACGGGAAGTATTGCTAAATACGATTATAAGCAATTTATTTTTCAATATTTTTGGGTGAATCAAAAATATTCCTCAGAAAAATTAACAAGTAATTCAGATGATTTTTTACCGACATTAGCCCGCCATATCTATAAAGATAGTTTTTCATAAAGTGAAAGATTATGCGAACAACACACTTGTTATAATGGTGAAAAATTAAGAGGAGCTACCATGTCTTTATCCATTCAATTACCCGACAACCTGGAACAGCAGTTAACTATTTATTGTCAACAGCATCACCTTTCCAAAAACGAAACGATTCGTTTAGCACTTGAACGTTTATTATCAATGGCTAACAAACCATTAACCCCTTATGAACTGGGTAAAGACGGTTTTGGTTCAGACCAAACCCACGAAGGTGATATTGCACAACATACTAAAGATTTGCTAAAAGCGCGGTTTACTAATAATGCTGATCGTTGATACCGGCTTTTTAGTCGCGTTGTATATTCGCCGCGATAAACTGCACCAGCAAGCTTTAAACTTTTTACAGAAAAACGAACAGGCGTTAATAACGGCTACCCCTGTTATTGTCGAATGTTGTTATTTTTTAGATACCAAAGCAAAAATAGCTTTATTAAACTGGGTGGTCTGTGGCGGGATTCAAGTTGTTGATATTCCTGTAACCGCTTACCAAGAAATAGCACAGACCATTGAAAAATACGCTGATCATGATATTGACTTTACCGATGCGGCAGTGGTTTGGTTAGCCAATAAGTATCAGCAACAGCGGATTTTAACGGTAGATAAAGCTGATTTTTCTACCTTTCGGTTAAACAATAACCAATGGTTTCATTTGTTGGAATGGTATCAATCGGCTGCTTCTTAACAGCTAATTGCCGATATTTATCAGTTTAAAACTTTAACAGCCGAGTAAATAATGACCACCGTTCAAACCCAAATCCCCGACCAACTCTTGCAACAAGCACGCTATTGGGTGCAACAGGGCTGGGTTGCCAATATGGATGACTTGATCGCCGAATCAATGCGCCGTTATCTGGAATCGCACCGTGAATCGATGACCGAACGCTTTATTCGTGAAGATGTCGATTGGGGTCTGTATGGCCAAAAATAGCCACGAAAAGTCTAGGCATTTCATCATGGAATTTAGAATAAATAGCTTGAAAATCACATGTCCGCACCGTTAATCCAATCACTTATCCCTCACCTACCCCGCTTTGCCGAAGAAGACGGGGATTTTTACAGCGTTCCACGCGATGTCTTGATTGACACGCTGTGCCGGCAACACTCGATTGAGCGTGCGCTTGCTGAAAATACCGTTGCCTTGCTGGAAACTCTGCTGGATACCTTGGCGGTTTTAAATACCGATTATTTACAAAAAGGCGAGTGGTGTTTTGTGTCTTTTCCTGCGCAATTATTGGCGACATCGATTTTAACGGCATTAAGCGATACCGAATCGCGTTTGTTTGCGACTAACTTTTGGACCACCCAAGACGTTTCCAACGACAAAAAAGATCAGCAACGCGAGGTATTAAAGTTCATCGAAACAGCGCGTAATGAACATCACGCCAGTCAACAAGCACCAGCCATTCGTTATTGTTATGTCGCTTGGAGTCTGATCAAATTAGATGGCAAAATTTTGTTTTACCAGCGCGAAGATACTCAAAAACGCTTTGATAAGACCGCAGGTGATTATGGCTTAGTAGGCGGTAGAGCTAATCAAAATGACATTGCTATTAGTGATAAAACGGCGGCACTTAAAGCATTGCAAT
>JBMOHF010000038.1:0-2948 GCA_049317985.1 Patescibacteria group bacterium
AGGCTTCTTGATAGGAAGCAAATCCGGCATAAAATTGGCCCTGGGCAATTTGAGAATAGGCTTTAATCGTCTGTGAAAAGATTCGATAAGGCATCATGTTACCGTAATTAATGACGAGCATTATCAACAAAAGACCAATAGCCAAACCGGAATATTCCCAGGTGGCTGAAAGATGAGATTTTTTTGCCGCACCTTCTGGTTTTAACGAAGAAAAGCGGTAAGCAATTAATCCCAAGGTAATCATCAAGCCGACATAAGTAACCAGAGAATCAAAAACTGCTAAATTCTGGATGAAGTAGGCAACTAATAAACAAAATAACAAAATAATCTCAATATTCTCCCTCCCTTCTTTATTCCAACCGACGTGCGAGTCACCAGTCTTGAGGACTTTCCATAATTCGCGAATAGCGAAGAAAAAAATACTTAAATATGCTAAAAGCCCAAAGACACCCGTCGTTGAGACGATATCGAGAATATTATTATGAGCCCGATCAAAATAGGTTTCATTGCGAGAATAATCGTAGAAACGAGAGTTAAACTGGCGATCAAAAACATTGGCATAATTTCCAAAACCAACCCCCAGCCAAGGATGATTTTTGAAGTCTTTCACGGCTCCTTCCCAAGAAACTAAACGAGTCTGAAAAGTAGTCTTATTGGAAGTTAGATTTTGTAAGCGACGATTGTTTTGAAACCAGGGTTGTTGCCATTGAGAAAAAAGTAGAATAACCCCCAACAAAAGAGCACCAAAAACAATCAAAGAGCCGCGACGAATTTTTTTCGCTTTGGCAAAAATGCCAATCAAAAAGGTGGCAGCGATAATACTGATTCCCAGACCAATAATTGCCCCGGAAGTGTTGGATTTGTTAAAAGCAAACAACATTAAGATGATTGGCAAGACCCAGAGCCAGCGTAAGTTTTTATCCTTTGTGCGAACAAAAAGAATGGCCGCAAAATAAATGTTGAATATTAAATAACCACTCACATAAGCGGTATTGCCAATTGTTCCATAAGCAATACCAGTTAAAACTTTTGCAGACTCTAAAACGGCAATTGCGACTGAAGACGCTAAAAGAGCAAACCAAGTTTCTTGATCACGAAAAGCCGTAATAATATAGAGATAGAGCAAGAAGAAATGAAAGACATGAAAAAAGCCAAGCATTCTTTCGGTGTTACCCCAGAAACTAAGGTTAAAATCAACCCCAGTGAAACAGGTCAAAAGCATCACTGAGAGATAAGCGATCAGGCCGTAAATAATCAGAGAACGACGAGGGCGAAGCTCTGGAGCTTTTAGCATGAGAACCAAAAAGAAAGGCAGGAGCACTTCCATTAAGATGTTAAAAGAAATTTGTTTTGAGGAAATAAACGGAAATAATAAATTTGAAAACACAAAAAATACGACTAAGAGCGAAGCAATTACTCCACCCTGAAATAGACGCAAATAATTTTTGTTGGACATAAATGATTAGTTATTAACTTTAATTTTCCTATATTTTAGCACGAGAGGCGATGAGAGTAAATAAAAGAGGACTATGAACCAACCGCTATCCCTTTCTCTGGAAGTGGCAAACAGAAAGGCCCCCTTGAATTAAGAAATTTTGACCGATAACTCTGCGCCCAGGGCACGAGCTACCTTTTCTAAAAGCTTAATAGTAAAATTCTGGTTTCCTCCTTCCAGCCTGGCAATATTGCTTTGTGTGCTGCCAATTTTTTGCGCCAAATCCGCTTGGCTAATTTTTTTCGCCCTACGCAACTGCAAAATCTGATAGGAAATTTCTAGTTGCCGACCGTATTCATCGAAAAGCTCCTTGGTTTTTTTGTCTTTTAACGCCTCTTTCAAAACTTCATCGAGACTGGTAGCTCTAAATTTTGTTTTTATTTTATTCATAAATTTTAGGATTATTTATTACATCCCCGTAACGTTCTTCGGCGATTTTCAACTCTTTGTGTGTTGTTTTTCGAGTTTTCTTGGAAAAGGCACTAAGTACAATAATATTTTTCTGGAAGAATGAAAAATATAATAAGCGATGATGATTGTTCGCGAAGTCAACTCTCAGCTCTCGGATTTTTCCAAAGAGATGACGGCTAAATGATTCATCTAAATATCCGTTCCGTTCTGCTAGATAATTTAGATACTTATATATTTTTAATAATGACCGGGAATCTTGTCGTTTTAAATATTGTAAAACTGGATTTTCCCCTGTACGGCTGTTGATGTAAAACTTTATCTGATATTCATTATTATATATCATATAAGATATGATGTCAAAAACAAAAAACTATTTTATTAACAGTCTAATTATCACAATCTCCGAATAAATTTTTTACTTGTAAGCTATAAATACAAAATAAAAAGGGACCATATTTGATCCCTTTGAAATACCTAAATGAGGAGAGGTTCTTGTTCTACTTAAAACTCTAAAATTAGAGGAAAAGTAATTACCCTTTTAGCGGATTCTTAAATCCTAACCTAGATTCTGGTGTTTCTGTGGCGAAAGCCTCGTCCACGGCCTCGCGAATTATTTCCTCCAGCATTGAACGAATTTCTTCCTTTTTTACTCCGGATTCTTTCAACATCGCAGCGGACTGACCAATTTTGCGGTCTATCTCTTTTTTGTTTAAAGACACTGAAGTGGTTTTAATTTGTTTTTTTAAAAGAATCAAAGCAATTTCTCGCTGACGCTCGATCGGAATTTTCTGAACTTGCGTGTCCATTTTTACCTCCAATTTTAATGAATTGCTAAGCAAATTTACTTAGTACCTAAATTATAACATAATACTAAATTACCGTCAATAGCTTAGTTTTTATTATAAATACGCAGCCAAAATCATGGTAATTATTAATTTTAACCATTGTTTACCTAATATTTATTAACCCCATGCCATAATCTTGCTCATGGGCCCGGTTTGGATACGAGCCCAGTCTTGACAGCTGAGTCTCTGGGGTTCGA
>JBMOHF010000039.1:0-2829 GCA_049317985.1 Patescibacteria group bacterium
CAAGTAGAGGAAAGACAGGCTTCCGAGACTGCCCTGCGAAAAACTCAGGTTGGCGGTGGTGATCGTAGTGAGAAAATTCGGACCTATAACTTTCCACAAGACCGAATTACTGACCACCGCATTGGCCAAAGCTGGCACAGCATTAACCGCATTATGGACGGCGAGTTAGACGAAGTACTGGCAGCTCTCAAGCAAGCTGAGCGCGATGAACTGAAAAAACAATAATTATGACAACTGGCGAAGTTTTAAAAGGTGCGCATCAAAAAGCAGGCCGTGACCAAAATAAAAAACTGGAGCTCGAATTACTACTCTCTTTTATTTTGCAATGTGAGCGTGCTTTTTTGTTTATTAACCATCAAACAGAACTAAGTGCAAAGAATTTAAAAGAATTTCGACGACTCGAAAAAAAACTTTTCGCAGGTTGGCCACTCGCTTACCTGACTGGTGAGAGAGAATTCTATGGCCTACCTTTTTTTGTAAATCAGGCAACCTTGATTCCCCGCCCAGAATCGGAGATGATTGTTGATTTAGTAAAAGAAGAAGCAAGAAGATACGCAAAAGCTACTTTAATAGATATTGGCACTGGTTCAGGATGTTTAATTATTTCCCTGGCCGCTGAGCTTGGTAATAATTTTAATTACTACGGTTTTGATATCTCCGAAAAAGCCCTAGAAACTGCTAGGAAAAATGCTAAAAGAAATAGCGTCAGGATTAATTTTCGTCAGAGTGACTTATTAACCAATTTACCGAAGCAAAAAGGAAAGGTCTTTCTAGTCGCTAATCTTCCCTACCTCACCAAAGAACAAGTGAAAAGTGAGCCGAGTATTGAAAAAGAACCAAAGAGTGCCTTGATTTCCGGGGCAGATGGCTTCAAAGATTATCGTAATTTATTTAAACAGATTGCTAAGTGGGACGACCTAAAAGATTTTTATTTGATTATTGAAATAGATCCGGGGCAAACAAAATTAGTAAAAATGGAAGTAAAAAAATATTTATCAGAAATGCAAGTTGAGATCATCAAAGACTTGCGAAAGAAAAATCGCTTTGCAATTATTAGGCAATAAATTATATGTCCAGAGAATTTGAAATTGAAAAGACTTATCTTGCTAAATACTTACCCGCAGATTTGCGTGATCACAAATATTTAGAGTTGTTGGATATTTATTTACCAGAAAATTCACCGCATCCAAAATTAAGAATCCGCAAAAGTGGTGATTCATACACTATAACGAAAAAATCTCCAGTCAGCACAGAAACTTGCTCTATTCAAAACGAAGATAGTATCAAGATTACGGCCGAAGAGTTTAATGCCCTGTTAAATGTCAGCGCCCGCAAAATACACAAAATCAGATACCTTTATCCTTATCAGGAATACATTGCTGAGTTTGATGTCTTTTTAGACCAACTCGCTGGCCTAGTTTTAATAGATTTTGAATTTGCCAGTCAAGAAAGCTTGGAGCAATTCAAAATGCCAGATTTCTGTCTAGCAGATGTTACCGAGACGAAAGATATTGCAGGTGGCGTTCTTAGTGGACATGATTTGCAGTCATTAAAAAATATTTTCAATAAATTTTCCTACCAGGAAATATGAACCCTCAAAAACCAAAGAAACCTATCGGTCCGATCAGAATATATATACCAAAAAAGACTATTTAATAGTCTTTTTTAATTTTGATAATTCATAAATTAATAATTCAACTTCGCGCTAATCGCAATATTTTCAATAATTCCCGCCAGGATAAAACTGGCGATAACTGAGGACCCACCATAGCTCACAAAAGGCAGCGCAATGCCAACAACCGGCATAATTCCCAGATTCATTCCGATATTAATAAACATTTCGACAAAAAGCAGACCAGATATGCCAATAATAATATAGGCCTCAAAATCGTTACGCACTCTTTTCAGAATTGCCAAGGAACGGAAGAAAAAAACGGCAAAGAACAACACAATCAAAGAGACGCCAAAAAAACCGAGCTCCTCAGAAATAACCGCGAAAATAAAATCGGTATGTGCTTCCGGCAAGAATTTTAATTGTGATTGTGAGCCAAACCCAACTCCCTTTCCCATGATGCCGCCCGAACCGACGGCAATCATTGCTTGAGAAACATTGTATCCCTGTTCTAAAGAATTTTCTCCCGGATTAAAAAAAGTGAGAATTCGCTCTTTTTGATACTCTTTAAAAAATAAAAACCAGGCCATGGTAAAAACAATCATCACGGCCACGAAAATAACGGCAAAGTATTTTCGTTTAAAACCAGAAAGTAGAATCATTATAAACCAAACCGAGAAAAGCATCAGAGTCGAACCAAAATCTGGCTGAAGAAGAATTAAGCCACCAAGAATAAGAGTGAAACTACCAGAGACGGCCAAATGCTTAATCGTTTTTACTCTCGTCGAAAGACGGGCAAAATAATCAGCAAGAAAAATAATTAAAATGATCTTCACAAACTCTACTGGTTGAAGATTGAATCCACCAATCGAAAACCAGCCCTTAGTGCCGCGAATTGTCTGACCGAAAATCAAAACAGCAATCAAAACAATAACTGCTAATACATAGAGATAGCGACTAACACTTTTTAAGGAATGAAAACTTGAGAATGAAAAGAATAAAAAACAAGCTAAACCAATCACAATAAATAGTAATTGCTTTTTAAAATTCAGAAGATCAACCATTTCCTGACCCAAAGCTACACTATAGATTTCTACCAAACCAAAAACTGAAAGGAAAAAGACTGGCAGAAAAATCAACCAGTCAAAATTCTTTAAATAAGACTTTAAATTCCCGAACATAGTCTAATAACGTCGAAAAACCCCTTTATCAAAAAC
>JBMOHF010000040.1:0-2764 GCA_049317985.1 Patescibacteria group bacterium
GCGGCAACGAATTGATCAAAGCTCATGGTTTCAACGCGAACGAATCCCTTGATGAAATCGGTGTGAATAACCCCAGCCGCCATTGGCGCCTTTGTTCCTTTTTTAATAGTCCAAGCACGAGTTTCGTCAGCACCAGTTGTAAAGAAAGTATCTAGACCTAAAATATTGTAGGCGCTACGAATTAATTTATCTAAACCACTTTGCTCCAGTCCCAATTCTTTAATATATTCAGCTTGATCTTCTTCTTGAAGAGAGGCAATTTCTTCTTCCATTTTTACATTTACGGCAATCACTTCTTCTTTTTCAGTTTTTAAAATATTTTCTCCGCCATAACCTTCGTCAACGTTAAGAAGATAAATCATTGGCTTAATGGTCAATAGACATAAAGATTTAACAAAAACCATTTCCTCTTCGGAGAATTCCATATCCCTAACAACTTTCCCTGACTCAAGGTGCGCAAAGATTTTTTCGCTGATTTCATTTTGAAAAATAATTTCCTTATTACCGCTTTTTATTTCTCGTCGGCTTTTCTCAAGTCTCTTCTCAATGGTGCCAAGGTCAGCAAGAATTAATTCCAAATTGATTGTTTCTTTATCGCTTTCCGGATTAACTCGGCCGTCCACGTGAATTACATTATGATCCTTAAACTCGCGAACAACTTCGCAAATAGCGTCGCATTCGCGGATGTGAGCTAAAAATTTATTTCCCAAACCCTCGCCTTTTGACGCGCCAGCCACTAGACCAGCAATATCAACAAATTCAATCGTCGTATAAATAACTTTTTCCGGCTTGGAAATTTCGGCTAGTTTTTCGATACGAGAATCAGGAACTTTAACCACGCCAACGTTTGGTTCAATGGTACAAAAAGGATAATTAGAAGCATCCACACCTTTTTTGGTGAGAATATTAAATAAAGTAGATTTTCCGACATTCGGGAGGCCGACAATTCCGATGGATAATGGCATATTTTCTGTTTAGTAAATAAAAAGGTCCGAATGGACCCTTTTATTATATATGTAAAGATAATAAATTCAATAGGGTAACACATCCGAACCTTTGATCGTCTCGATTTGAGATGATAAGATTAGGTGCTTGAGTACTGATTTGTCTCTCGCTATTTTTTACCGGGCTTTGAGCCGAAATTTCGGGCAAATGAGTAGCTGCGTCCTAACTATTTATTAGTTATGAATCAACTATCGATTGAGAAATTTTTTTGTGGCTGAATCTTATCATATCAGTTCTGATAAGAAAATGAACAAAAAGAACAAGTAATATTAAAAGCCAGTAAAAAATCATTTAAAAAGAACACTTATACACATAGTTTAGCATTATTTGTTTTTATGGTCAATAAATTGTAAAGTTTTCCTTATTTTTTAAAAAAAGTCTTATATTTATACTAATATTAAACAAAAAAAATCAGGCGCAAAATAGTATATAGATATTTAAGTCCACGTATTTCTGGACTTAACTCAGATATTTGGTGGTTTTCCACACAAGTTATCCACAGAATTTTCACTAATCAAAAACTGCCCCGAAAATAGGGCAGTTTTGGCGATTTTGACATTTTCAATTTGAGGTTCGAGTGGGAGTCGAACCCACGAATGGCAGTTTTGCAAACTGCAGCGTTAGACCACTTCGCCATCGAACCAGCTTATAGGGATAAGTTTAACTCAACTTTTTCTTTTTGCCAAGACTTTAGTTTTGCTCCGCGGCTAATGCGGAAAAAAGCGGCCGCGGCAATCATCGCGGCATTGTCGGTGGTGTAGGCCATTTCCGGAAAAAAGACTTGTGAATCAGGCGTCACTTTTTTTGCACGTTCAATTAGTTTTTCGCGTAAACGATTGTTAGCCGAAACACCACCACTTGCAATAATGCTGGCGGCATGATATTTTTTTGCGGCCTTTAAAGTTTTTTCCACTAATAAATCGAGAATTGCTTCTTGATATTCATAACAATATTGGTCAATTTTGTTTTGCCAATTCGAATCTGCCTTTAATTTGTATAGCAACGATGTTTTTAACCCAGAAAACGAAAAATCAAAATCACCAGAATGCATCATTGGTCGAGGAAATCCCAACGTATCCTTTGGTGTATCCAAAAATGTGGCTCTATAAGCACTAGCTAACTTGGCTACTGCTGGACCGCCAGGATAATCAAGACCAAGCATTTTTGCCCCTTTATCATATGCTTCACCGGCGGCATCATCACGCGTTTCGCCAATAATTTTTAAATCTCCGTGTTCTTTCATTAAGGCAATTAAAGTGTGTCCACCAGAAACCGTTAAGACAACCGCGGGAAATTTTAAATCTTTTTTTAAATCTAAAAAAGCAGCGTAAATATGTCCTTCAATATGATTAAGTCCAAGAAGTGGTTTGTTCCAGGCGAAGGCAAGAGTGCGAGCAGTCTCCATTCCCGAAATTAAGGAAGTAATTAGACCGGGCCCTTTGGTGACAGCAATTGCATCAAGTTGTTGTGGTTTGATTTTTGCCAATTTCAAAGCCTCAGCCACAACGGGGATGATATTTAAAACGTGCTCTCTCGCAGCTACTTCGGGGATTACGCCACCATATTGGGCGTGAATAGCGATTTGTGAGGAAATAACGTTCGAGAGAATATTTGGTTTGCCATTTTTCGTTGCTGATAAGACTGAGGCAGCTGTTTCATCGCAACTACTTTCAATTGCCAAAATGCGCATAACTTGACTAAGCGTTTATTATTATTTATACTAGTCTAAGTATTAACACAGATTGGAGAAAAAATCCAT
>JBMOHF010000041.1:0-2443 GCA_049317985.1 Patescibacteria group bacterium
GCCATCATCATAGCTGGAGCAGAAGCAGAAACACCAAATTTTTCTTCTAAGATTTTAACTAATTCAGCTAAATCTAAAACGCTCATTTTTTCGATTTCACTTACGAGGGGAGCAAATTTTGCTGGTACCTCGATTTCTTTTTTGTCTTCCATAGATTTAAAGTTAATTTTATTTTTTATAAGTTAGGCTTTTTTCTCTTCAATCGCTTTTAGAACATAAACGAAATTGCGTAAATTTCCGGCTAAAGCGTTGACGAAACCGGAGATAGGCGCGTTCAAAGAACCGACCAACTTGGCATACAATTCAGTCTTACTTGGTAACTGAGCTAAAGCGATTACTTCTTCCTTGGAAAGAATTTTTCCTTCAAGGAGACCGCCGAGGAAAAAGATTTTATCTTCCTTCCCCTTCGCGAAAGTGAAAACAGCTTTCGCTGGCGAAACTTCATCTTCATAAGAGAAGATCGCTGCTACCTTACCGTCGAAACCTCTTGCATTCAAGCCTTCAATTCCCTGATTTTTGAAAGCCAAGTTCATCAAGGTTTTCTTGGCGACAAAGTATTCACCATTTTCGGTGCGTAATTTGGCACGCAATTCCTCGTTGTCCTTAACCCCCAAAGCATTGAAGCCAGCGAAAACAATTGATTTGGATTTTCCAATCTTTGCTTCCAAGCTTCGCAGAATTTCTTGCTTTTGGATTTTTGTTTTTGGCATATATATTAATTTATATATAAATAATAAAAAAGCGACCTTTCGGCCACAGAGGAAAATAAGCTAAAAATAGCTAAATAATCGCCTCTGCAAGACTTATTGATGTCGCTTGCGGTCTGTGGCTTTGCTTTATGTTACCTAAATAATAGCATAAATACGTTGGGTGTCAAGAGTTTTGAACAAAAAAAGAGGGCCAGATTTCTCTAACCCTCTATTAACTTCTCACCGTTACTCTGGTGTGTAGTTGCGGACGTTTTTGTCAGCAACCTCCCAGTCGCGACAACCGGGCGCTCATTTTCCAAGTCAGCTCTTGCGTGATGCGAGTGACTCCGTCTGAGATCTTAATAAGCTTTTTTTCCTTTTGAAAAATATGCCCTGGTTTTATCCAAGATATAACCGAATAACCAACCAAAAGCTAGATTATCTAATAGATATATCAGGGATAAAAAAATTATCACCTTATAATCTAGTCCCATGATCAGAGCCGAGAAAATGTAAGCTGGGATCTGATAGAGAGATAGAGACGTTGCGTCAGAAATTGCTTTGACGCTAAAGACAACAACTTTATCCGAAACAACTGCTTCTGATAATTTTTGGAATACGCTGGCAATGTTTGCGAAACTTAGTGACACAAAAAATATTCTATTATTATAAAATATCTTGAACGTCAACAAAGCTAGTATTTCGAAGAAGAATGTAAAAAAATTTAAAATATTAAATGCTGTTAACGTTAGTAATTTGAGAATTAACTGACGAAAAGTTTCGCAGTTTAATCTTTCTCTTAATTTGTCGGTCAAACGACCAAGAAAATAAACGCCAAGCAAACGAATAATATTATAAAGTATTCTGACCTTCCACCACTGATCCGGATTAACCCCCGCTAGGAATATTTCGTAAATAATTGTTACGATACTAGTAGTAAGTCCAAAGATGACAAAAGCGATTGTGTCTACTTTTATTCTTTTCCAGATTCGATTTTTTTTGTTTTTTATTATTGCTAGTAAAATAGCAATAATTAGCGCGTCGGATCTAATCCGCGCGAGAACTAAGATTGCTATTTTTTGCATTGTTTAATTTTTTTAATGAATTTGTGCTTATTTAAAATAACGCCTTTTTGGATTTTAGTCAAATATTTTAGCCGGTTCAATTGCCCGTTCACGCTTAAGACTTTGGGTAGAATGACCTCTTTGAAAATATTTCTGCTATTGACAAATGCAACTATATATTATATTATTTTCTGAAAACCAAAAAGCAATTTAACAATGAAAAAAATTATATTCGCCGGAGCGATACTTTCTCTATTAGCCATGTTTATTCACGGCATGATTTATCTGATGTATTTTTATTGGAATTACGATACTTTAAGGTGTTTAGAGCATCTCTACGGAGTAACATTCTTGTCGTTTATATTTACCTTGGCGTCCCTCCAAGGTGGATTAGATTTAAAAGCGGCGACAAAGTCTGCATTTGTTTGTAATATTTCTCTAACCGTAATCTGGGAGATAATCATTCAGGGTGGTGCTAGGCAAATTCACGGCAGTTTGCACCCAATTCAATGGGTACAAATTTCATATGATTTAACCGGGATGATGATCGCCTTTTTAATAAGTGCAATAATCGTTATCATTAAAAACATAAAAGAGGCAAAAAATTAAATGCCTCTTTTTTTATATCCTTAAGTCTTGATATATTGACGATTACCAAAATAATTGATAATTTACTGATATCAAATACAT
>JBMOHF010000042.1:0-2267 GCA_049317985.1 Patescibacteria group bacterium
TCCGCTTCGTCGGCTTTTTCAGCGCCTTGGAAAGTTTTTTCCAGAGTATTTCCGTCAATTAAGTTACGGCATTTTACTTTGAGAACTGCACCGCCGCGACCCATCTTGTGATGGTCGGTTTTGACGATGACGTACGGCATGTTGTTGACCTTAATCACTTTGCCGGTTTTGATTTGGTTAAAATCTAACATAGTTTCTGATCGTCCCGCCTCTTTGAGGCGAGGTAAATAAGAATTATTTGTGGGTGTGGGATAACAATGCCATGATTCTGGCGCGTTTGATGGACATGGAAAGTTTTCTCTGGTGCCAAGCGCAAACGCCCGTGCGGCTCCCTGGAAGCATTTTCATGTAGAAGTTTACGAAACGACGCAAAGTGCGGGTGTCTTTATAGTCAACATCCAATTGGTTTGCGCAGAAATAACAATCTTTGTGTTTTTTGATAGCCATAGTTTTATTCTTAGAATGGGATATTTTCAACGCGGATTTCTTCTTCGGAATCGTTCATTGATTCTTCGGAAGGAGCTTGAGGAGCACGAGGAGCGCCACCTTCAAAACCGCCTTTACTATCCAACATGATTAAATTTTCAGCAACGATTTCGGTTCGATAACGTTTAACGCCATCTTGACCAGTCCAATCGGTTGTTTGTAAGCGACCCTCAACATAAATTTTGGAACCTTTGTGTAAATACTGTCCGCAAATTTCTGCTAAACGGCGCCAGGCAATAATATTGTGAAATTCAACTTTTTCGTTTTTCTTTCCAGCTTGGTCATTCCAAACGAAATTAGTAGCAACAGAGAACGAGGCAACTTGTTGGCCAGATGGAGTGTTTCGGATTTCTGGTTCACGGGTTAAGTTACCAATGATCATCGCTTTGTTTAAGTTCATATGTTTTTTTAAGAAATTATTAAGAGTACAGGACTCTTAAAAAATTTCCGATTAAAGCAAGTCTTTTGCACTCAAGATGCCTTCCATTTTTTCATCCAATTCCTTGGAAGAATCAGCCACTGTTTCAGTAACTACTGGAGCTTTCTTGGTTTCTTCTTCATTCGTTTTTGGTTTTTTGTCAGTCTCTTCTTTTTTGATAGCTAGTTTTTCGCTCAAAGATTTTTGGCGAGCACGAGTTTCGTTTGAAAGAACTGGTGCGACCACGATCTGGTGGCGTAAAACATCGTTACTCAAGCGAAGGTCGTTATCGATTTTGGCAATTGCCGCGCGGTCAATGTCGAATTCGCAAAGAGAATAATAACCGTAATGGTTGTGCTTGATTTCATAAGCCAAGCGCTTCTTTCCCCAGTATTCACGGTAAGTAATTGCACCCCCTTGGGCAGCAACCAATTCTTCAACCTTTGTCACTTGGACTTTGGCTTCTTCTTCGGTGAATTTGTTTGGGATGATGAAGAGCATCTCGTAATGATTTTGCTCAGACTTTTTTGTTTTTGACATAATTATTATAGAATAACTCGGATAAATTTTTTACTAATTACTTATCAACGAGACATCCTATTTTATTTTTTATTTTTTTAAAATAAAAACCCCAGTATTCCAGAAAAAGGCCTTGGGGCAAATCGGAATACCTTTGACTCCAAAATAGAATTTTGGAATCATCGCTTTTGAGAGCGACATGGAAAAGATATAATCTTTAATTACTAAGACTCTAGCACAAATTTTTGAAAATTGCAATACCTGAATTAATGTTATATAGTATTTTTATGTCAAATTCAAAAAAACAACGATATTTCTTTATTCTAGGTTCCAATCCAGAACTTTCATTCGCCGAAATTGCGACTGTTTTGGGAATTAAGGAAAAAACACTAGTCACAAAAGAGCTCTTAGTACTCGAAACTGAACATGAAATAGTTCCCGAAAACCTTATCAAAAAACTCGGTGGGATTATTAAAATTGGTATTTTTCATGAGGAATTAGATAATCCAGATCAATTGGAATTACAGCTTTCTTTGGCTAAAATTGCGTCAAAAGCCAAGGGGGCAAGTGGCGAGGGAAAGTTTTGTTTTGGTATTTCTGTCTACGGTGAAGCCATTCAAAAACCTTTAGCCCTGGGCCTCGAATTAAAGAAATATTTCCGCGATCAAGGTCTTTCTTGCCGCTTAGTTACTAGTCGTGAAGCGCAGCTTTCTAGCGTCGTAGTTACTCAGAATAAATTAATCGGTAAAGGAATTGAGCTAGTTATTGCAAAAAAAGATGGAAAGGTATTAGTTGGCCAAACTTTAGCAGTCCAGGATTTTAAGGATTTATCCAAACGTGATTT
>JBMOHF010000043.1:0-2174 GCA_049317985.1 Patescibacteria group bacterium
GCACCGCCGTCAAAATGCCGCGTCATTACGCCCACGCTAATACACATCACCACAAAAAGATATTTGCTTATCTATTAAGCTTCACGACTACCGCCGGGCTTGTCCAACAACCGGATAAGATTGTGGTTCGCTTTGCTCACACAATCTATCCTTATTCGTTAGGCTAAAGTAACCAACTCAGTATCCATGCTTGATACAACCACTTGATGCTTTTTAGGTATTTTGGCATTTTCTAAACTTGATAAATCATTTAGTATTTTTTGCGCCAAAATCTTTGCCATTCGGACAGGAACAGCGTTGCCAATCATCTTATAGCCATCCGCAATATTTTTGTAATAGAAGTTAAAACTGTCAGGAAAAGTTTGAATTCTTGCGCATTCTCTAACACTTAATCTACGGTATAAATGTTCTTGATCTGGCACGAAAACCCTGACATTTTGCTCAATGAACTGAAATTTTGGTGCTTGTGGATGTATTGGCGCGTGACGACCACCTGCTTGAATAGTAAACGAAACTTCGTCCCAAGAACGGACACGATTTCTTGACATATAAATGGTTGAAAATCCACCTGTCATGTATTCATGGTTTGATACTAAGCAGTTCTCACCATTTGTAATATTACCTTGTTGGGCTGATAACGCATTGTCTTTTAAGTCACCAATGGCTATGCTCAACGGAATTTTATTTTCTAAGGTTGTTGGCTCAGGAAACTCAAATTCAATACCCAAATCACTGCGATAACCTACAAAAAAAACACGTTTTCTATCTTGGGGAATACCATAGTTAGACACGTTCAGCATTTGAAATGACAAATTGTAACCACACTCCCGAAACATACATTTGATATTTTCTAACGCATTACCATGAGTCGCTAAAAGCATCCCAGACACGTTTTCAGCAAGAAAAAATTTAGGTTGTTTGTCAGCCAAAATTCTAATAAAGTCATAAAAGAGCTGCCCTCTTTTATCACTAATTCCTCTCATAGCCCCCGCTTCGCTCCAGCTTTGGCAAGGCGGGCCGCCGATAATCCCATCACATTTCGGGACTTCATCAGTCGGAATATCAGTAATACTACGCCTGTCCAAAAAAACACCTTTATGGTTTTTTTCGTAGGTTTCCCAAATTGATTTATCATATTCATTTGCCCAAATAACATCAAATCCAGCTTTAGAAAAGCCCAAATCTAAACCACCAGCACCAGCGAAAAATGTAACTAATTTCATACTAATTCACCTTGAAGGTTATTAAGGTGCAATCCAATAATTGCGCTGGATTGTTGGGGTTTTTTATTTTGACTTCCTTAAAAGAATAGTTATTTGTTGTGAGATTTTGCAGGGCTGTTTTATCTGCGGATGGAAAAGAATTAAACTTTTCAGTTTTCATTAAGCACAGAGCTTGAAATTTGGCATTTGCATCAATTATATTTAAATACGAGAAAATTTTATGTGGGTTTTCAATATGCCACATACCTCGAATTCTCAAATCAGTGACCCCCAAAGGATCAACTTTCTTAACTTTTCCTAATTCATTTGTTTCGGTAAATTCAACATTAGGAATTTCAGTTATGCCAGAAGAAATTTTTCTTTTTATTTTTTCGTAAACTTCTTTATCAGCAGAAAAACAGTCGCCATAAACAAACCACAAATATTTAATATCCGAATCGGTTGTATAACCAACAATATAAATAATGTCTTTTTCAACCCATTCTTCACACGTTTTACACGCTTTTGTAAGCATTGAACTATCAGCAAAGAGCTTTGCTTTTGGGTAGGAACTATTTAATGCCAGAGCACTTGTAGGGCTTTGAACTTTTTTGGTTTCTATTGCATCACCATTACGAAGAATGATGTCAGGCGGATTGTTTTGATTGCCTAAATACGAAAAAACTTCGTTGAACTTCTCCAATCGCTCAACTTCAGGCAATTCAAAAGAATTTGCAAAAATATCTTTTACATAATTTTCTAATGCCTCACCGACAGAATTAGCTCTATTACGACCAGAATAAAAATCTTTAACTTTTATTATTGGGTTATCAACTATTGATTTTATTGCTTTTAGCAGGTTTGACATTAAAATTATCAATGAAAATGAATTTTGGTTATTTTGCCATAAATCAACAGCTAAATAATTAAAATTAAGACAAAACTGCTCGATCTATCCTATTGATTTAATAA
>JBMOHF010000044.1:0-2149 GCA_049317985.1 Patescibacteria group bacterium
TCATCAAGGGATTCGTTCGCGTTGAAACCATGAGCTTTGATCAATTCGTTGCCGCTGGCAGCGAAGCAAAGGCGCGTGAACTTGGAACTCTTCGCGTTGAAGGAAAAGAATATATTGTGAAAGATGGTGATATATGCAACTTCCTGATTAATAAATAGAGATTTGGATATTAGAAAAGGCTTTGTTCTTTAAACAAAGCCTTTTTTGGAATGTAAGTTCAAAATGTAAATTAGTAATACCCCAGTTTACTTTTAATTTTGCAATAAACACCAGTTTTATGATTGAAGAAGTAGCCAATGTTTAATTTAAATATTTTATGGAGCACCATCGACCAGCCTAAAATCGCAACCCCTGTTTCGAACCCTAAAGAATAAGAATGAAGTATTGTCCCACATAGCGACCCGACTGCAATCGATGCAGAAACCATTATTATGTCACCGTGATTTCCTACTTCCTTCAATAAAAGTAGAGGCAGGATAAGGATGCTGATCAAAGCTAAGAAAATAAAGCAAAAAAACAGGTAAATTCCTTTGAGATCTTTGACAATTTTTTTGCGAAACACAGTTTTTACTGATGCAAATGATCTTTGAAAAATCTCAGAAAATGTCATCCCAATCGTTTCATCTTCAAAATCTATCTCTTTATTGTTTACATAATCAAACCCCAGATGAAACTTAAAGTCATTATACCCAGGTTTCGTGTCCCAAATATTTTTTACTTCAGCATTAGTTAAACTTCTGCACCATTCAGTAAATTCCATTGACACATTAAGATTTGCGGTTAACCTCAAAAGTGCAACTCCAAATACAAACAAACTAACACACACGTAAATGACGCCCGGAGTGAGCTTCGTTACTAAAGTTAAATACCAGATAATAGACGCGAAAGCAAAAATTGTAATTAAAAAACCTGATACAAGCAGCAAATTAAAAATTGAAAATAAACATTGGAGATGGATAGAATTTTTTTGTTTATCACTTAATTTAAAAGACTTTGCATCAATAACTGTGGACATAACCGCCTTTGCTACGCCGCCGAAAGTCTTAGATCTATTTACAACAAATATTACAACCAACGCTTCAAATATTTTGGGCACAAGTAAAACAGATTTTTTAAAAATTGCGATTGTAATTTTGTAATCAGTAATTAGTGCACCGACAATAATCCCAAAGATGATTGAAGTAAACACTTCATACCAATCTTGCCCCCAAACATTCAGGGTTAACGATAAGGCTCCAGTAATTCCTACAATTACTCCTATGAGCATTTTACTAAAATTTAACATTTTCATTTTTTTCTGTATTAAGTAATCATTAATTTAATTGACTATCAAGTCCACCTCAATTTAAAGAACTGAGACGAAATTGAATATCAATTAAATTTTACTTGTTTTTCAATTAACAAAATATGACTAAATATTAGCATACTACGTAGTCTTTGTCAATAGTTAAACAAAAACCCGACCATCTCTAGCCGGGCTTTCTAACATATTTTAATTACTCTTATTTCTTATCCAAAACCACCACTTCTCGGAAAACTTTTTGTCCAGAACGACCATATAAAACCGAGTAAACTTTCGTAAAATTGCCTAATCTTGGCTCAATATGATTCTCGCCGTAAAATACCGGCCAAATCATTACTACTCTTCCGCCTGGTTTTAATATTAAATCAAATTGCCTTAAGGCTTGGGCGTAAAGATCTTCTAATTCGGCAATAACCAAAGGAATATTCTTTAATCCTCGTTGAGGACCAAGATAAGGTTCGGTGACCACGGCATCAACAGAACCGGCTTTTATAACTTTCGAGAGATTAACCACGTTACGGTTAATTATTTTAATATTAGCCCGTTCGAGGTCATAGCGCTTGCGCATCCAATTCACGTTTTCCCTAGTATCACTAACGGCTTTTGGAGACAAATCAGCGCCAATAAGATTCTGAAAACCCATTAACATCGCTTCAGTAACCACTGTTCCGGAGCCACAAAAAGGATCTAAGATAGTGGCCTCAAGGCTTTTTTGTCCAGCAAGATTAATCATTATTTGGGCTAATTTTGGAGGAAGCATCCCTGACTCATCATCACGTGAAGGGCGCCCGAAATCAC
Source organism: Patescibacteria group bacterium (assembly GCA_049317985.1). Taxonomy (GTDB): domain Bacteria; phylum Patescibacteriota; class Patescibacteriia; order Patescibacteriales; family UBA12465; genus CAINDR01. The sequence continues at coordinate 2,102 of JBMOHF010000044.1, forward strand.
GTTTGGATAAATCCTTAAAATCCTGGACTGCTAAAGTTTGGCCAACTA
>JBMOHF010000045.1:0-1982 GCA_049317985.1 Patescibacteria group bacterium
CAAAGATTGAGCAATTTATCCCGCCGCCTCCGTTCCGGTAGGCGGGGGAATTCTTGCTCACTATTTTTAAAATAATTGATTAATGCCTTAAAAAGGGAGATTTAAATCATGTCAATTTCAATAGTTGTAACTCATTTTATTTTTTCAGCCACTGATAAATTATGTCCTCAGTGTGGTAACTACCTGGTTAAAAATCTAGATGGTGATGTTAAATGTTCACAAGAAACAAACTGTACCTTTAAGAGCAAATGGGAAGACGTAGTTTCGTCTGAAGCTAAAAAGTAATCATTAATTATAGATACCAAAAATAACTATTTAAAAGGGAAATCAATGCTTATCGACGTATTGAATTAAAGCAATGCCAAATGTTTGTAAGCCGCCTGTACGGCGGTGAACAGAAGCATTCCGCTCTCTGATATGTTGCTGCCTTTATAAACCACCTGTACGGCGGAGAATTTTAGTAACGTTCTCTTCAGGCTCCGTTAATATTTATAAGCCGCCTGTACGGCGGTGAACAGATAAAAGCGGCACATTCCTAGAAGATTGCTTTAATAAGCCGCCTGTACGGCGGTGAAAGTTAATCCATCCAAAACATAACGAAGTTTTAATTTATAAGCCGCCTGTACGGCGGTAAACTTCCAATTTTGATTATTCTTTTCGTTTTTTTAAGCCACCTTTATGGTTTTTTAAGCCAACTTTACGGCGGTGAATATTGCATATTACCTTATAAATTCAGCTAAGTTCAACAATTGAACACTTGCCGTGATAAATATATTCCTTCTTATTTTTAATTGTTTTAACAAAAAACTCCCCACTTTCTAAAGAATGATAGATTTTCGGATTAGCCAGATTTTCCAAACACTGCGATAACTCATTACCTGCGTATTCAGCAGTTGCTATATCTGAAGTACGCATAAACACTTTGGTATAAGTATTGTCAAGAATTGATTTTGTTAATTCTTCCCCGGCAGTGTCTTTCATCTGATTGATTGATTGACAAAATCCGTATATATAATATCCAATCATCGGTGAAAGAGCAAACAAATCATCCACTCCTCTATATAGCAAGTTCTGAGCTTCATCAAGATAAATATGCATCCGTTTTTTTATGTTTTTTGCAGAAGAATAATCCCTTGCCGCACTTGTACGAACGACAGAGAGAATGCTTTTCAGAACAATACCAGATTTATCCCTTTGAGCCAATCCACCGGCTTGCACAACGAGGATAAAAGTTTTATCTGAATGAATCAGCTCGAACAATTCATTTTTCTGTTGACTATTTGTCCCAAAACCAAGCTCATTCATTTGCGTAAGAGCAACGCGGATGTGACTTAAAGACATAATTAGATAGTCTTTTGGAGCATCTATTGTCTTTTTAAAGTCAGTTAAAACGTTTTCTACGTCAATAATTTTATCTCGATAGAACTTTTTTTCGCTATCTTTTTCTGAGAGATTAGCTATATCTTTTAGCTTTGTTATCATGTTTTCCAATTCTTCTTTTATTGTTATCATGTCTTGATATTTCATATCAGCTATTATTTTCAACGAAGAAAACACATGTTTGCCGTCAGATAAAAACTGTTTAACTGAAAAGTAAGCCTGAAGTATCTCACGACAAAAATTATTAAAGAAAGGCTCTCTCCATCCATTAACAACTGACATAATATGCTCAATTATTTCTTCTGACGTGAATTCAATTGAAAACAGATTAATGCTATTGTAATCTGTATCAGCATTAATAACTTTCACATCAGCGATTCTTCCTGCCTTTTCTGCCGCTTTTTTTATTTCAGACAGAATTCCTGACTCACATTTTGAGTCAAGAAAAACGACAGAATCGCCATTCTCAATATTTTGCTTTGCCATATTTAAAGTCATCATGGATTTTCCAGCGCGAGTCGTTCCGAAACACCAAAATGTAAAAGGTTTGATGCCAATAGGGAATTCCCCCACCTGCTTTTTCGAGAAGAAGCTTTTTGTTA
>JBMOHF010000046.1:0-1948 GCA_049317985.1 Patescibacteria group bacterium
CATTCAAGAAGATTTAAAACAACTGAACGATACGAAAAACCCAGAAGAAAGTTTAGTGATTTCTCAACAAAAAAATCAATTTCAGGCAACTCTTTTCTTTAAAAAAGACTTGCTGGTAAATGAATTACCTAGCCTTAAAATAAAGCGCAGAGCCAATGTGGAGTAAAAATGCTGAAAATATTATGGGTTGAAGACGAATATTCAGAACAAAAACAAATTGCATGGTTTAACAATAGGTCGGTTTGCGTAAAAACATCCTTCAATGAAGCAGAAGAAGTTATTAGCAGTTGTTTAGCGCAATTTGACTTGATTGTATTGGATATAAACTTAGAAAATTCTGAGCATACTGACAAAGTAAAAGAACTTGCAAAGCAATTTAAAATTACCGAGCAAGAATTTTTACAAGAAAGCGGAATGAATTTGTTTTTAAACTTGCTGGAGCATGGATTTCCGAAAGACCAAATTATATTTTTAACTGCTAATGCAGATATTAATATAAGTCGGATAGATGAATTGCGGGAATCCTATAGACAAGGCAATGATGATCTTTTTAATAAAATTCTAGAAACTATCACAAATGAACTTAGCGAAGAAACGGTAATAAAATGCTCTGAATTGATAGAGGCAGAAGATATTGAAGGCTTGTGCCAAAATCTTGAAAATCATTTCAATAATTTAAACGATGGCATTTACCAAAATACCTATAACAGATTTTGTGGGGCTTATCGGCGTTGTCGTATTGAACCGCCTAAAGCCATCAATAAAAGTTTAAATGAAGCCAAGCAACATCTTAATCATTGGTTAGAAAATCACGAAAGAAACGATTATCTGGTTTTAAGGCGGGGGATTATTGAAGGCTGTTATTTTTTAAAATCCCATATTGAAAAAGACGACGGCAATATTCAATTTAGGGACTTTATCAAAATTGAAAATAATCAACCGACTATTGAAATAACAGCTACGGATATAAAAAATTATCTTGATGCTTTGTCGCAATTTTTAGCGATTAAACCGAATGACCTATCAACCACAAACATACAATATCGCTTGTTTTTAAGGACGCTTGTCCATGAATGGGAAGAAAATATTGATCCAAACAGCTTAAAAGAAAAGCATGGAAAAGATTTGAGTAAAATCCATGATATTTATACCTTTGCATGGCTTATGAAAATGACCCGCAACTGGGTGTCTCATGCAAATTTACTTGAGCCGCTAGATCCCAAGACCATAGCTTTTTTATTTTTAGTCAACATGCGTGCCATGTTCAAATTATCCAAAGCAATACAGCCTTATGAAAGAATTTTGTTACGTTGTGTTGCTTTATCAGCAGCCGATAATATCAATATTAAAACTTTAAATGGCAATATTAAGCATGCAGAAGAATATGTTGATGACATATTAATTAGAATGAATAATGTTTCCAAAAATGAACAAGAAGTTTTTATTGTTACTCTCATTGTTAATGGTGAAAAAAAAGAAAAGAAGCTGAATGAATTTAGAAAAAAAATAAATGAAATTTATAAATATAATACAGGGCAAACTGGTGCTGAAGAACATGACTTTAAAAGTTTTTTACTGCAATATTTTTGGGTTAATCAGAAATCTGAGTTAAGAAAATTATCAGCCACTTCAGATGATTTTTTACCGACATTAGCACACCATATCTATAAAGATAGTTTTTCATAAAGTGAAATATAATGCGAACAACACACTTGCTATAATCGTGAAATATTAAGAGGAGCACCCATGTCTTTATCTATTCAATTACCCGACAACCTGGAACAGCAATTAACTATTTATTGTCAACAACATCACCTTTCCAAAAACGAAACGATTCGTTTAGCACTCGAACGCTTATTATCAATGGCTAACAAACCATTAACCCCATATGAACTGGGTAAAGACGGTTTTGGTTCAGACCAAACCCACGAAGGTGATATTGCACAAC
>JBMOHF010000047.1:0-1728 GCA_049317985.1 Patescibacteria group bacterium
CATACTACCCGTCACTTTTTAGAAAGCTGATATCAGTAGCTAAATTCAAGCATTTAACTAGGTAAACAATGGCATTGTGAATTGATTTTGAAACCAGATGTTGAAAATTTTGTAGCCCATATCGAAAAATAGTTTTAGAAAAACACATCAGAGTTTTTTTATAAGTTCTTTGGAGTGTTGCTCCCATCAAATAAGAAAACAATACTGCAATGGATAAAATGATAAGCAATTTTGACAAGCGTTTTGCACATGTCATATGTGTGTTTTCCCAGTTGAATCCTGATGTTTTAAGCTTTTTGAAAAGCTCTTCAATAGACCATCTCTTCCGATATTCACCCAGAATTTGGTCTTCTTTTTTATGAGTCTGATTCGTGAGAATAATAAGTAACTCGCCAGCTTTTAGCCTTTTTCCAACGAAACAAACCTCTTGTCCGTCTATTTTTTTGAACAAGCTACGCGTCTGATTAATTTCTAGATGGTCAAAGAACTTTCCTACACACTCCACTGTTTTTTCGCCGTATGGTATTTTAATATTTATACGATGTCGCATATAAAAAGGGACTTTATTCTGAATAAGATAATTACACCAGTCTTTCCCCACAAATTCACGGTCTGCACTCAAGCTTTTAATGCGACCTTGGCCGAAGACATCAATAAATTGTTGAATAAGATCAATGCGTTCTTTCGTGTTTGAATTTCCAGCTTTGTCCAACTCAACAAAAAAAAGAGGGAGAGATAGTTCTTTCGAGATTCGCCAACTCAGCACGAGGTAATTAATATCTTTTTCGCCAAACTCCCAATTACTTCGGTCCAAACATAAATCAAATAATCCATTGAAATTAAGAGCTGCGACAAGAAATAGGGCTAAACTTGAACACAATAAATCTTGTTTTTGAAAAAATCGCTCTATACGACGAATGCCAGACTTACAGGTTGGACTATCGAGCATTCTGCTCAGACTGTATTGTTGGCAATTACCGCTATTCATGGTTCCTAAAATTGAAAAAGCAAATGTTTTTAATCTTGAGGGATGCATTAAAAAATGCTTTGATAGCATCTGGATAAGGGAGCTGATATTGTTCATTCTGAATCTTTTTTTTTGCGAAAAATTATCAGAATTTTAACAAAAATTCTCTTATCCTTCTACCTTCTTAAAAAGTGACGGGTAGTATGGGAATACTTATTTGAGATCCATAAGATTTAATAAAGCCATTTACGATATGAAAAAATTCGTTTAGTTTCTCGTTATAATCTGGATTATCCCTATCTATGGCACCAAATCGCTCCACCACACCTTGCACATCTCTCTGGGCAGCAGGCTTTAGCAATTTCTGCAGCTTAAGTTGCGCTTGGCGTTCAGGATGAGTATCTGGGTATGGTCGAAGAGCAGAATAATCTTTCGTCACAGGATCAAGAGTTGAATAATCTACAAGTGGCTCTAAAAGACCTGCAAACTCTTTAGGATATGCAGCAATTGGAGTTAGACCACCTTTGTTTGTCTGGTTAAAAAGATCAATACCGCCAAAATCAATTAGTGTAGTGATTTGAGGAACACCGTGATAAGAAATGTGTTCCAAAAATTTATGCGCGAGGTTATTCTCATGCGAATCCCGAAGAGCTAATATTGTTGGTTTAACAACTGCATTTCCGGACAACTTTTCTAAAGCCCACATAGCTTCAGAACTTGATTTTTCATCCCTGGGAAGCCTCACGTTTGAGAAGATGGAC
>JBMOHF010000048.1:0-1677 GCA_049317985.1 Patescibacteria group bacterium
TAGAAAGCTGGCCAATCAGGATATTCTCGATTATCAATTCTCTGCCAGGATGAATTTTTCAAAATAAATTCATATTTTCCCGCTTGCTTCTTTTGTGCTAAAGCCAAGACGTATTTTTCAGTACCAGGCAAAATAAAGCTACTACCGCAAGAAATTTCCGTTGTTCCAGAAACGAAGCAATAATCAAAAGAGGAAAAATATTTATCGTTGGTATTCTTCAAATTAACTGCTAAATCAACCTTGTCTCCATTATCGAAAGTCATGAGAGATGAAACTTGAATTGGCGACGCAAGTGAACGCAGATGGGCAGCTTGAAGATCGATTCCGATATTTGAAAAGTTTTCAGTTAAGGTTTTGTCTTGATCCTGCCCAACTAAATAATAATACAAAAAACCATAAGCGGAGTAAACAAAGAAACCGACAATACTCGCGATTAGTAAGACAACAAAAATTTTGAAAATTCTACGACGATTCTCGGCCAGCCATAAACCAAAACTCATCATTTTTATACTTGGCAAAGAGTTGTTGTGATAATCTTCAACTTTAAACTTTTTAACTTTGGGTTCTTTATCCATATTATGCTATAATAAAAATGTTTATAATGATTTTATCTTACTATATCATAATATCATAAATATGGATAAATTACAGATTCCGCTCACTGTTCCAAAGAATAAGCATTCTGATTACAAAAAAAATTGGCAGAGAGCAACCGGAAAATCCGGTAAATTATTTTTGTTTGCTGGTGACCAAAAGCTCGAACATCTTAATGATGATTTTTTTGGTCCAGGAATTTCCCCTGAAGACAAAAACCCGCGCCATCTATTTGAAATTGCCAAATCGATCAAGTGTGGCGTTTTTGCTGCTCATCTAGGATTAATTGCTCGATATGGCGAAGACTATAAAAATATTAATTATGTCGTCAAACTAAACGGACGCACGAATATTCTCGATAATAAGGACGAGTTGCTGTCACCGGCTTGGCACAAAGTTGAAGATGTTTGTGATTTTGCCAAGCAAAGTAATTTGAAAATTACCGGCGTAGGTTATACAGTTTATCTTGGCGGAAAATACGAAACCTCAATGATCAAAGAGGCTGCGGAAATCTGTTATAAAGCTCATCAGAACGGCTTATTGGCAATTATTTGGCTCTATCCTCGCAGTAGTAAAATAAAAAATGAAGATTTACCACATTTAATCGCGGGCGGAGCTGGCGTTGCCTCTTCCTTGGGCGCTGATTTTGTTAAAGTAAAGTATCCCTACAAAAACAAAAAAGACGCCGATAAGTTCAACGAAGTGACCGAGGCGGCCGGAAATTGCGGCGTAATTTGTGTCGGCGGTTCAAAAATGAGTACTAAGCAACTATTCTCCGCTCTTTCAAGTCAAGCGAAACAAGGGACACGCGGAGTAGCGCTTGGACGTAATCTTCATCAAAGGCCTCTTAAAGAGGCGATTCTTCTCACAGAGGCGCTTGAAGGCTTTATGCAAGGACATTACAACGAGAAAGAAGCTTCCGATATCGCTGAGGGGAAAAAATTAAAGAAAAAAAAGGCAAAAGGAAAATTATTGTTTTTCTTTTAATTCCTTCTTAACTATATTTTCAAACAAAATTTAGACGGTCACTAATTAAGTGCCCGCCTTTTTTTATAAATTTGAGCCTCAACTACTATGAACTTG